>NZ_AP025033.1 GCF_019973775.1 Aureimonas sp. SA4125 | reverse complement strand
TAATTACCCACCCCCTTGTCACGGGCCGAATTCCCTGAATCCATGGACGGATGGATCGCGGTGATTTGCAGCGTCTGACGAAGGAAGAGTTGATCGATCTGGTGCTGAAGATTCAGCGTCCGGAGAAGACGTCACGCACATCCTCGAAGCCTCCGTCTAGTGACCGCAAGGAGCGCCGTGAGCAGGCAAGACCTGGCGGCGCCAAGCCCGGTCACGAAGGCCACAGCCGAGCGATGGGTGAGGATTTCGATCGGCTCGTCGATCACCGTCCCGAGCAATGCTCCTGCTGCCAGGCAGCCCTGGCCGATAGCCTTCCCGCGGAGATCGGCGGCACGTACGAGACGGTCGATCTGCCGGAGATCAAGCCGTTCGTGACGCGTCATCGCCGGCTTTCGGTTTGTTGTCCTTCCTGCGGCACGCTTGTCTCAGCGGGATTGCCCGATGCGGCAAGGGGGACGCCGTTCGGGCCGCGGCTGCATGCGGTGGCGACCTATCTTAAGACCTTCCAGGCCCTGTCCTATGAACGGCTTCAGAAAGCTCTGGCCGATCTCTTCGGCTTGCAGATCAGCCAGGGCGGGCTGATGAACATGCTGCGCCGGGCGCAGGGCACCTTCGTCGCCGACCGCGATCTCGCCATTGCCGCCCTGCGCCGCTCCAAGGTGGTGGCCTCGGACGAGACCGGCGTTCGCATCGAAGGCAGCAACGCCTTCCAATGGGTGTTTCGCTGCGATGACGCAGTCGTCCATCGTGCCGCTCCGACCCGTGGTGCCATCGTGGTCAGGACCCTGATGGACGGGCACCGGCCAAAGGTCTGGTGTTCCGATCGCTACTCTGCCCAGCAGGGACATGCCGACGCCCATCAGACCTGTCTGGCTCATCTGGCCCGCGACGTCGCCTACGCCGAACAGGCGGGCGAGGATCTGCTGCCGTCGCGGCTGCGGATCTGGCTGTCCAAGGCTTTCGCTTTGGCCAGCGGCATCACGACCTTCGCCGCATCGACCATCGTCGCCAAGCGCCGTGCACTGGAGCGAAGTCTTTCCGAGATCCTCGCCGCACCGACCTCCTGCCCTTTCGCTCGAGTGGTCCAGCACAAGTTCAGGCGAGCGCGCGACCAGCTCCTGACCTTCACTCTCTGGACCGGGATGGTCGAGGCCACCAACAACGGCTGCGAGCGCGCCCTGCGACCGGCCGTGATCCAGCGCAAGGTCACCAACGGCTATCGATCCATGTGGGCCGCCGAAGGCGAAGCTGACATCCGAACCGTCGTCGATACCGCCCGGCTGCGCCAAGGGGGCAACGTCTTCAACACAATTCTCGAGACGGTAGGCGCCTGACATTCTACGGAATGCGGGGGTGGGTAATTACCAAAAACGGATGGAATTGAGATCTTCTCGATCAACCTCGTTAGTGGCGATGCCGCTGTTCTCGGAGCCTGTGCGACCGACGCGTCGCATTACTACGCCGTTGCGACTGCGGTCGAGCTAACGGATGTCTTCAAGTCGATTTCGTCAAAAATCAGGAAAATCAGGCTCTTGAACTAAATATAGTGTATATGACTTTGTGATGTATCGCAGAATCATGCGAAGAATCCATAATCCAAATTCGCGTAGGGTGTATAATTAGTTTTAAGCGCCTCTCACGTGTGCATAAAGCAATTGGGAGATCATCACTTAATTCAAGGCGCGACTTCGCTTGTTATCGTACATCGCAGAATCAGCCAATGCGGGCATCTCGGCTGCATCTCGCCCGGGTTCCCATACGGACCCTCCCAGACTGACGCCAACCGCAATTTCTATTGCCGGCATCTTTATCGGGGGGCCAGATGCCGCTTCATTCGGTCAAAAACGACCGACAGGGCTCCATCCGTCGATGCAGTGACGATCGCGACGAATTCGTCGCCACCTATTCTGGCGACGAATTCGTTCGGACGGACGGCCGCCTTCACCCGGGTAGCGACCTGCCTGATGACTTCATCGCCGACTGTGTGACCATACTGGCCATTGACAAACAGGTCAATTCAAGCGCTCGTCGGTAACACTGGCCATCGCGGCTTCGCTGCCTGCACCTGTTCGGTGGACCAGTTCAAATCTGAATGCATGGCGGGCTTGGCGACCACCGTGGAGATGGCAGGCGATGCGGCTTGGGGTGGCGCTGCCGGCTGCCGGCAACCCAAGTCAATTAAACGGAAACCGTATGACAATCACGGTTCGTTTGCCGCCGCGTCTTTGGTGGTGTCCCGAGCTCTTTGAATCGTAAGGCGACTTACGGCGAAATCGCGGGCGACCGCGGAGATCGAAGTCCCCTCCCCCAGCCTTTCGCGAACGATGCGCTTCTGCTCGGCTGTCAGTTTGGCGGGGCGACCGAGCACCTTACCCTGCTCCTTCGCACGCACGAGGCCAGCATGCGTGCGCTCGATCAGGAGGTCTCGTTCGAACTCGGCGACAGCGTTGATGACGCTCATGGTCATGCGGCCGGTAGAACTCGTCAGATCGACACCGCCCAGCGCCAAGCAGTGCACCTTGATGCCCATCTCGGCCAAAAGTTCGACTGTCGCACGCACGTCCATAGCGTTCCGCCCGAGGCGGTCCATCTTCGTGACGACCAGTATGTCTCCCTCCTCCATCCGGTCGAGCAGCTTCCGGAAGCCTTCGCGCTCCTTGGCCGCGAGTGAGCCTGATACGGTTTCTGACACGACGCGGCGAACCTGGACCTCGAAACCGGCGGCGCGGATCTCTCCGATCTGGTTGTCGGTCGTTTGGCCGTTGGTGGAGACGCGAACGTAAGCGAAAAGTCGGGACATTGAGGCTCGTACCAGCTCGAAAAGGTCGTAATCTTTTAGCGCATGCTCGATATAAGCGATAGCTAGTTTTCGTGCATCCAGCCACGCCCCTGCTCTAAACCGATCCTTTGAGGGCAGGTCAATCAAGCTGGTTGAGCCAGCTGGGCTTCACCTGGAACTTGGCAGCAGAACATGCTTGACGCACACTATGCACCATAGCGTCTTTCTGGCATAGACGATATCAAATGACGCATGAGAAGGGGTGGACCATGCCAGCAGCAAAAGGCAAAATCGTCGAGGGTGGACGCGTGATCCTTCCTGCGGCATTCCGCAAATCGATGGGGCTGTCAAAGGGCGATACAGTCTTGATCGAACTGCACGGTGAAGAGGTTCGTATCCGCCCTGCCCGCTCTGCTTTGCGCCGTCTGCAGGAGAAACTTCGCGATTATGCACCCGAAAGCGGATCGGTCGCGGACGAACTTATCGCCGAGCGCCGGCAGGAAGCGGAGAGAGAGTAGGAGATGGCCTGCGTTCTTGATGCGTCCGCTGTCCTTTGCCTGATCTTTTCGGAGAAGGGGTCCGACAAGGTCGAGGCACGGCTCGGCGACGCCAGCATGTCGGTCGTCAACTACACCGAGGTCCTTTCCAAGCTGATCGATCGTGGCCTTGGTGCAGACGAAGCGGTGCAGGATCTGTCCGATCTCGACATCGCCGTTATTCCCGTTGGCCAGGACGTCGCCGAGGAGGCAGCGCGGCTTCGATCCGTTTCGAAGGAGGTGGGTCTGTCGCTCGGTGATCGGTTCTGTCTCGCACTGGCCAAGAGCCTGGGCGCACCAGCCCTCACGACTGACCGAGCCTGGAAGGAGATTGCGAAGGCTACCGGTGTTAAGGTCGAACTCGTTCGCTGATCATGGCGCGGCATCGGCCTAAGGATGGAGAGGACAACCGAATGGGAAGCGATAAGCCCTTCCAGATCGATCTCTTCGGCGTGATCCCGCTTCCCGCCACGCAGCGTTCGCAGATCCGTCGGCCAACGCCCCCCCGGCGTATGGCAGGTGAGCCTCAGGTTTCTAGCCGAGATCCGGCATACGAGGCTGGGATGGTCGAGCGTCTGGAAGCGACCGGACGATACCGTGTCCTGCGCAAGCTCGAGCCTCGCCCGGTCGCGCCGGAACTCTGGCCGCTTTCGGACCGGCAGCCCGGATCCTGGCCGCGGCTCGGCATCGTTCTCGACACCGAGACGACGGGCCTTGACCATGCCACCCACGAAATCATCGAGCTCGGCATGGTCGCCTTCACTTATGACGAGATGGGTGTGCGGGACGTCGTCGGCGTCTTTTCGGCCCTGCAGCAGCCGACGACCGCCATCACCGCGGAAATCACCCGCATCACCGGCATTACGGACGCGATGGTCGCCGGGCAGCGGATCGATCTCGATGTCGTGCAACGTTTCGTCGAGGATGCCGATCTCATCGTCGCCCACAATGCTCGCTTTGACCGACCCTTCTGCGAGAAGCTCGCCCCCGGCTTCGACGTGAAACCCTGGGCGTGCTCGGTCTCGGAAGTGGACTGGATTGGCCTCGGCTTCGAGGGCACGAAGCTCGGTTATCTCGTCGGCCAGTGCGGCGCCTTTCACAACGGACACCGAGCAGTCGACGACTGCCATGCCCTTCTGGAAGTTCTCACGCATTCGCCTCGCATCCAGGCGATGCCGCCGTTCCAGCAGCTGCTGGCGTCGTCACAACAGGCGCGCCTTTGCATCCACGCGCGTGGCTCGCCGTTCCACACGAAGGACGCTCTGAAGGCCCGCGGCTACCGCTGGAGTGACGGCGTAGGTGGCAAGCCAAAATGCTGGTGGCGCGAAATCACCGAGGACGCCTACGACGAGGAAGCGCGCTTCCTCGAGGAGGAAATCCACGGCGGCAGCATGAACGCCCATGTCGACCGCCTGACAGCCTGCGAGCGGTTCAAGGCATAGCCGCTATCCTTCAACAAAGGGGCTTCACCCCGTTCTTCACCAGGCTGCGGACGTAGAACTCGAACTGGTCGCGGAAGAACGGAGAGAAGCTGTAGACGACGATGACGGTGAACGTTGGCGGCTTGGTCGTCGCCGCACCGGTCATGGCTTGAAAGGCAGGCCGGCGATCGTCCGTCGCGGTGTTACCCGGCTCGACGAACTCGGCAGCGACCTCCCAGCCGCGCGAAAGGCAATAGCCTTCGATTTGGTGGCGCTGGCCGGGAATCGACGGGTCGCGTTCGGCCTGACGGCCGGTCGAGACCCGCAAGTAGAGCGCGGCGCGGGCGGGCACGACGACCGGCGCCTCATCATCATCTCGTCGCGGGGCGGCCCTGGTCATGACGCATCACTCCTCACTTCACGGCAGCGGTCCGTGGTTCTCGCGCGACCGGCGCGAAGCCCGGCGCGGCGAGACGCAATTAGAGTAACTCGAGCCGGACATCCGGGCATTCGGCCCAGCGACGAGGTGTGCGGCGGCAGAGCTTGCGCGGAAAGTAATCCCGGCACGCTGCGTCGCGCAGTGCGCCTCGTGCAAAGCCCCTGTCAAGGCGTAGCGCCGATAGTGGCGCGTTGCAGCGGGCGTCATGCTTCGCCCCACGGATCAACGCCGTGATCGTGGCAATCGGCGAACTCGCGGAGATTAGGAGCCGCCAGGCGAGCCGCACGATCGCGGGGATCTGATTGTCGACCCAGCAGAGATTGGTCGCCCGATCCTGAGGTGTTCTGCCAGGGCCAAATCAACGCCTCCTTGCAACGGAAGCTCGGTATCACGCACCGCTGCGGCTCGATTTTGCACCATATTCCTATTGATATACAACAAATAGATCTGTACATGCATCGTACCGGCACGATTGTGCAACGCCCCACTGGGAATCGCTTATGGACCATTTCTCGATCATCCAAGCTCTCTGTCGCGCGGCAATGGCCGATGCGTCACCGGCCCTGCGCAAGCAGATCGAGCGCCTGCGCGATGCGCTGGCCAAGGATGGAGATGCGAAGCAATCCGCCACCTTGACCAGCATTCTGACGACCGCGGATCGGACGAAGGAGCTTTCACCGAGTCGTATCGAGCGTTCCAAGGCGCAGATTTCCGGCGAAATTTTAACGCGCAACACGCCCGTGCCTGTTGATCGCGAAACGGCGGCGGCGCTGGCGGACATCATCTTTCCGGTGGACATCCAACCGACCGCACCGCTGTTCAACGCGACGGTCAGCCAAGCCATCGAAACCATCATCGAAGAGTGGGCAAATTTCGAAGCCCTGTCCGAGATCGACATCCGGCCGTCGAAGACCTGCCTCATCTACGGGGCGCCCGGAACGGGAAAGACCCGCTTGGCGCTTTGGATCGCGCAGCAGCTCGACCTTCCCGTAGTCCTGGTGAAGTTGGACGGTCTCGTGTCGTCCTTCCTGGGCACTACCGCGCGCAACATAGGTAATTTGTTCACGTTCGCGAACCGCCATCGTTGCATCCTTCTTCTCGACGAGTTCGATGCCATCGCGAAAGTCCGAGACGACCCGCAGGAAGTCGGAGAGATCAAGCGCGTCGTGAATGCGCTTCTTCAGAACCTCGATGTTCGCCGCGATATCGGCTTCACAATCGGGATCACAAATCACCCGAAGCTCTTGGACACTGCCGTCTGGCGGCGCTTCGAGGTTCAGCTTGAGATTCCCAAGCCGGACTTCGAGATGCGGAAGGCGATCGCCGCTCATTTCATGCCGCCCGTTAAGGCCCCGGACATCCATTTGCGGCTGATCGCATGGTTTACCGAGGGTTCGACCGGCGCCGAGATCGAGTCACTCGTCCGCACGTACAAGAAGGCCACCACCGTTCGGGAGGAGGACAAGCGTGGGCTGCTCGATACGCTCCGCCAATTCGCCACGCTGAACGCCGCCCGGGTTCAAAGCGAACGCCGCGCGCTGCTGTTCGACGATTCGAGCAATCTGTTTCGGGCCATGCGGGATGATCCGATCCTTGGCTTCTCGATGGCCGACATCGGCGACATTGCGGGCAAGGATAAATCGACAGTCAGCCGTCAGCTCGGCCGAGCCGCCAGGTCCGGCGAAGGCGAGGTGCTGAATGGCTAGTCCGATCCAGATCGTCCTCAATCCGGAAAACTAGGAGGAAGCGCGCGAAGCTGGCGGCGGTGGCGGCCGAAAGGACTTCTTCGCCCACCGCGACGCCGAGTTCGCCAAGCATCGCGCGGCACTCACGAGCCAGATCGACACAATCTCCGGCGTGTTCAGCGCGCAGTCACAAGGCGACGTCGGTTTTGTGAAGGTCATTCTGCGCCGTGAAGCTTGGGCGAAAAGTCACCGTCCCGTTGCGAGCCTCTTCCGCAACGATCGCACCCCGGTCGTCGGCGGCGGCGATCTCGGCGTGATGATCATCGAAGCCCGCCCGGGCACGCTCCGCCAGGTCGCGGCCGAGATCGCCAAGGCCGAGACGCATACAGAGATGCGCTTCAACGAACAGAAGCAAAAGGATGAGCCTCACCCGTCAGCCCGAAGGAGCGAAACCGGCGCCATTGACCGGATCGAAGTCTACGGCCCTGCCGACCGCCGCAACTTTTCGGTGGAGGAAGCCATCGCATGGCTTTCAAACCCGATGACCGGCAGCAGCTATCAAGTCGAGCTGTTCGATAGCCCACCTCCCCGTTCGGAATGGGATCTCCTTGACGCAGGCCATCGTCGCCTCGCCGAGAGTTTCATCGCGGGCTTCAATGCTCTTGGTAATGGGCTCGCGGTTGAGCGGCTGCCAAATCACCGCCAAAAGCAGCCGATCCTCTCCGTCCGGCTCCACCTATCCAGTGATCAGCCCGTCTTGCGGCTGAATGAAGCCTCGCTCAGCGAGCGCCGTCGCGAATTGGCGGTTTTCAATCCCGACGTCAAACGCCACGCCCGCCTGCTTGCCTTCCTCGACAGCCATCCGCTGGTGCGGCGAGTCGAACTGCCCGGCATCGTCGTCCGGGCTACAGGTGCGGTCACGCCCGCGCCGCGCACGCGGCCAACGAACGTCGCCATTCCTATTCGCGACAGCCGTCGCACCCATCCACGGCTCGGCATCATCGACGGCGGAATCAGCGAAGCGCTTTCGGACTGGGTGATTGATCGGTGGGACATTCTCGCCGACGAAGACGCCGACCTCGCGCATGGCACCTTTATAGGTGGCCTAGCCGCGGTCGGCGGCGCTTTGAACGGCGCGGAAACTTGCCCTGAGCCCGATGGCGCGGAGCTGGTCGATGTCGCCGTCTTTCCAAATGAGCGCAAGGCCGGAGCCTTCGCTTCATATTAGCCCGAGGGCTTGCCACAATTCTTCGACGAAATGGAAACCGCCGTTTCCGACGCCCGCGCCCGGCACGGGGTGCGGGTGTTCAACATGAGCCTCAACATCCTGCAACCGGCGGCGCCGGATCGGTACAGCCCGCACGCAGCACGGCTCGATCTGATTGCTGAAACGAACAATGCGGTCGTGTTCATTTCGGCGGGCAATATCCAGCCCCAGGATCTCCGCGCCGAATGGCCCGCCGACGCAACCAACGCGCTCGCCAATCTCGTGAACGCTCGCAACGACGGCTTGCTCACGCCGGCCGAAAGCGCCCGCAATGTCGCTGTCGCCGCGCTCAATCCGCCGGGACATGACGGGTGCCTACCCTTCGCGCCCACGCGGTACAGTCGCCGTGGCCCTGGCCTGCGCGCCGGGGTTAAACCGGATTTGGCGCATATCGGCGGTGCGGGTTCCCAGCATCCCATCCTCGGACACGGGCTGTTCTCGATTCTGCCCGATGGAACCATCGTAGATGGCTGCGGCACGAGCTACGCCTCGCCTCTCGCCGCGAAAACCGCCGCCGTTCTCGACCACGCCATTGAGGGGGAAGTCTCGCGAGAGACTCTGATCGGCTTGCTGGTCCATCACGCCGAAATGCCGGCGCCCTTGCAATCCAAGGCGCTCGCGCCGATCGCGCGACATATGGTCGGCTTCGGCATGCCTCCGTCCGCCGACCGGATCCTTGATACCGGTGACCACGCCATCACGCTCGTCTTTGCTTCGCGTATCCGGCGCGATCAGCAGATCAACTTCCGCTTCGCGTGGCCGGCGTCGCTGGTGGGACCAGGCGGCAAGTGCCGGGGCCGGGCGAAGATCACCCTTGTTTCCACGCCGCCCCTGGATGCCCGGTTCGGGTCGGAGTTCGTGCGGGTGAACATCAACGCCACCTTGCAGCAGGAGCAGGCGGGCGGCGGATGGAAGGGTCGTCTTGAACCGCTCTACCTCCCCTCAAAGCGGGATTCAGCGGCCGTCGAAGCGGAACTGATCGAGCACGATCTGAAGTGGAGCCCGGTGAAAGTTCTGGCCAAGACCTTCCCACAGGGTGTCGGCCCGTCCTCGAACTGGCGGCTCTTTGTCGACTCTTTGACCCGCGCCGGGGAGGTTATGCCCGAGGAGGGCGTGCCGTTCACGGCGATCGTCACCATCAGCGACCCCGACGCCGAGCAGCCGGTGTTCACCGATATGCGTCAAAACCTCCAGGCGCTCGGCACGCAAATCGCCGACATCCGGACTGCCGCACGCATTACGCCGCGCGTCTGATTCTGGTTGGTGGATGCCGCCGCTCGCCGGATAGCGAGACCTTACGGAGATTTGTCATGGCGAGATCAGTGTCACTCAAAACCGGACGAGTTTTCGGGACCCTCACAGCCGCCAAAGAGCATTTTATGCTCATCTTAAATTGTAAAATCGCATGCAAATCTGACCCCCTGAGCGGGGTATTTCGCGTCCAAAACTGACCCCCTGCTGCGATGTTTTAGGCAGTGTGGACAAAGTGTCTGATCCACAATCGGATGGATGCCACGAGAACGAAGCCGAGAAAGCTGTCTGCGGTCTTGTCGTATCGCGTGGCCAGCCGCCGACTGTGTTTCAGCTTTGAGAAGCAGCGCTCGACGAGGTTTCTCAGGCCGTAAATGTATCCGTCAATGACGGGTTGGACCTTGCGGTTTCGCTTTGCGGGGATGACCGCGGCAACGCCTCTGGCCTTGAGGTCGGCAAGGATGAAGTCGGCGTCGTATCCCTTGTCGGCGAGCAGGACACAGGGCTTGGGACCGGGCTGGTCCATGACCGGCGCATAGCCTTTCATATCGGAGACCTGACCGCCGCTCAGCGTGATAGCGACAGGGAGGCCTCGAGCATTGCTGCGGAGATGGATCTTGGTCGAGAAGCCACCACGAGAGCGGCCAAGACTTTGGTCCTGATCCCTTTTTTTAGCGCGCCGGCGGCGTGCTGATGGGCGCGGATAATGGTAGAATCGATCATTTGAACGCTGTCATGACCCGTGCCGATCTCATTCAGCGCCTCCAGTATCACGTCCCAGAGCCCCGCCTGCGTCCAGCGCCGGAACTGGCGATAGACGGAGTTCCAGGCTCCGAAATCGCTGTGTAGATCACGCCACGCCGTCCCCGTTCGGGCGATCCAGAAGACCCCGTCGAGCACCAACCGATGATCGCGAGGCCGTCTACCTCGCCTCGGACCCTTCTCGACCACGAACGGCTCGAAGAAGGCCCATTCCGCATCCGACATCAAACCTCGAACCAACACCGCCCTCCGCAAAGAGCAGCCTTGAATCAGTCAGCAGGTGATTTGGGAATCCCCTTTGTCCACACCGCCTAGGTTTCCGCTTTTCCGGCCTTTCGGGCCGTGGAGGGCGATGCTGGGGAATGATTGGCGTGGATTTGATTGGACAGATACGGCGTGCGTTTCACGACCAAGGGCGGGGGATCAAGACGATCGCCCGGGAGTTTTCAGTGTCGCGGACGACGGTCCGCAAAGTTGTTCGCGGCGACGACACTGAGTTCCGATACGAGCGCGAGGTTCAGCCGGCGCCGAAGCTTGGGGCTTATGTCGAGGACCTGACGGCCATCCTGGAAGCGGAAGCCGCGCTGCCCTGTCGGGAGCGCCGCTCGACGCAGCGTCTTTTCGAGGAGCTGCGCGGTCGCGGCTATGACGGGGCCCACGACAGCGTTCATCGGTTTGCCCGGACATGGCGTCAGGAGCGCTCTCGTCTTCCAGCAAAGGCGTACGTGCCGATGAGCTTCGCACCTGGCGAGGCCTACCAGTTCGACTGGAGCCACGAGACGATCACGCTCCAGGGACTGCCGCTGATGGTGAAGGCCGCTCACATGCGCCTGTCGCACAGCCGGATGCCGTTCGTCCGCGCCTATTTCCGGGAGACGCAGGAACTGGTCTTCGACGCCCATGACAAGGCGTTCGCCTTCTACGGCGGAGTTTGTCGTCGCGGAATCTACGACAACATGAAGACGGCCGTAGAGACGATCTTCGTGGGCAAGGCCCGTCAGTACAACCGCCGTTTCTTGCAGATGTGCTCGCACCACCTGATCGAGCCGGTGGCCTGCACGCCCGCGGCAGGGTGGGAGAAAGGCCAGGTGGAGAACCAGGTCGGCAACCTGCGCGACCAGATATTCCGGCCCAAGCCCAAGGTAGCAAGCCTCGAGGAGCTGAACGCTTGGCTTGAAGACCAGTGCATCGCCTATGCCAAGCGCACCCGTCATCCCGAGTTCAAGGATCGGACCGTCTGGGAGGTCTTCCAGGAGGAGAAGCTGGCGCTGATGGAGCTTCGCTCGCCGTTCGAAGGGTTCGTCGAGAAGGCGGTCCGGGCCAGCACGACCTGCCTCGTCATGGCCGACTACAACCGCTACAGCGTCGACGCCCGGGCCGCCGGCCAGACGGTCCTGGTGCGAACCTATGCCGAGCGGGTCGTCGTTCTGTTCGAGAGCGAGATCGTCGCCGATCATCCGCGGCAATTCCGTCGCGACCAGGTCATCTACGATCCCTGGCATTATCTGCCGGTGCTTTTGAAGAAGCCGGGGGCGCTGCGCAACGGAGCGCCGTTCAAGGACTGGGACCTGCCGCCCGCTCTGGCGCAGGTCCGTGCCGATCTGAAGCGGCACGACGACGGCGACCGCCAGTTCGTCAAAGTGCTCGGCGCCGTCCTCGATCATGGGCTTGATGCCGTCGAGGCCGCCTGCACCGAGGCTGTAGAGGCCGGGATCTGCCATGGCGACGTGATCTTGACGATCCTCGCCCGGCAGCTTCAGCCGCCGCCGGTGTCCAGCATCGAGATTCCCGCGATGCTGGCCTTGAAGGCCCCGCCGTTGGCCGACTGCGCCCGCTACGACAGCATCCGGAAGGTGGCGTGATGGAGCGCCACGACCTTCTGGCCATGATGGAAGATCTGAAGCTCCAGGGCATGCGCGCCAGCTTCGACGAGATCACCGGCAAGGGCCTGCAACGCCGCGACGAACTCTACCCATTGCTCGCCAGTCTCTTGCGGGCCGAGCACAACCATCGTCAGGCCCGCTCCATCGTCTACCGTGTCGCCAGTGCCAAGTTCCCGGTGCTGAAGGATCTGGACGCCTTCCGCTTTGCCGACACGACGATCGACGAGGCCAAGGTGCGCGAGATCGCCACCGGCGCGTTCCTCGAGGCCAAGCGCAACGCCATATTCATCGGCGGGACCGGCACCGGAAAGACTCATCTGGTCATCGCCACTTCGGCCGCAGTGGTCCGCTCTCATGCCCGAGGGCGGTTCTACAATCTCGTGGACCTGGTCAACCAACTCGAGCAGGAAAAGGCTGCCGGCAAGGGAGGCCGCCTGGCTGAGAACCTGTTGCGATACGATCTCGTCGTGATCGACGAACTTGGCTACCTGCCGTTCAGCCAGGCCGGCGGGCAACTGCTCTTCCATCTCATCAGCAAGCTGTACGAGCATACCTCACTGCTGATCACGACGAATCTCGCCTTCGCCGATTGGCCGCAGATCTTCGGCGATGCCAAGATGACCACGGCGATGCTCGACCGCCTCACTCACCACTGCGACATCATCGAAACCGGCAACACGAGCTGGCGCTTCAAAAACCGAAGCTAATCCTCAAACACGGAATCCATCATCCCGAACGCCGACATGCAAAAGGGGCCCGATCGGGCCCCTTTTGCATGTCGGCGACAACGTCAGCGCAGGGGTCAATATTGGACGCGAAAAGGGGTCACGGTTGGACGCGATTTGACATCTTAAATGGCCAAGAGCTGAAGCAGGCATTTGCCGGGGACGAGCTGGCCGACATCAGCGCCATTTACGAGGACTACTGCGCTAGGACCGGCTGGGAATTACTATCGCCTCCGGCGTCCTTCTATCCCACACATGATCGCGGTCCAGGCTACACCACGCGATGCTATGGCGTCACTTTCCAAGATGGGACGACTGGTAAATTCTCGTTTAAGAAGGCGCTGAGAGCGATTGCAGCGTGAGGTTCGTTGGGCGCGCAATCAGCAAGCGAGTCTGCAATGTCCTATGATTTCCGCCGTCTTTGGGAGCAACAAGAGACGCTGAGGCGAATGATGGACCCTTTGGGCGACCTGCGGCGACATATCGATCCGCTGCAAGTTGCCTACGAAGGGCCAGGAATAGGTCCGGCAGCAATGGATTTTATCCGACAGGAAAAAGAAACACCGCAAAATGATTGCCGCTTTCGCAGATTTCGGCGGCGTCACCAATATCACCCAAGATTTCGAGCGACAGCGCCAGCTGCTTGAAGGGCCGGTCGAGCAGGCAAGACGCTTGGGCTTGTTCGATCCTAACTCGGATATCCGTAAATCAATAAGCGCAACTATGGAAGCGCAGCAGGCCTATGAACGCCGGTTTAGGCTTCCAGAGACTATGGAGCTCGGCCGGATCGCCCACGAAGCTATGGAGCTGGCCAGCCTCGCGCGCGCTGTGCTCGGGACTGATGATCGACTGCAAGCGGCTATGGCGTCCATGCGGTCACCCTGGCTTCAAATCGAGGAAAGCCTGGTGTCGGCCAAGGCGTTCTCCGAGATCGTAGCGATGGGCCGCGGTATCGAGAGTCGCCCCGCGTTCGATCATCTTTTCGCCTCAGCGCTACGGCCTGGGCTCGGCGATTGGCGCGACCTGCTGACGCCGACACCCGAGCAGTTGATCGACCCCGTGCTGCGTTCCGGTTTCTATGTGGAGCGGGGCTTCGATCCCGACCTTACCGATTTTACGCCTATGGCTTTCGACGAAAGCCTGAGGATCGCTAGTCTGCGGGAACCAGTGGCGACCGAGGGCCCCAACGAGCAGGAGGATGGCTTCGTCCGTGCCAAGGAGGGGTTCGATCGACTGCAACGCTTCGAAGTCGCGCTCCGTCGCTTCATCGAGCGTGTGATGCAGGCTGCTTTCGGCGACGATTGGATGAAGCGGCAGCTGCCCGCCAAAATGCTCGACGCTTGGATCGACAAGCGAGATAAAGCAGTGAAGGCCGGATATACTGAGCAACCGCTAATTGACTATGCGGATTTCACCGACTATCGGGCGATCATCGAACGTCAGGACAATTGGAACGCGGTGTTCAAGCCGGTGTTCGGACGCGCAGAGGATGTGCGGGAATCCTTCCAGCGCCTGTTCCCTATCCGCATTACGACCATGCACGCCCGTCTCATCACGAGGGACGACGAACTGCTTCTGCTTGTAGAGACGAAGCGCGTCCTGAATGCGATCCGAGGTCAGTAATCAACGGTGGGGCAGAACGCCGAGCACCATGTCAGCAGCAGCGGGCAGTTCCTGGCGACTCCAGCACAAAGGAATACCTGCCGACGAAGTTCCGTAAGGAGCATCGCCTCCCTATGGCTTCCAAGTTTCCGCTATCTCAACGGCAAGCAGGATGTACAGAGGGATCCCCAGCGTCACGTTGAACGGGAAGGTGACGCCGAGCGACATGGCGAGCGATGTCCCGGCATTGGCCTGTGGCAGGGCGATACGCATGGCGGCCGGCACTGCGATGTAGGAGGCGCTGGCGGCAAGGATGCCCATCGCCGCAGCGTTTGACGGCTCCAGCCCGACCATCGACGCGAGGAAGACGCCCGCGACGCCGTTCAGAAGGGGCAGTGCTATCGCCATTGTCAGAAGCCGCAGGCTGAGCGAGCGCGTGTCCCGCAATCGACGCGCGGCGACCAGGCCCATGTCGAGTAGGAAGAGGCAGAGGATGCCCCGAAAGGCGGCCTCGAACACGGGGGCGATCTGAACGAAGCCATCTTTTCCGATCGTCATGCCGATGAGGAAGCTCCCGACCAGAAGCACGACGGAACCATTGAACAGGGCCTCGTGAAGGAGGCCGCCCTTGCCCAACTCCACCGTGCCGGCAGCGCGACGGGCCAGCAGGAGTCCGACGATGATCGCGGGCGTCTCCATCAGGGCGAGGACGGCAACCATGTATCCGGATGCCTGGAGGCCCGCGAGGCTGAGCGCCTCGGCTCCTGCCACGAAGGTCACGACGCTGACGGAGCCGTAATGGGCGGCGATCGATGCAGCGTCGGTGGCGGACTGCCCGGCGAACTTCCGCCCGAGCCAGTAGGCGGGCAGCGGCAAGGCAGCCGAGAGCACCAGGCCTAGGGCGGCGGCGATCGCAAGATCGCTTCCGACGCCCTCGGCCGCGACGGCGACCCCTCCCTTGAGGCCGATCGCGATCATCAGATAGATCGCGATCGCCTTGCCGACCGCCTCGGGAATGCTGAGGTCCGACCGCGCGAGGGCCGCAAGGACCCCCAGCGCGAAAAAGAGGACCATCGGCGACAGCAGCGTTGCCGTCACGCTGCGAGCTCCGACTTTCTGGTCCGCCACAGCGAGTAGCCGATGCCCGCTGCGATGATGCCGATCGTCACCGTCAGCGACACGCCTGCCGGAAACTTCTCAAGGCCCATCAGGTCCGCAACGAAGATCTTCGAGCCGATGAAGACAAGGACGATCGCCAATGCGGGCTTCAGATACCGGAACCGATGGATCATGGCGGCGAGCGCGAAAAAGAGAGCGCGCAGGCCGAGAATGGCGAAGATGTTGGACGTGTAGACGATGAAGGGGTCCGTGGTGATCGCGAAGATGGCGGGGACCGAGTCGACGGCAAAGATCACGTCCGCGATCTCGACCATCACCAACGCCATGAAGAGCGGCGTCATGAACCAGACCGCCTTTCCGGTACGGGGATCAGGCTTCTTCACGAAGAAGTCTTGGCCGTGATGCTCGTCAGTGACGTTGAAGCGGCGGCGCAGGAAACGGATCAGCGGGTTGTTGCCGATCTCGGGTTCCTTGTCGCCGATCAGGAGCATCTTGATGCCGGTGACGATCAGGAAGGCGGCAAAGATGTAGAGGACCCAGGAGAACTCGGAGACCAGCGTCGCACCGAGGCCAATCATGATGGCGCGCAACACGATGACGCCGATGATCCCCCAAAACAGCACCCGATGCTGATAGATCCGGGGAACGGCAAAGAACGAAAATATCAGCGCGATGACGAAGACGTTGTCGAGCGCCAGCGTCTTCTCCACCACGAACCCTGTGAAGTAGTTCAGCCCCGGCTCGGAGCCGAGCTGCCACCAGACCCAGCCCCCGAAAGCGAGACCCAAGCTGATATACATGGCTGAGAGGAGAAGGCTTTCCCTGACCCCGATCTCGTGATTGTCGCGATGGAGAACGCCGAGGTCGAAAACGAGAAGGATGACGACGATGGTGAGGAAGGACAGCCACATCCAAAGCGGCTTTCCCAACCAGTCGATCATGAGAAAGGAAATATCCATGCAACATTCACTCCTGCCGGCACGCGAGTGGGGATCGCGTCCGACATCGTGAGAGGACCGGCGTCTCTCACCAGAGGGGCCCGGACTTCAGGCTGATTGACGGGAAGTACTTTGAATCAAAGCAGAGGGCCCTTGGCAGTAGAGCTTCGGCTGCGGTCCCTGTCGCCCATTCATGAGATCGCATGGCGTGAGCGATAGCTCCAATTGATTGTTGAAATCGCTTCGATAGTCGTTAGCTATCGGACATGGTTTTCCGCCCGACTCTCCGGCAACTCGAATATGTCGTCGCCGTTCACGACCTTCGGCACTTCGGGCAAGCGGCGCGCCAGTGCCACGTATCCCAGCCGACGCTGTCGGTGCAGGTCTCCCTGGTCGAGCAGGGTCTGGGCATGCCGCTCTTCGAGCGGACGTCATCGCAAGTCGTGCCGACGCCTTCCGGAGAGAAGCTGGCGAGAGGGGCGAGGCTTCTTATGACCTCGCTGAACGATCTCCTCGATGATCTCTCCTCCCAGGCTGCGGCGCTGGGGGGCATGATCCGCCTCGGCACGCCGGCGACGCTCGGTCCCTACTTCCTCCCGCGTCTCCTGCGAGGTCTCCACGAGCGTTACCCGACACTCCAGGTCTACGTCCGGGAAGACAGTCCCGCGGCCTTGGAGGAGGCAGTTTTGGAGGGATCGCTCGACTGCGGCCTCGGACCGACGCCCGAACGAGCTGGTCTTTCGTTCCGCAGGGTCGGACGGGAAGCCATCTATCTCGGGGTACCGACCGACCACATACTGGCGACTGGCGAATCCGTTCGCCTCGCAGACCTTCGCGGCGAAAAGCTCCTCGCTCTCGGCCGCGGCCATCGGCTGCTGGAAAATGTCCGCCATCTCGCGCAGGCTTCGGGCGCTCACATCGTCGAGAACTTCGAGGGGACTAGTCTGGACGCGATCCGGCAGATGGTGTCGATCGGCATGGGGCTGTCGCTGTTTCCCGAACTCTACGCGCGGGCCGAGTTCCGGCAGAGCGACGACGTGAAGCTGCTAGAGTTCGGGGACTGGAGCGAGCGCCGCGACGTCGGGTTCTACTGGCGCGAAGGCAGTGGCCGAGCGCGGCACTATCTCATGCTAGCAGACGCTGCCGACGGCGTAGCGGCTCAGCTTGGGATCGGCATATAAGTATAACTCTGTATCGACAGAATTGCCCTGCGGAGTTCGAAGGCGAAAAATTGATCAGGAAGAATATTGAGAGCGACCCGATTGGCTAACTGCCAGAAACTCGTTCCCCACTGCTGACGAGGCACAGTCGCGGCGGACGTGGCAAGGAATAGGATCGACGCCGGTTGACGACGTTCGTAAATCCAACGCAGGTGATTGTGTCGCCGCCGCCTGAACCGGCGTAATTACCCACCCCTTTGAGCGCATTCATTTGACGGCTGATGATGTCTGGCGCTTGTCATTTTCATCTTTTTGATGGGCGAGTTATTTTGAGTTGCCGGTAAGTTGTGGGCAGCTTGTGGACGCGTCGCGGCAACTCGCGAGCACGTCGCGGGCGCTTCGATATAACGTTTGCCCAGGCACATCAGGTTCAGTGCCAGGCTGGCCGCTTTCGACCTTGTCGTGATTGCCTGAAGCGTGATGGCGTATGAGGACGTAACGGGGGTGTTCGGCATGTTAAGGCGTGATGCCGTCACGCTTGCAGCGGCGCATCAAAGGTTTTCACCGTCTCCGGTCCTCTTCGAACCGGTTCAGGCTGTGACGGTCTGGAGGATCGTCTTGAAGGTGTTGGCTCCGGGACGCAGCCGGGCGGTATCGACCACGGTGCGGATGTCGGCCTCGCCCTTGGCGGCCCACATGGCTCGATAGCCATTCGTCACCTTTCGCTGGATGACAGCGGGGCGCAGAGATCGCTCGCAGCCATTGTTCGTCGGCTCGACCAAGCCGGGGTGGAGCGCGAAGGTCAAAAGCTGATCGCGGGCTCGCCGGAACTTGTTCTGAATGGTTCGGGCGAAGTCGCAACCAGTCGATGTCGCGAGAATGGCTTCGAGACTTTTCTCCAGGGCTTTGCGCTTGGCGGCGATGGTCGATGCGGCGAGCGTGCCGATGTCGTCGGCCAAGGCGAAGGCCCGTTTCAGCCAGAGCCGCACCCGTGAAGGAAGCGCGTCCTCGCCGGCCTCTTCGGCATAGGCGACATCGCGGGCGAGATGGGCAAGGCAGGTCTGATGCGCATTTCCATGGCCCTGTTGGGCCGAATAGCGATCAGAACACCAGACTTCCGGGCGATGCCCGTCCATTAGCGTCTTCACCACGATCGCCCCGCGTGTCGTGGCGGCTTGGTGGACGACGGCCTCGTCGCAGCGGAACACCCACTGATAGGAATTGCTGCCCTCGATCCGCACCCCGGTTTCGTCGGACGCCACGACCCTGGCCCGGCGAAGGGCGGCGATGGCGCTGTCGCGCTCCGGCACAAAAGCGCCTTGCGCCCGGCGCAGCATATTCATCAAGCCGCCCTGGCTGATGGTGAGACCGAAGAGGTCGGCAAAGGCGCTCTGAAGCCGCTCGTAGGACAGGGCTTGGAAGGTCTTGAGATAGGTCGCCACCGCATGAAGGCGCGGTCCGAAAGGCGTGCCCCTGGCCGCATCCGGCACCGGCGCGGCATTGACCATGCCGCAGGACGGACAGGTGACGGCCAGCCGCCGATGCCGCTCGACCATGGGCTTGATGTCGGGCAATTCGATCGCCTCGTGCTCGCTGACGAGCGCCGCGGCAAGATCGCTCGCCAAGACCGTTCCGCAGCAGGAACATTGGCCGGGACGATGATCAACGACGCGGTCAAAATTCTCGGCCATCGCCCGGCTATGCCCTTCATGGCCAGGCTTGGCGCCGCCGGGCTTCGATCGCTCGCGCTGCGCCTTGCGGTCCGTCGACGGAGGCTTCGAGGACGTACGCGACGTCTTCTCCGGACGCTGAATCTTCAGCACCAGTTCGATCAGCTCTTCCTTCGTCAGACGCTGCAAATCACCCCGTTCCATACCGACATGGATTCAGCCTTTGCATGCTCTGACAAGGGGGTGGGTAATTGCGAACCGGCGGTCTATCGCAGTGTCGATCATATGCCCAACGTGGATTTTCGAAGTAGTGGTCGCTGGAAGAGTTGCAGCTGTCGCACATTCCTGCCTCAAATCTGCCCGCCTTCTTTCAGCCCGTGGCGGCGGATCTGCTTCAATCCCAGTATAGCGGCGGTTCCGTCTGCGACATGGTGAATTGCTCTTTTGGGGCATGATTTCGGCGGTTGTTTCATAACCACGCTGAATCGATCGGGGCGGATCGATTCACCAAAATCATTGGATCTGTAGCGAGCACAAAGCGAGACTCGTCCCCATGACCGAGGACGACGACACGCCGCTGCACCTGACCCGCATCGATCCCGCTCGCAACATGGCGCGGTTCTATGTGCTCGCGCTTCAGCCGACGCTGTTCGGCGGCGTTTCCGTCATTCGAAACTGGGGCCGGATCGGCACGAATGGGCGAGAGAAGGTCGAAACCTATGACGATGTCGACGACGCAGGCGCCGCCTGTCGCCGCCTCGAGCGAACCAAACGCAGGCGCGGATACCGCTGACCGGCATCTTCACGGCGGCATCGCCGCAGGCCGGAAACGCGGAAGCATCGGTCCCGACAAAGGAAGTGGGAGGCTTACGCCTCCGCCTCCTTCGCCTGCTCGATGAGGAACGCGAGGCGCTTATGCGTCGCGGCACGCTCACGCTTCGTCAGATAGCATGCAGCCAGCTCAGCGCGCATCTCGGCGATGTCGAGAAAGATGTCGTAGGTCATGGGAAGCTCCTTCGTTGATAAGGAGGTCCGGCGACGGGTGAGAAGGAAGCGGGTCAAGGATCGCGGCACGCGACCGGCGGAGCCGGCGCATGGGGGAGCCGAAATGCGCCAGCATTTTGGGGGGACCGTTGCGTCCTTGAGGCGTAACGCCGAGCCGTACACTGCCGCTCTATCAGGGGGGGGGGAAAGGTCCAGCCTGGCACCCGTTGGCACCCCCGCGACGCATCGCGGCGCCACAATGAACGGACACCGAGATTGGGCAAGACGACGCGACGCTTCCCGCCGTGCATCCATTGGCCAAGAGGACTGACACGGCCGACAGTCTCTTCGTGCTGGGTCGGCCCCACGGTTTCCCGCGGGGCTGATGGTCTGGCCTCAGTCCCGGGCGGGCCGGGACCAGATGAGCTGGAGTTCGCTCTCGCCCTCGACCTCGATGAGGTTGGCGTAGATCGGAGCGGGGAAGCTCGGGTCGTCCAGTTTGACCGAGAGGTATTCGCGGCCCGTTTCTTGCGCCACCTTCTTCCAGGCCGCACCGAGCTCGATTCCAGCTGCGACGATGCGGAAGTGTGGTCCCCTGTCGGAGGGGTTCTCGACCGGGGTGAATGTCGCCTTGATCTTGAGCGCGAGGGTGCGGACCGTGCCGGTGTAGCCGTTGCCGTTTGCGATAAAGGTGCCGATGGTTGCCATTGTCGTGATCCTCTGCGGTGTTCCGAGCCGCGCCCATCGCGGCCTCGATGGCAATCGAAAGACCAGAGGCGATCGACCCGCACCTCGGAGAGGCCGGAACAGCGTGGAGGGCGGCCGGGAGCGGCTTTGTTGCTTCGCGAGGAATGGGCGCCAAGCGCACAGGGGAAGAAAGTCGCGATGGCCGTTGCGGGGACAAGATCGAGACGATGCGAAGCGGCGGCGGCCTTTGGTCAGACATGCGCATCGAGGACGAAGTGGGAACGGCTGTGTGAGCGACCCGCCGCATCACGACAATGGCGACCATCACCCCCAAGCTCGATGGCAACTTGCCCCGGCACAATGTCGCCGGGGTCGCAGGTGAATGATGCCGAAATCGCTGGTCGACCGCCCCCCGCCGACAGTTTGCTAGAGCTCCCGCCCTCGCCGGTCGAAACTCAAGGTGGCGTTGGCGCATCGGGACATGGACCGCCCTCTCCACTCGTGCCAGCTATCGACCATCGGCAACGGCGCGGCGCAGTCCCATCGCGATGGTGAGATCGACGGTTGTGGCATCATGCGGCCTCCCGTTTCTCAACCGCGGCCGGTTGCAGGCTGTGCAGGAAAGCGACGGCCCGCTGCGCATGGGCGGCGGCCGCGAAGATCGCTCGTCTGTCGCCTGACAGCACCTTTAGCCAGGAGTCGAGATAGCTCGCATGATCCTCGCGCGGCTCGAGCTCCGGCACGATGCCGAGATCGGCGCAGAGGAAGCAGCTGCCGAGCTCGGCGACGAGTTCCTCGCGGGCGCGCTCGCTGCGGTCCCTGTGGTAGCGGGAGAGATCGCGCCCGACACGGTGGGACGGCGCCGTCCAGTGGGTTGCCTCGTGGCTGAGAACGGCGACATGGGAGGCCGCGTCGCGGAACGCCTCGAAGGGCGGCATCTGGATATGATCCGAGGCCGGCACATAGAACGCTTTCGTTCCCCCATGCCGAATGACCGCCCCAGTGTTGGCGAAGAACCGGTCAGCCTCGACGATGCGAGCGACGGGATCGAGGACCGGCATGGCGGGCGCGCGATAGCGCTCTGGCAGCCCGTCGATCTGGTCGACGTTAAAGACAGTGTAGGCGCGCATGAACGAGATGTCCCGTTCCACTTCGCCGCCGGCGCCGTCGCCCTTGGTCTTTTTGAAGCGGCTGGCGAAGACGACGGTCGAGCCGCTTTCGCCCTTGCGGACATGGGCGCCGAGCTCGGCCGCCTGCTTGAAGGTCATCCACGTCGGCGAGGCAAAGCCTCGCGCGACGGACTCGGACCAGAGAAGCAAGACGTTCATGCCGGAATAGGGCTCACCGTTGTGGCGGAGCGGCCGGGTGATGCGGCCAGATGCGTTCGCCGCGCTCCACGGCTGCATCCAGGGTTTCACGCCTTTTTCGAGATCCGCGACGATCCGGTCGGTGATCCGTGTGTAGATGTCGACGCGCGACTTTTCCTGTTTGCTGCTCATTTCCTGAACCTCCGTCTGGAGGCCGCGCCGATCGCGGCCCCGTCACGGAGGTCCGTCAGCCGGGGCGTTCAGGGAGACGGCGCACCCGCGCGCGGACGAGCGAAGCGACAGACGCGAAGGGCCGGAACGAAGAGGAGGACGGCGAAGCCGTTGCGCCAGCGCCCGACCCCGGCAGGACCGCCCGCCGGGACAGGGCCGCAGATCGCGCCTTGCCTTTCTCGGCTCAGCCATCAATTCCGGCGCAATCCATCTGCGTTGAAGACAAGATCCCGATGTGTTATACTCCCGTATAACTCTCAGGGCGTATTGGAGACGCAGATGCACACCACAAACCTTCGCAAGGTCGGCGGTTCGATCATGCTGGCCGTCCCGCCCGCACTGCTTGACGTTCTGCACCTGTCCGCCGGCGCGAAGGTCGGGCTTGCCATCGATAACGGCCGTCTCGTGGTCGAGCCGCAGGCGCGGCCGCGCTATACGATGGCGGAGCTTCTGGCCGCGTCCGATTATCCCCAGCCGCAGCCTGCCGAAGAACGCGAATGGGTGGACGCACCAGCCGTGGGCAACGAACTCCTATGAAGCGCGGCGACGTTTACATCGTCGATCTGGAACCGACCCACGGCCGTGAACAGCGCGGGCATCGCCCAGTCGTGATTGTCTCCCCCGACGATTTCAACCAGGCCACCAACCTGCCGGTCATCGCGCCGATCACGAACGGCGGCGACTTCGCTCACCGCATCGGCTTTGCCGTCCCGCTCGACGGGACCCAAACTACCGGGGTGGTGCGCTGCGATCAGCCCCGCGTTCTCGACATCAAAGCCCGCAACGGCCGCAAAGTGGAAACCCTTCCGGCGGCGATCATGGACGAGGTCTTGGCCAGGATTGCGACCATCTTCTACTGAGGCGTGCGCCTCATAGAAGGATGACTACGTCGCAAACTCAGAGATCGCTAGGCTGCGTGTCGAAAGCCGTCAAGTCACAACATCCAGATCGGTCTGCCGAAACTCGTCTGCCGTCGCGAGGATTGGAACGCGATAGTATTTGGCACAGGCGTAGTGCAGGCAGGCGCCGAGGTTGAGCCCGTGGTGCCCGGCGCGGTAGCGGTGTGCGGCCGAAAGCTAGAGGACCACGGTGCGCTTTGCCGGCGGCAGATCGGGGACCTCGATGCCGCGCTCATCAAGGAACTCGAGAACGATGGGCTCCACAACCTCGACGCTCAGGCCAAACTTGTCCGGCCGCGCGAGACCGGGAGCGGCTTCGAGAATGGCGACCGGCGAGGTGATCTGCTTCGTCGCGTCGGCGAGAGCGTCCGAGACCCGTTCCGCCTCAGGCTCGTCGGAAAGGAGGGCGATGATCGCAGAGGCGTCGACGAACATCAGTGGTCCTCCCACATCTCGTGGAAGGCTTGGGCGGGGAGCAGCTCGCGCGCCTCGTCGGCAAGGGCGATGCCATGCTTCTCGCGAAGCCGAGCCGCCGTCTGCCGAGGCGTTTCGCTGTTGCGCCGATGCTCGATCGCCTCTTTCATGGCGATGACGATCGCATCGGTGATGCTGAGGCCTGCCATTGCAGCGAACTTGCGCGTGAGGGCATCGGCCTCGGGATTGTTGACGTTTATCGGCATGGCGGCCTCAGTGTAGATGGGTTTTGAATGTAATGTAGATGGCGCATTCTACATTGCCAATAGCTTTAGAGTGTATGCGCAGCGCTCTCGCGTGAGCGCCTGCGGAAGACAGGCGGGGCCGAAGCCCCGCCATCCGGCGCCTCAGCCGAGTGCCGCCATCTGCATGTCGGCCGCCTTGCGGTCGACGGTGGCACCGGGGTTCTCAACCTGGCGTTCGAAGGGCTTCCAGCGCTCTCCGACGATTTGCTCGTAGGCCGTAACCGCCCCTTCGGCGGCCATGCGCAACGCGTGGGACTGAAGACCCATGTCGGCGGCGAATTCGCGCTTGCGCTGCGCGGAACTCTGGAAGCCGACCGGCCCGTCGAGGTCCTCGTCGCGAATGTCATTGGCGAGCTTAGCCGTGAGATCGCGTGCCTCGGTTACCGCTCTGGAGTAGAACTGTCCGGCGCCGTGGGCCGAGCCGACATAGGCGCCAACGATGCGCTGGAGGTGGATCTGCATCGCCCGGTCGCTGATGCCCTCCTTCATCGCGTCGGCGGTTTCGATCAGCAGGCGCTCGTGGAGTGCTGGTCTCCGGCGCGATCAGCGGCGGCTGTACGATACCGACGGCCTTGATCGTCGCCAGCATCAGCGCATCGGCCTGGGGGTTGGATTTCGTCTGGCGAGCACGGTCGGGGTTTTCCTTGAGCGCGCGCAGATCGACTGTCATGAGACGCATCGGATGCTCCTGTTCGGGTTTTCAGACACGGCCCTGCGCCGGTCCTTTTCCGTCTTCTTCCCGAAGACATCCCCCGCAGCGCGGAGCGGCACGAGCCGGCGCAACTCGAGGCCGAGCATCCCTGCCGGGCAGACCAAGCGAGGCCAAAGCCCTGCGAAGGACGACGGTCCGGGATCGCGAGGACGACGGTTGAGCGTCAGCGGCGACGGCGAAGCCGGTCTGCGAGGAGGTTGCCCCTCCCTCTCTTCCTCGAATTCACTACGCCATAGATGCCGCTTGAAATGCCGCTGAAACCCGTCAAGATTCACGCCAAATGAGATGACCGAGAAAGCCGGCTGATGAGCATGATGCGATACTCTAAGAACGGCTTCTTCGCGCCCGCCAAGATCGCCAATGCCTTTCGCACGACCAGCGAGGAAGTCGCGCGCACGGCGGGACTCGGAAAGGATGCCGTTCAACGCAAAGACCGCGTGAGGTCGGGTCGGACGCAACGGCGGCTGCGTGAGGTCGTGGAAATCATCAACAAGGTCGAGCCGCGTTTCGGCTCCGCCCTGATCTCATACGCCTGGTATCGCTCCGAGCCGCTGCCGGGTTTCTCCGGCCAGACGGCCATGCAGCTCGTGCGCGGCGGCCGAGCCGAGGACGTTCTCGACTACATCGACGCGGTGGACGCCGCCGTCCACGCCTGACGATGCCGATCCCCTATCGCGGCGCGCTCTATCGTGCCTCAATCACGACAACTGCACCACACTACCAGCCCCGAAAACGCTCTAGTCCGCGTTGGTGCCTTCGAACATCGTATTGCCGTTTGGCGCTGGTTCGGCGGGCACGGCCTGCATCACGTCCCAATGCTCGACGATCTTGCCGTTGTGCACGCGGAATATGTCGACAATCGCATTTCCGGGAACGTCCGGGCTGATGCGGGAATGCGAATGCAGTACGACCAGATCGCCTTCGGCAATGACCCGTTTGATTTCGTTCGATGCCGTCGGGTTTTCTTTAAAATAACCTTCAAAGAAACCGTAAAATGGCTCCGGACCATTTGGAACTTGCGGATTATGCTGAATGTAGACGTCGCCGATATAGGTATCTGCAGCCTCTTTAGGTTTATGATCCCGGAAAGCCATCGTATAAAAATCTACGACGATCTTCTTGTTGGCGTCCTCGAGCGGTCCAGCAAAAACTCCATTCGAGAGCCCAGCAAAAATTGTTGCCGCGATCATCAGTCTTGATGCAACTTTATGTTTAAGTGCAGTTGCTTGCATTCACCTGTCTCCGCTGGATCTTCGTTGTCTCTGGCCTGCCCCTCTTGGGTGGTCCAGGTTCAGTCTTAGTGTATGACCGGCTTGGCGCCAAGGCTGGCGTGGCCGGTGAAGCCGGTCCGGATGGCGGCGCCCGGTTTTAATCACGACGCGGGCCTCGGCGAGACTTGTAAAAGATCTTGCCGTTGAGGAGCTTGGAATTGGAGCTCTCCTAATAGCCGTTCGCCAAGGGCTGCTAGACTCGATGTAGGCGGTTTTCGCACTAACCGCGCCTCGAAGCCTGCGACCAGACGGTGCTGGAACCCGGCGAAGCGGTGATCGTGACGACGCCGACGCCAGGCGGTTTTGGTAGTGCCTAAGCTTTCGGCCGACTGTTTAGATGGGGCGAGAATCTTTCGTTGACGGGTTGCTCCCGAATTCTGGTCGGTACGAATTGACGAAAATCTTAAGTGTTGTTGGGTCATAACGGTAGCGTCGAGTATCCGCCCGCCATGCGTCCGGCTCCCACAGGGCCAGTGCATGCCGACTGGAGGATCGTCGGCTAGGGCCTTTCGGGCCGTGCGACGTTCGGAATCCGCCGGCGTGCTGCGGCTACGATGGAGAAATGATTGATGCTCCGCAATGTTTCGCTATCGGCCAAGGTCTCCGCGATGGCCGTCGCAGGAATTGCCGCATTGACCGTCCTTTTCGGACTGGCCGGCGATTTCATGCTTCGGCAAGAGGCCGGGCTTCGCGCTTCCGAGCGGCAGGAAAGCAACATGCGAGTTGCCTGGGATGTGCTCGGCCGTCTGGGCGTCGAATTCCGCGCCGAGGGAGACAAGCTCTACGCCGGAACGACGCTCCTCAACGATTTCTATGCACCGGTTGACCGCGTGAAGGAACTCGTCGGTGGCACCGCAACGGTCTTCATGGGCGACACGCGGATCGCAACCAACGTCAAAAAGCCCGACGGCAGCCGCGCCGTCGGCACCAAGCTGGCGCCGGGCCCGGTGTTCGACGCGGTCATTGGAGCCGGCAAGCCCTATCGCGGCGAGGCGGAGATCCTCGGAACACCCTTCTTCACAGCCTATGATCCGATTAAGGACGCCGCCGGAAAGACGATCGGCATTCTCTATGTCGGCATTCCGAAGGCGGAATTCTTCGCCTCGATCCAGACATTGCAGTATCGCCTCGGCGCGATCTCGGTGGTCGCCGCGATCGCCATCGGGCTGATCGTCCTGTGGTTCTCCGGGCGCATGTTCGCACCGTTGCGCAACCTTGCCCGCACGGTCGCCGAGGTCGCGGACGGCCAGACCGACCGCGAGGTCGTCGGCATGGACCGCGGCGACGAGATCGGCCGCATGGCGAAATCCGCTGAGCATCTGCGCCACGTCACGATCGAGCAGAAGCGCCTCAAGGCTGAAGCCGCCGCCGCTGTCGAGAGGGCGGAGATCGATCGTATCGAAGGCGAGAAGATGGGCGAGGGCTATCTGAAGGCGCACGCGTTCTTCATGGCCGAGGTCACGACCGGTTTCGAGCGCCTGTCGAACGGCGATCTCACCACACGGCTTTCCAACGAATTCTCTTCCGATTACGAGGCGATGCGCGGCCTGTTCAACGCCAGCGTCGCCAAGCTCGAGGAGGCACTGACGAGCGTCGTCGGCTCGATCGGCTCGATCCGCACCGGCCTGTCGGAAATCTCCGTCGCCTCGAACGATCTCGCCCAGCGCACCGAGCAGCAAGCGGCCTCGCTCGAGGAGACCGTCGCCGCCCTCTCCAAGGTGACGGGCGCGGTCAACGAGACCGCATCCGGTGCTGGCCGGGCACAGGATGTCGCGCTGACCGCGCAGAAGAATGCGGAGAGCGGCGGCGAGATCGTTTCGCGCGCGGTTTCCGCCATGTCGGAGATCGAGCAGTCCTCGGACAAGATCGGCAAGATCATCGGGGTGATCGACGAGATTGCCTTCCAGACGAACTTGCTGGCGCTGAATGCCGGCGTCGAGGCGGCGCGGGCGGGCGAAGCGGGCCGCGGGTTTGCGGTGGTCGCGCAGGAAGTGCGAGGCCTTGCGCAGCGTTCGGCGGAAGCGGCCAAGGAGATCAAGACGCTGATCTCGACGTCGCGCGGCCAGGTCGAGCGGGGCGTCCAGCTCGTGACCGCCTCGGGCCAGTCGCTCGGCGAGATCGTCGCACAGGTCGCCGAAATGTCGACCGTCGTCACCGAGATCGCCAAGAGTGCTCGCGAGCAGGCGATCTCGCTGCGAGAGGTGTCGACCGCGGCCGACCGGATGGACAAGGTGACCCAGCAGAACGCGGCGATGGTCGAGGAGACGACGGCGGCGGCCCAGACGCTGACCAACGAGACCGAGGAGTTGGCCGACATGGCCGGACGATTCAGGCTGTCCTCAGCCCCTGCATGTCATGGCTCCACATTGCGCGGAAGGGACCCTGCGCGGAACGCTCCTCGTGTGCGCGCCGAGCCGGTCGCGCAGATGCGCACAGCGGGAAGCGGCGGTGCCGCGCCGAAGAGCGGTGCCGAGGAAGACAGCTGGGAGGAGTTCTAGTGGATTGACTGCAACTTCTGGAACCCTCGGTTCCTAGCGGCAATGATGGCGTCGGGGTCGGCGCGCCAAACGAAGGGTCCCGGGCTATGGTTGTGCTCGGCGAGGAAGCGGTTGATGGCGGTTTGCAGATCGACGACGGATCGGAACACGCCGTTCGTACGGCTGCATCTGAGTAAAGCACGATCTAGCCTGTCATCAGCTTGTTTTGGCATCTGTTACGAGTGGTAGGCAAGGATCCGACTGCATGACGAAACCACTCGGGCAACTGACGGCAGTTGGATGCTTGAGCTCCAAATCGGCCTCCGAGGCTGAGCGCCTGCAAGCACTTTACAACTTGGAAATTCTCGGCACCGATCCTTCGCCCGAGTTCGACCGCCTATGCCAAATGGCGCAGACTGTGTTCGGCGTGCCGATCTCGCTCATCAGCCTCCTTGACCACGACCTCCAGTGGTTCAAGGCCAAGTGTGGTCTTGATATCGACGGTACGACGCGTGACGTCGCCTTCTGCAACAAGACAATCCTAAGCGACGCGGTGCTGGTCGTTCCGGACGCACTTGAAGACGAGCGCTTCGCCGGCAATCCGCTGGTGACGGGTGAGCCATTCATCCGCTTCTATGCGGGCGCACCCTTGATCCTCAGTCCTGGCGTCCGTCTCGGTTCGGTCTGCGTCATCGACAGCAAGCCCCGATCCATCACTCGCCGGGAAGCGGAGGTCCTCAAACAGCTTGCTGCTGCCGTTGTCGGTGAACTTCGACGGCACCGTTCCGATCTCGAACTTCGTTCGGAGCAGGCTGCTCGGGAAAGCGAACTCTCGACTCAACGGCAACTCCTATCGCAGGTAGAGAACGGGAGCGCATCGGGGAGTTGGGAATACGATCGCCTCACGGGAATCGGCCGTTGGTCCGTCGGTCTATATCGCCTGCTTGGCTACGAGCCCGACGAAATTACACCGCATTACGAGCTGTTCCGACGGCACGTCCATCGCGACGACACTCACGTCCACGACCGCGCGATGTCGGCGGTGATACCAACGAGCGCTGATCAGAACTGATGCGCCCAATCGCGCATGCCGATGGAGATGATTTTCCAAGGTTGATCGACGAGCTTGTTCCAGGCGTCACAGCAGTGGGCGACGATGTCGTCGTAGTCGGTGAAGATGCGGTTGGAGAGCCAGTTGTCGCGCAGAAACTGCCAGACGTTCTCGACCGGGTTCAGCTCAGGGGCGCGAGGTGGCAGGAAGAGCAGCGTGATGTTGGCGGGCAGGACGAGCTTGGGCGTCATGTGCCAGCCAGCGCGGTCCAGGATCAGCACGGCATGAGCGCCGGGATCGACGGCACGTGAGATCTCCGCCAAGTGCTGGTTCATCGCGCCGGTGTCGCAATAGGGCAGGACAAGGCCGGCGCCCTTGCCCTTCTTCGGGCAGACGGCGCCGAAGATGTAGGCCCACATCGTGCGCTGGTCGTGCGGGGCGGAGGGCCTCGTGCCGCGTCTGGCCCAGCGGCGGGTGATCTTGTTCTTCTGACCTATCCGAGCCTCGTCAGCCCACCAGAGCTCGATTTCGGTGCCCTGCGGGAGTTGGGCCTGGATGGTCGCCAGCTCGGCTGGGAAGCTTTTTTGAAAGCCTCCACCTCGAACTCGTTCTGCGCATAATGGCGCGGACGGGCCGACAGCTTGGCAAAGCCGAGCGCCCTCAACTCGCGTCCGACCGTGGACTCATCCAGCGAGATGCGGAATTCCTCGAAGATCCACCGCACGAGGTCCTTGCGCCGCCAGCGAACGACGCCGTGGATTGCCGGGATTGGACCGCTGTCCACGATCTGCGCCAGCGCCTGGCGCTGCGCATCGTTCAGCTTGGAGGGACTGCCCGGCGCCTTGACGTTGACGAGCCCTGCCGGACCACGTTCGTTGAACCGTACGACCCAATCGCGCACGATCTGCACGGTGACGCTGCCGATCCGGGCCGCATCGGTGCGTGAGCCGCCCTCGTAGATCGCAGCCAACGCCAGAAGACGGCGAGCCTGGTTGGCGTCCTTGGTCTCCCGCGCAAGCCAGCGCAGGCCGAGACCGTCGAAATCGGCACGAAGGGGAATGGGCGTCGTCATGGCAAACCTCCGTTTGCCACCATGATTCAGATCGGGACAGGATTGGGAATCCCATACGAGTCAGAACCGTCACTCGTTGGTATGACAAGCGAAAGTGCCTTCGACGTCGAATTTAGGATCGTCGATACGCAAGGCATCACGCGATGGGTGTCCAGCCGCGGCGAGCCTCTTCACGAAGCGGACGGCACGACCCGGCGGATGATCGGCGTGCTCAGGGATATCACCACGGCGAAGAGGGCCGACGAGGCGCTGCGCGAGAGCGAGGACCGCTATCGTCATGTGGTGGAACTGAACCCGCGCATACCGTGGAGCGCCGATCCCGATGGCGCGATCGTAGACGTGAGCAGCCGATGGGTGCAGTGACAGGAATGTCTCGTCAGGAGTAAGCGTCGTCCTCAAGCCACGTCGGCGAGCGCGTCCGTGGGCCTAAACTGCCATGGCATGAGATCATCGATGCCGCTGTTGGGATGGCCCTTTACGATCAGCGTGATGACGGCGGTCATGTAGGCCTGTGGATCGACGCCGTTGAGCTTGCAGGTTTCGATCAGCGAAGCGATGACGGCCCAGTGGCCGGCCCCGCCGTCGGAGCCTGCGAACAGGGCGTTCTTACGGGTCAGGGCCAGCGGGCGGATCGAGCGCTCGACGGTGTTGTTGTCGATTTCCACACGGCCGTCGCCTGTAAAGAGGCAAAGGCCTTCCCAACGTGAGAGCGTGTAGCGGATCGCCTCGGCGAGCTTGGTCTTCTGGCTGATGAGCGCGAGCTTCTCGCGCAGGAATAGCTCGATCGCGTCGAGGACGGGCCTCGTTCTTTCCTGGCGTGCGTGACGGCGGACCTCGGCCGGTCGTCCCCGGATCTCGGTCTCGATCCGGTAGAGCGCAGCGATGCGCTCCAGCATCTCGGCCGCGATCGGTGCGGGGCCGGCGGCGGCGAGTTCGTAGAACCGTCGGCGGACATGCGCCCAACAGAAGGCGAGCCGGACATCCCCTTTCTCGGCCAGCACCTTGTAGCCGCCATAGCCGTCGACCTGGAGGATGCCGGCAAACCCCTTGAGATGGGCGATGGGCCGCTCGGCCTTGCGGTCGGGCGCATAGACATAGGCAACGGCGGGCGGGTCGCCGCCCTGCCATGGCCGATCGTCCCGGGCATAGGCGAAGAGCTGCCCGGTCTTTGTCCGGCCGCGACCGGGATCGAGCACCGGCGCCGTGGTCTCGTCAGCAAATAATTTCGATGATGCCTTGAGGTGGCCCAACAGCCGCTCGTGGATGGGACGCAGCAGGAAGGCAGCTCGACCGACCCAGTCGGCGAGCGTCGAGCGGTCGAGATGGACGCCCTGGCGGGCGTAAATCTGCGCCTGGCGATAGAGCGGCAGATGGTCGGCAAATTTGGAGACGAGGACGTGGGCGACGGTAGCCTCGGTGGGCATGCCGCCCTCGATCAGCCGTGCCGGCGCCGGCGCCTGGACGACAACGCCCTCGCAGGCCCGGCAGCCATAGCGGGGCCGACGGGTGACGAGCACCCGGAACTGGGCCGGCACGATGTCGAGCCGCTCGGCGACGTCCTCGCCGATGACATGCAGGGCATGGCGGCAGCACGGGCAGGCCTTGTCCTCGATGTCGACGACCATCTCGATCCGAGGCAGGTGGGCAGGCAGCGAGCCTCGATTTGCCCGGCGCTTGGCGGCGCGCTCTGTCCGAACGTCCGGAGCCGCGGCCTCTGCGGCCGCCTCGTCATCGGCTGCGGCCTGCTCGACCTCTTCGAGGCCCAGCAGAAGCTGATCTTCCGGCAGCGTCTCGGCCCGGCGTCCGAAGCGGTGGCGCTGCAATTCCTTGATGATTTGCTCGAGACGTTCAGCCCGCAGACGCTCGGTGATCAGCATCGCCTTGAGCGTGCCGGGATCGTCGGGAAGCGTGTCGGCAGCGGGTGTCATGCCAGAAGTGAATCACCTCCCAACGCCTGCGGCAACAGGCTTTTGTGTCCCCAGAGGTCAGCCTGATGACGACGGGACGCGGCTGGTCTGGACCTCGTGGACTCGGCGCCAGTCGAGGCCTTCGAGCAGCGCCGATAGCTGCGCCGCGGTCAGGTGCATGACGCTGTCCTGGGCCTTCGGCCAGCGGAACTGGCCGTCCTCCAGCCGCTTGGCGACCAGCACCACGCCGGTGCCGTCCCAGAATACCAGCTTGATCCGGTCGGCCCGCTTGGCCCGGAAGACGTAGACCGTGCCCGAGAATGGATCGGCGCCCATCGTCTCGCGCACCAGCGCCGCCAGTCCTTCCGCGCCCTTGCGGAAGTCGACGGGCTTGGTTGCCACCATCACCCGGACCGCGCCCGTCGGCCCGATCACGAACCACACTTCAGCGCCGAGATCACCGCCGCTATCGTCGTTGGGCTCGCGTCGGGGCCAATGCGAACAACGACGCCACAGAGCTCCAGTTCGATCCCGCCGCCGCTTCGAGCCGCAGCCCGCTTGCGGCGCGGCGGCTTCGGCGAATTGTGCGGCACGACACTCGAGGGCGGTTCGACGATGACGGGCACGAAAGCCGGCGAGGCCGCCGAGCCCGCATCGAACACACGGCGTGCCTCACGCCGCCACCCAAAAATCTGCTGCGGCAATAGCCCGTGCCGACGGGCCACTTCCGAAACCGCCGCGCCTGACACCAAGGTCTCCTCCAGGATCCGTGCCTTGTCGTCCGCCGACCAGCGACGCCGTCCCCCAGCCCCGTTGATCACCTCGACCCGGCGCATCGGCTTAAGCGTAATGTCAAATCCAGACACAGAACGATCCTCTTCAAGATCGTCAGACTCGCCTGTCAGGCCACAGCGCGAAAGGTGGAGCCGGGATGACGCTTACCGTCAGGAAGCGCTCGGCCACGGATGGCTAGATGCGCTGCATCCCGACGACCTTGAACCCACGGCACGGATTTGGCATGCATGCCTGGAGAGCGGCGCGCCTGTGACAGTGGATTATCGCATCTGTCAGCGCGACGGCAGCTATCGCTGGTTTCGTGCAGAAGGGGCGCCGAAGCGCTCTCCAGACGGGTCGATAGCGCGCTGGTACGGCACCTGCGAGGACATCCACGAACGCATGCTCGCCATTGAGGCACTTCGACAGAGCGAAGCGTTCTCCCGGAGCGTTCTCGAAAGCAGCTCGGACTGCATCACCGTGCTCGACATCGCCGGAAACATCCAGTTCATGAATCATCATGCGCTGCGGGCTGCTGGCATCGATACGCATGCCAAGGTCATCGGCAGACACTGGTCGAATCTCTGGCCACGTGAGTACGCACCCCACATCGCCGACGCCGTTCTTGTCGCATCGCAGGGCTGCGGATGCCGCTTCTCCTTACCCTACGCTCCTGCCGACGGACCACCGCGATGGTGGGACGTGCATCTGGGGCCAATCCGGGAAGCCGACGGCAAGCCCGGCCGCCTCCTGGCAGCGGCGCGTGACGTTACGGAGCAGAAACGCGCCCAGGAGAACATCACCCATGTCGCCCATCACGACTTCCTGACGGGACTACCCAACCGCATGAAGTTCAACGAAACGCTGAAGGAGACGCTCTCTCGCAGCGATGGCGCCGAGGTCGCGGTCCTTGTCCTGGACCTCGACGACTTCAAGGAGATCAACGACACCCGCGGCCACGCCGTTGGTGACGCACTTCTCCAACAAGTCGCGGAGCGCTTGACGAAGGTCACGGAAAAAGCCGGGCCGCTCGCTCGGCTGGGTGGAGACGAGTTCGCGGTCATCCACGCCGTATCGGCCAGCGGCGTGGCACCGCTTGAACTCGCCGAAAGCGTCGTTGGGACGATGAAAGAGCCGTTCGAGATTGGCGGCGATCACCTCCAGGCGGGTGTCAGCGTCGGAGTCGCCGTCACACGCCGTTCCGGCCAGCAAGTAGAGGAGCTGTTCAAGGAAGCCGACATCGCACTCTACCAAGCTAAGGCGGACGGCGGCAGCACGGCCCGACTCTACGAGGCGGCCATGCAGGAAGCAATCCACACGCGGCAAGCGCTGAAGCACGACCTGTTGTCGGCGCTGGAGCGCGGCGAGTTGAGCCTGGCCTACCAACCCCTCATGGATCTCTCGAGCGGACGCGTTCGATGCTTCGAGGCGCTGCTGCGTTGGCAGCATCCGGTTCGTGGCGTCGTCTCGCCAGTTGAGTTCATCCCGCTCGCCGAGGCAACCTGGACTTGCCCCGGAAAAGTGGAGAGTTCTCAATGAGGCATGAGGAACTCCATGGCGAAGACACAGCGACGATTTACGAAGGAATTCGAGGAGGAAGCCGTCCGTCTGGTTGAGACGAGCGGCCGGACGCAGCGCGAGATCGCGGAGGACCTTGGCGTTGGGCTATCGACACTGCGGCGCTGGATCGACAAGCGGCGCGACGCCTTGATAGAAAGCCCGCCTCCCGACCGCGTCGAGGACATGGCTGCGGAGATGAAGCGGCTGCGGCGGGAGAATGAGATCCTTCGTCAGGAGCGTGGCATCCTGAAGAAGGCGATGGCTTTTTTCGCCCGGGAGGGAAGTCGGTGAGGTTCGAACTCATCGATGCGGCGAAAGAAGAATTCCCCGTCCAGCGTCTCTGCAAGGTCCTCGGCGTCAGCTCGAGCGGCTATTTTGCATGGAAGGATCGACCGGCCTGCCGCCGGCAGCAGCGCGACATGGTGCTTCTGGCGCATGTCCGCTCGGCGTTTCGGTTGTCGAACGGCACCTATGGGAGTCCTCGCATGCGGCATGAACTCCAGGCCGAGGGGATCGCTATCGGGCGCCGTCGGACAGCGCGCCTGATGCGCGAGAACGGCCTCAAGGCCCGGCAGAAGCGGCGGTTCAAGCGAACGACGGACAGCCTGCACGCCTTCCCGATCGCGCCGAACCTCCTTGATCAGGACTTCGCGACCGAACGCCGGGACGAGAAGTGGGGAGCCGACATCTCCTATGTTTGGACGCGAGAGGGCTGGCTGTATCTCGCCGTCGTCATCGACCTGTTCGCCCGGCGCGTCGTCGGCTGGGCCGTCAGCGATCGTCTACACAAGGAGTTGGCTCTCGAGGCGCTCCGCAAGGCCCTCGTCCTGCGCCGCCCGAAAACCGGCCTGATCCATCATTCTGACCGCGGCAGCCAATATTGCTCGATCGACTATCAGGCCGAGCTACGCAGGTACGACGTGCTGATCTCGATGTCCGGCAAGGGCAACTGCTATGATAATGCGATGGTCGAGACCTTCTTCAAGACGTTGAAATCCGAGCTGGTCTGGCGCACCGTCTTCCAGACCAGGACCGAGGCGAAGGCGGCCATCGGCCGCTACATCGACAGCTTCTACAACCCCGTCCGGCGCCATTCCGCGCTCGACTTCATCAGCCCCGTCCAGTTCGAACGACTGGCCGCCGCGTAATCAAAACGCTCTCCACTAAAAGGGGGCAAGTCCAACCGGACTGATCCTGCCGATCGGCGAGTGGGTACTGGCTCAGGCATGCCGACAAGCCTCGACACTGCCGCAGGACGTCAGCGTCGCCGTGAACGTCTCGCCTGTTCAGTTCAGGAGCGGGAGCCTGCCACTTCGCGTCGCGGCCGTTCTGGCAGCATCCGGACTTCCGCCTTGCCGCCTTGAGCTGGAAATTACCGAGTCCGTACTCCTCAACGACAGCGAGACCAATCTCGAGCTTCTCCATGCACTGAAGGAGCTCGGTGTCCGCATCGCGCTGGATGATTTCGGCACGGGATACTCGTCACTGGGCTACCTCCGCACCTTCCCCTTCGACAAGATCAAGCTGGACCGTTCCTTTGTCGGCGACATCGGTATCTCGGATCAATCGGAGGCGATCATCGAAGCCGTCGGCAGCCTCGGTCGCTCACTTTCGATGACAACGACGGCCGAAGGTGTCGAAACCGAAGCGCAACTGGAGTGGCTCACCGCTCGCGGGTGGATGCAGGCGCAGGGCTACCTCATCGGCAGGCCGTCGAGACCGGATCAGATCGACCGCTTTATCGGAGTCAGCCCAAAACGCATTCTGGAACAAGGGGGTTGATCTCCGGCAAACAACAGCGTGAGCGTCTCTTTCCTCCCTTTGAAGTTGCCCGCTTGGCGTACCGTCTGCGGTCTTATTAGAAAGCTCCCGCATGGACCATGGCGAAGTTGCCGGGACGGCCGCTTCCGGAAATAATTCCGCGATCGATGCCGCGAACGCGCAGACAGGCGAAGTGCGGTCAGTTTTTGGCTGTATCGGAATCCGCCTGAGGCTTGTCGCCCTCATCGCTGTCGCGATCCTTCCGCTGACGCTGCTGATGGTCAATGATATCCGATCGGATTTCCGCAACGAGATCGCGTCGACCCAGGCGAGGGTGCAAGCCGCCGCGGAGCTCGCTGCCAGCCGTCACACCAGATCTTTCCTCGAAGCCCGGATCTTCCTGGAAGCGTTGAAGAATGCACCCGCCACTTTGCTGGCTGGCGGCGAGGAGTGCTCCGCCACGCTGGTGCGCTTTCGCGAAAACAATCCGCAGTTTAACAGCATCGGCGTCGTCGACCGCAACGAGACGCTGGTCTGCCACAGCTCGCTGTCGACGCCGCGGCGATATGCAAACTCGGTTGTCTTCGGTCGGGTCGCATCATCGGCAGACGACGCGTTCGTCGTCGGCGACTTCATTTTTGGTCGTGCGACGGGACGCCCGACGCTCAGCATGGCCATGGCCGCAGGCGAAGCAGGCAGCTCGGGAATGGTGTTCGTTGGCTACGACTTGGAGAACCTGCTCCTGTCTGCCGAGCCGGGCGGCTTGGAGACCGGCACCGTTGTATCGATGCTGGATCGCAGGAGCGGCCGCTTTATCACCGGCGACGGCAACGGCGGTGTGCGCCTGACGGATCCGATGCCCGACCATCCGCTTACGGTCGCGATCGGCAACGGAAGACGAGGAGTGACAGAAGTCGCTGGTCTCGACGGCGTGGACAGGATCTATGGGTATGCGCCCTTGGCCGTGACCGAGGCCGCGGGCTTTGTCATCACCGTCGGCGTCGCGCGTACGCAAGCGCTTGCTCACGTCTACGACGACTCACTTCGCGCGATGGCAACGGTTCTCGGCGTCACCTTGCTCACCTGTCTGGCGACATGGTGGCTCGGAGCGTGGACGCATCTTCGTCCGCTCGGCAAGCTCGGCGAAATGGCAAAACGACTCGGCGGGGGCGATCTGGACGCGCGGGTAGCCATCGATAGTTGGCAGGCACCGGAGTTCCGCAGCCTCGCGCGCAAGCTCAACAGGATGGCCGAAAGGCTCGACGAATCTCGTCGGGCTGAGCAAGCCTCGGCCGAACGTGACGCGATCTACAAGCTGCTTGCCGACAACACCGTAGATGTCGTCGCGCGCCTCGACACGGTAGGCATGCTCACGTTCGTGTCCCCCGCCGCTCTCGATGTGCTTGGGCATCGCCCTGAGGACCTGGTCGGGAGCGCAGCGGAGGCGATCAGCGTCGTTGAGGACCACGGGATCGTCGAGTCGCTTATTGCCAACCTCCAGTCGGGAGAGGCGATGTCCGACATTCGCTTCCGGGCACGGCGGCCCAAGGGATCCGAGGTCTGGATAGAAGTCAGCGCGCGACCGCTAGAGGGCGGCGGCGGCGTTCTCGTAATGAGGGACATCACCAGACGCAAGATCATCGAGGAGGAGCTGAAGGAGGCAAACGCCCGCCTGGAGATCCTGGCCTTCAACGACGCCTTGACCGGCCTCACCAACCGTGGCGCCTTCGACGAGCGCTTCGAGGCTGAGTTCGGCAGGGCTGTCAGGGAGAAGACGGACCTTGGCTTGATCCTCTTCGACATCGATCGCTTCAAGAACTACAACGACACATATGGACATCCGGCCGGGGACGAATGCCTCCGCCTCGTCGCCGACGTCTTGAAGCAGTGCCTGCGGCGTCCCGGGGACGTCGGCGCACGCTACGGCGGCGAGGAGTTCATCGCCATCCTCCCGAACACGTCGGCTGAGGGCGTTCTGGATCGGGCCGAATCCATTAGGCAAGCGATACGGTCGATGGGTTTGCGCCATACCGGGTCCGAGTTTGGGATCGTGACCGCGAGCCTCGGCGTCGCGACGATCCCGGCTGGAGCGGGATACCGGAACGCCACCGACATGCTCAAAGCTGTCGATCGCGCCCTTTATGGAGCAAAATCCGCAGGGCGGGATGCCGTTCGGGCTGCGAGCGATGACCCGTCACCAGCCGCGTCCCATTGCGTCTAGGAGCCTGATCAACGTCACCTCCGACGGCTTGCCGAGCCGCAACGCGAATCCCGGCAAGATGCACGTGCTGTTACTGACGGAGAGCGCCAGGACAGGCAAGCGGTCCCGGCGACGGTTTGACGCGATAGGCGTGCCTGCTTAGTGGCAAGGATTCGCAAGGGTGGAAAGATACCGCCCCGACCGATCGATGCGACTAGGCGGCTCGCAGGAAGGCTTCTAAGGCCTTCTGCGACCCGTCGGATCCGTCGGATCGCATCTGACACCACCGAAACGCGTCTGGCAGGACGTCTATCATGTCCCGGCGCGGGGCATGGTTTTGTATGTGAAGTTTCAGGCGGACGTCATCACCGAGTTCACGGTCATGTCTTTCAAGGAGAAATGAACATGGTGGCTTCGAAACAGGCTTTGCCGGAGACGATGGTTTCCCCGGAAACTGGGGAAACATTGCGCCGTGAGGTGCGGTCCTTCGTCGTTGCCTACAAGGGGGAGGCCATCACCGTGGCGCTGCCCGGCTATTATCCCGCAGAGGGCGATGATGGCGTCCATATCGGCGACGACATGGCGGTTGTCGACGCGGCCCTGCGCTCCCAGAGGTGGTCCCGGAAAACCGGACCAGCATTTAGGGTGGATCGCCTGATGAGAAGGACGATCCGAGCATGTCGAAGAGGGCGCGGTATTCCGCGGAATTCAAAGCCAAGGTCGCGCTGGATGCGATCCGAGGCGAGCTGACGCTGGCCGAATTGGCGAAGAAGCACGGGGTGCATCCGAATGTAGTCGGCCAGTGGAAGCGCCTGGCCATCGAGAACATGGCGACAGCGTTCGGGGGCGGCGTTGCCGAGACGGCCCAAGATCGCGATGCGGAATTCGAGAAGCTCCACGCCAAGATCGGGCAACTCGTTGTGGAACGGGATTTTTTGCAGAAGGCCTTCGGTCGATGAGCCGGGATCGAAGGCAGGCAGGCATCGAGAAGGACCATCCTCGTCTCAGCGTCCGGCGCCAATGCCGTCTTTTGTCGTTGACGCGCTCGACGCTGTACGCCACGCCCGCGGGCGAGAGCGCCGAGAACCTCGCTTTGATGCGACGGATCGACGAGCAGTTCCTGGAGACGCCATGGTATGGCTCTCGGCAGATGGCGCGCTGGCTGCGTCGGCAGGGTTATCTCGTCGGGCGTCATCGCGTTCGGCGGCTGATGCGCAAGATGGGCCTGTCGCCGATCTACCAGGCGCCGCGAACCAGCCAGCCGCACCCGCAGCACCGGATCTATCCCTATCTCCTGCGGGAACTGACGATCGAGCGGCCGAACCACGTCTGGTGCACAGACATCACCTACATCCCGATGCGGCGAGGCTTTCTGTATCTCGTGGCGATTATGGACTGGGCGACAAGGAAGGTGCTGGCCTGGCGGCTGTCGAATACGATGGACGTCGGCTTCTGCATCGAGGCGCTGGAGGAGGCCATGGCCCGCTTCGGCAGACCGGAGATCTTCAACTCCGACCAAGGCTCGCAGTTTACCAGCGCCGACTTCACCGACAAGCTGAAGGCGGCCGGGATCAGGATCTCGATGGATGGCAGAGGTCGCTGGATCGACAATCGGTTCATCGAGAGGCTCTGGCGGTCGTTGAAATACGAATGCGTCTACCTGAATGCGTTCGAGACGGGCTCCGAAGCCCGGCATGGGATCGGCTCGTGGATCAGCTACTATAATGCCGAGAGGCCGCATTCGAGCCTACATGACGCGACACCGAACGAAGCCTATGCGATGAGCTGGGCCGATGAGAAACTGGCGGCATAACCACAACCGCGTTCCACTCTAAATCCGCCGCTGGATGGTCTGAAAACCGGGACCACCTCTAGTTTGCTAGCCCGGATAATTCACCGGCGGTAGGCGGATGTAGCGCAAGCTTTTGAAACGTCGTATGAATTGGGTGTCGAGACCAAACAGCGCCATTTCCGCGAGACCACATCCGCCATGCGCGATCTTAACCCGATGCTGCCCGGCCTGTCACCGGTCTCCGGCAAGACCGTTGTGGCCAAATTCGATGGTGGGTGCCTGTCGTCCGATGGCGGATTGCTGCTGCTGCGCGAGGCCGAACAGCGCCTGAAGGTGGCCGATCGACTGGCTTTGTGTGTGTGCGATCCGCGCGATCCCACATTGATCACGCACAGCCTCGCCGACATCATCCGTTTTCGCATGCTGATGATCGCAGCGGGATACGAGGACGGCAACGACGCATCGGCCCTTTGAAGCGATCCGATGTTCAAGATGGCGCTCGATCTTGCCCCCTCCGATCGGGAACTCTGCTCGCAATCGACCATCTCCCGGCTGGAGAACCTGCCCGATCCGCGGGCCTTGCTGCGGATGGGACGAGCCATGATCGACCTGTATTGCGCGTCCTTCAAACAGGTGCCGAAACGGATCGTGCTCGATATCGACGACACCTTCGATGCCGTTCACGGCGGCCAGCAATTGCGTCTCTTCAACGCCCATCACGACGAATACGGGTTCCAGCCCATCGTCGTCTTCGACGGCGAGGGCCGCTTCGTAACAGCCGTTCTGCGTCCGGCCAAACGCCCGAGCGGCCGCGAGATCAAGCCGTTTCTGCGCCGCCTGCTCCGCTGTATCCGGGCCAACTGGCCGAGAACCGAAATCCTGCTGCGCGCCGATAGTCATTATTGCTGCCCCGAGGTTCTCGACTGGTGCCGCGCCAACGGCATCGACTACATCCTCGGCGTCGCTCCGACCACGACCTTGCGCCGCCATATCCTCGACCTCGAAGCTCGCACCGCACAAGCTCTTCGAGGCGGCGCCGGCTTGCGAGAAACTGCGGCGCTTCACGTCCTTTCATGACGGCGCCAAAAGTTGGAGCCGGGTCGAGCGCATCATCGCCCGCGTCGAAGTCGGCCCCCAGGGACCCGACACACGCTTCGTCGTCACCAGCCTCGAGGGCAAGCCCCGAGCTCTCTATCAGGACAATTATTGCCGGCGCGGTCAGGCCGAGAACCACATCAAATCCTGGAAAACGCATCTCGCCGCCGACCGCACCTCCTGCACCAAAGCCACAGCCAACCAATTGCGTCTCTTCCTCCACGCCGGAGCCTACTGGATCCTCTGGGGCTTGCGCGTCTCCATGCCGAAGCGGTCGAGTTGGCGTGCCTTGCAGTTCGACACGCTGCGTCTGCGTCTCATCAAAATCGCCGCCCGCATCGTCGAACTGAAGACGATAATCAGGATTCACCTGCCGACGTCATACCCGGCACAGGCAATCATTCCGGTTGCCCTAGCGCGCATTCCCCGTCTGGTCACATGAGCGGCGGGGCGACGACGGCCCCCTGACCTCAATCCCTCCCGGCAACCCGCAAACCGCTCCACCCTGCAATCCAGCAACCCGCCGGACCGATGACGCGCGTCGAGGCCGTCGAAAAATCGGAAAAGCCGGGAGAATGGCCGCAGAAAATCCGCCCCGATCCAAATAGGCGTGCATAATGCGGGCTAGAGATCCCGCCCTCGCCGGTCGAACCTCAAGGCGGCGTTGGCGCATCGGCACATGTACCGCCCTCTCCACTCGTGCCAGCTATCGACCATCGGCCACGGCGCGGCGCAGTCCCCTCGCGATGGTGAGATCGACGGTTGTGGCATCATGCGGCCTCCCGTTTCTCAACCGCAGCCGGTTGCAGGCTGTGCAGGAAAGCGACGGCCCGCTGCGCATGGGCGGCTGCCGCGAAGATCGCACGTCTGTCGCCGGACAGTACCTTCAGCCAGGCGTTGAGGTAACTCGCATGATCCTCGCGCGGCTCGAGCTCCGGCACGATGCCGAGATCGGCGCAGAGGAAGCAGCTCCCGAGCTCGGCGACGAGTTCCTCGCGGGCGCGATCGCTGCGGTCCTTGTGGTAGCGGGAGAGATCGCGGCCGACACGGTGGGACGGCGCCGTCCAGTGGGTTGCCTCATGGCCGAGAACGGCAACATGGGAGGCCGCGTCGCGGAACGCCTCGAAGGGCGGCATCTGGATATGATCTGAGGCCGGCGCATAGAACGCCTTCGTACCGCCATGCCGAATGACTGCCCCGGTGTTGGCGAAGAACCGGTCCGACTCGGCGATGCGTGCGACAGGATCGGGGACGGGCAAGGTGGGCGCGTGATAGCACTCCGGCAGCCCGTCGATCTGGTCGACGTTGAAGACGGTGTAGGCGCGCACGAAGGGGATGTCGCGCTCCACCTCGCCGCCAGCGCCGTCGCCCTCGGTCTTGGTAAAGCGGCTGGCGAAGACAACGGTCGAGCCGCTCTCGCCCTTTCGGACATGAGCGCCGAGCTCGGTCGCTTGCTTGAACGTCATCCAGGTCGGCGAGGCAAAGCCTCGGGCGACGGCCTCCGACCAGAGCAGCAGGACGTTCATGCCGGAATAGGGCTCGCCGTTGTGGCGCAGCGGCCGGGTGATGCGGCCCGAAGCGTTGGCCGCACTCCACGGCTGCATCCAGGGTTTCACGCCTTTTTCCAGATCCGCGATGATCCGGTCTGTGATCTGTGCGTAGATGTCGGTGCGCGTCTTTTCTTGCTTCCTGCTCATTTCCCTGAACCTCCGTCTGGAGGCCGCGCCGATCGCGGCCCCGTCACGGAGGTCCGTCAGCCGGGGCGTTCAGGGAGACGGCGCACCCGCGCGCGGCCGAGCGCAGCGAGGGGTGTGAAGGGCAAGAACGAAGAGGAGGACGGCAAAGCCGTTGCGCCGGAACCCGACCCCGGCAAGGCCGCCCGCCGGGACGGGCTGCGATGGGCGCTACAAGGCATCAGCGTCGTTGCGATGTTCCAATGCCAAGCGCCGGAACACTCTGCAAGTCCCGCAACATCATCTTCAAAGGCGAAAATACGGCTTGCAAGCTATTCGTTTATAAACGAATATGGGTAGTATGTTCGATGTTCGGCATTACTTGACCCAAGACGGCGACGACCTGATTGCCGGCTGGCTGCGCAAGCTCCGCAACGTGCAGGCCAAGGCCGCGATCATTCGACGCCTGAACCGACTCGAAGACGGCAACTTCGGCGATTTCAAACCGCTTCGCGATGGTGTGCATGAACTGCGCATTGATGTCGGCCCAGGATACAGGATCTATTACGCCCGATCGGGCAAGACGGTCATGCTGCTCCTGTGCGGCGGCACCAAGCGGACACAGGCCGCCGACATAGGCCGGGCGTGTGACTATTGGCGCGACTGGCAAAGCCGTGTCGATTGAAGGAGCAATGACGATGAAAGACCGCAGTCATGACGACGCAATGGCCGATCTGTTCCGGGACGATCCGGCGATGGCTGCCGCCACGCTCAATGCGATCCTGATGGATGGCGACCAAGGCGAACTGCTGGTGACAATCAGGCAAATGACCAAAGCGTTCGGGGGTTTGCCGGCAGTTGCCAAAGCGGCCGAGCTAAACGCGACGCAACTCTACCGCACCCTTTCGGAGAAGGGGAACCCCGAGCTGCGTAGCCTGAACGCTGTTCTTCGTGCGATGGGCTTGCGCCTGGCAGTCCAGCCGCTTTCTGAACCAGCGCCGCACGTCTGATGTCGGCGGCACGAGTTGCCGCAAATTCCACGGATTGTCGATGTCGATCGGCATGGCGGCATCTGGAACCAACTCGAAGCAGTGAACAGCGCAAGCGTCGCCCGGTCGTCATTGTCTCCCCCGACGATTTCAACCAAGCCACCAACCTGCCGGTCATCGCGCCGATCACGAACAGCGGCGACTTTGCGCGTCGCCTCGGAATTGCCGTGCTACTCGACGGGATCCAGACCACCGGGGTGGTGCGCTGCGATCAGCCCCGCGTCCTCGACCTCAACGCACGCAACGGCCGCAGAGTGGAAAGCCTACCATCGGCGATCATGGACGAGGTCTTTGCCAAGGTCGCGACCATCTTCTACTGAAGCGCGCGACGTTGATTGGCATGGCGACCTCGGTGTAGATAAGTTTTGATACCGGTGTAGATGGCACACTCTACATTACTACAGCTCCGAAAAATGCGCAGCGCCGTTGCCTAAGCGTTCGTGGGAGAGAAGCGGGGCCAAAGCCCCGCCATTTGGCGCCTCAGCCGAGCGCTGCCATCTGAAGGTCGGCCGCCTTCCGGTCGACGGTGGCGCCGGGGTTCTCAACCTGGCGTTCGAAGGGCTTCCAGCGCTCTCCGACGATTTGCTCGTAGGCCGTAACCGCCCCTTCGGCGGCCATGCGCAACGCGTGGGACTGAAGACCCATGTCGGCGGCGAATTCGCGCTTGCGCTGCGCGGAACTCTGGAAGCCGACCGGCCCGTCGAGGTCCTCGTCGCGAATGTCATTGGCGAGCTTAGCCGTGAGATCGCGTGCCTCGGTTACCGCTCTGGAGTAGAACTGTCCGGCGCCGTGGGCCGAGCCGACATAGGCGCCAACGATGCGCTGGAGGTGGATCTGCATCGCCCGGTCGCTGATGCCCTCCTTCATCGCGTCGGCGGTTTCGATCAGCAAGCGCTCGTGGAGATCGCGAATGCCGTCGCTGTCGAGGAGCGGCAGGCCGAAGCTTTCGGAGATGAGGCCGGCCTGATGGGCATCTGGGCAGGCGAGCCGGACCATTTCGAGGGTCGTACCCTTGCGCAATTGGACGACGCGAGCGGCGGAAGCGGTGGAGCGGGTAGCCTTGGCCATGGTGTGATCCTTTCTTGATCGTCCCGAAGCGGTTCCGGCCCTTGCCGGTCTGTCCTTCGGTGCGGTCAAAAGGAACCGGCGGAAGACGGGCGCTTCAGGGTCCGGGACCTGCCAGGCGAGCGGAGCGGGCTTGCGGCCAAGCAGGGCTCTTGGCCCTTGCGTGGGACGCGGACCCGCTTTGCGAGATCGGCGGGAACCGGCCGCCCCGCGGCGCGGCACGCGGCCTTGAAGCGCACGGCCGCCGGTTCAGACCGCAGCAAACCGAAGGACAGGCCGGCAGGGGCGATGAACCGCCGGACGAGGTTCCGACAGGGAGCGCATCGTGGCCAGAGCTGCTTCCTCCTTCGAACCGCTCGCACGTTGATCGGGCAACTCCAAGCTTCCGACCTCTCGAAGGCACCGGATCGCCCCGATACCGCAGCCGACCTGTGGGAGTTATCTCGGCTTGCCATCTCGGATCGCACTGGCATTCGTTGCCGTCCAGCGTCGATGATGCACCGCCAGCACCATGAAGGAGGGCACCAGAAACCGCGCGAGCCCTCCCGTGGCGGATGTCATGGCAGTGTTCGCCCCTGCCAGCCGACGAAGCTGGACTGGCCGTCATAGTGGGCATGCCGCGCCTCGTCGATGACGAAGGGGTCACTGCAAGAAAGTGACCTCCGTGTACGCTAGATGCGAACGGACCATGAACTCACTTTTTTGATCCACCCGCTGTGCCGCTGATCGCTTCATAAAGGGCAGTTTTGCCTACCTTCACCCTTGCCGCAGCCTCGCGCACAGTCAGCCCGGCGGCGAGATGCGCGCGGGCCCGGGTCAGCTTATCGGGCGTGACGACCGGCTTTCTGCCGCCCTTCCTGCCGCGCGCTTCAGCTGCCTTGAGCCCGGCATTCGTGCGTTCGCGGATCAGGTCGCGCTCGAATTGCGCGAGCGCCCCGAAGATGTGGAAGACGAGCGTGCCGCCGGGCGTCGTGGTGTCGACGCCCTCGGTCAAGGAGCGGAAGCCGATACCCTTGATCTCGAGCCGACGAACCGTGTCGATGAGATGCGCCATCGAGCGGCCCAGCCGGTCGAGCTTCCACACAATCAGCGCGTCGCCGCGGCGCAGATGCACGAGCGCATCGGCGAGGCCCGGCCGCTCGGCCTTGGCGCCCGAAGCATGATCCTCGAACACGGTTTCGCAGCCAGCGCCGGCGAGCGCGTCGCGCTGCAGGGCGAGGTTCTGCTCGGCGGTCGACACTCGCGCATAACCGATCAGCGCCACATGTCTTGCCTTTCGTCCGTTTTCCTGTCCGTCAATCATCGCGTCCGCTTTGCCGTTGTCAACATACGTTGCCGGACAACTTGGAGGCTGGCCGGAAGACGGAGGTTTGACGGACCGTTGCAGGCCGCTGGTTCGCGCCCTTCGACTCCATTCCTCGGTGAGTTGGCGTAAGCTGCTCGCCCTGGGCGGGGGAGAAAGCCGATGGCAAGGCGACGGCTGCTGAGCGATGATCTATGGGCACGCCACCTGGAGCCGCCCACCGACGAGCGCGAGATCGCCCGCCACTACACGCTGGGAGGCGAGGATCTGACGCAGGTCGCCGCCAAGCGCGGCGATGCCAACCGGCTCGGCTACGCGCTCGTGCTCCTTTACCTGCGCTTTCCCGGGCGCGTGCTCGAAGCCGGCGAGACCCCGCCAGATGCCGTGCTCGCCTACGTCGCACGCCAGCTCGGGGTACTGGCGTCGGCGTTCGGCGAATACGCGCATCGCACCGCCACCCGGCGGGTCCACCTCGGCGAGATCATGCGGGCGGGTGGCTACTCGTCGTTCGATCGCGCGGCCGCGCACGCGGCGGTTTCGTTCCTGACGGCCGCCGCTCAGACCATCATCCGTCCCGGCCAGCTTGCCGGCATTCTCGTCGAGGAGCTTCGCCGCAAACGCGTGTCCCTTCCGTCGCTGCTCGTGCTCGAGGCGGTGATCCGGGGCGCGCGGCAGCGCGCCGAGCGCTTGGGCCACGAGGTGCTGACCACCGGCCTCGACGAAGCGACGCTCGGGCGCATGGACGCTCTGCTGGACCCGCGTACAACGGGCAGGCTCACCTGGCTCGGGTGGCTAAGGAACGCGCCGCAGTCGCCGGCGCCGAAGAACGTGCCCAGGCTCATCGAGCGTCTGCACCACGTACGCGCCCTCGGGATCGATCGCATGCGCGCAGGCGCGTTGCCGCCTCCGGTGTTCGAACGATTGGCGGACGAGGCGGTCCGGATCGCAGCACAACACCTTGCCGGCCTGAACCCACTCAGGCGCCACGCCATGCTTGCGGCCGCCGCGATCGCGCTCGAAGAGGCGCTGACCGACGCTACGCTCACCATGTTCGAGAAGCTCATGGCCTCGCTCGGACGCGCGGCGGAGCGCAAGGCCGACGAGCGCGCGGCGCGGTCGATGCGCGAGGTGCAAAGTGACCTGCGCGTGTTTGCGCTCTCGGGTCGAGCGATGATCGAGGCGCGCCGGCGGGAAGAGGATCTCGACGTTGCCGTCGCCGCCAAGGTGGGATGGGCTCGCTTCGAAGTCGCCGTTGCGCACGCCGAGGCGCTGTCCGGACCGGAGCTTATAGACCCCACCGCTGAGCTCGTTGTGCGCCACAAGAGCGTCAGGGTGTTTGGACCTCGGCTTCTCGAGACATTCGCGTTCGAGGGTTCGGCCGCGGTCAAGGACCTTATGGCCGCGCTCGAACTCATCCGCGCCACCTATGCCGCCGGCAAGCGCAAACTGCCGGCCTCGCCGCCGCTCAGGTTTGTGTCGCGGCGCTGGCGCCCGTTCGTCGTTAGCCAAGGCGCCGTCGATCGAGCGGCTTACGAGCTGTGCGCCTTCTCGGAACTGCGAGAGCGACTGCGCGCCGGCGACATCTGGGTTGCCCACTCGCGCCGCTACCGCGCCTTCGATGACTACCTGCTGCCGAAACCGACATTTGAGGCGCTGAAGGCGGCGGGTCCGCTGCCGCTCGCAGTCGCGCCCAGGTTCGAAGACCACCTGGCCGAGCGCCGCGCCCGGCTCGAGGAGGCGGCCGCGGCGGTGGCAGTGCGCACCCGGGCTGGCGAGCTGCCCGATGTTCGCCTGGACGAAACGGGGCTGACGATCGCGCCGTTGCGCGCCACGACGCCACCCGCAGTCAAATCCGTCAGACAGGCCCTTTACGACCGGCTACCGCGAGCGCGGATCACCGATGTACTGCTCGACGTCGACGGTTGGACCGGCTTCTCCGACTGCTTCACCCACAGGCGGACTGGGCGGGCCTGCGATGATCGCGCCGCGCTCCTTACCTGCGTGCTCGCCGACGGCATCAATCTAGGGCTCACCCGCATGTCGGAGACCTGCCGGGGCGCGAGCCTGCGACAGCTCGCCCTGATCCACGACTGGCACGTCAGCGAGGCGGCTTATGCGGAAGCGCTTGCGCGCCTCATCGACGCGCACCGCTCGCTGCCGCTCGCTCAAGTTTGGGGCGACGGCACCAAGGCGAGCTCCGACGGGCAGCACTTCTTCGCCGGCGGCCCAGGCGAGGCCATCGCCGACGTCAACGCGCGCCACGGCAATGAGCCAGGCGTGTCGTTCTACACCCACGTCTCCGACCAATACGGGCCGTTCCACACCAAGGTGATCGCTGCGACCGCCGGCGAGGCGCCGCACGTGCTCGACGGGCTTCTCTACCACCAGTCCGGGCTGACGATCGAGGAACACGCGGTCGATACCGGCGGCGCCTCCGATCACGTATTCGGCCTCATGCCCTTCTTTGGGTACCGCTTCGCGCCGCGCCTGCGCGATCTCAAGGACCGACGGCTGCATCTACCGCCCGGAATGAACATCGATCCGCTGCTCGCACCGATGGTCGACGCCGGCGGCCCGATCGACATTGCGCACGCCGCCCAGCACTGGGACGAGTTGCTGCGCGTGGCAACCTCGATCCGCTCGGGGACGGTGACCGCGTCGGCCATGCTCAGGAAACTGTCCGCCTACCCGCGCCAGAACGGGCTGGCGGTGGCATTGCGCGAGGTGGGCCGGCTCGAGCGCTCGATCTTCATGCTGAACTGGCTGCGCGACCTCGATCTGCGCCGGCGCGCGCAGGGCGGCTTGAACAAGGGCGAGGCTCGGAACGCGCTCGCGCGAGGCATCTTCTTCTGCCAGCTCGGTGAGCTGCGCGACCGCACCTTCGAGAACCAGGCCTATCGCGCCTCCGGACTGAACCTCATCGTCGCGGCGGTGATCTTGTGGAACACGCGTTATCTCGGACTCGCGGCGGCCGACCTCGGCGTGGGACCTGACACGATGCGTCACGTCGCGCCGCTCGGGTGGGAGCACCTGTCGTTCACCGGCGATTACGCCTGGGATGCCGACAACCAGCCGGCGCCGGGCGAGTTGCGGCCGCTTAGAACCAAGCCGTCGATCCTCGCGGCATGAACGAAACAGCGTTCATGCTCCGTTCGAATCTAGCGTACACGGAGGTCACTTTCTTGCAGTGACCCCACGAAGCCGAAACGGCCACCGCTGCCGCCATACTCCTGCGACGGCACGAGGAAGCGTCGCTCCGGATTGCCAGCGCTTCGCTTCCCGCCGCGCGTCGCGATCACCTCCGTCATGCCTGCCTCATGGTCGGATCGGATGGCAGAGACCGCGATCCAGGCACCGGCATGCTCACGCTCGAAGGCTCGGCGGTCCTTCACGGTGGACTCGCCGGGCGCGAGGGCTCGGCCGAACAAGGCCTGCCACTCGTCCGGCCAGCAGTGGCGGACCGTCTCTTCGGCGCATCGGCGCTCATAGGCCGTGAAGTGCTCGGGGAAGGACAGCGCGACGATCGCCCATTCGCAGTCTTCCTCTTACCAGCCATCATTGCGGCGGAGGCTCGGGATTACGTCGGCGTTTCGCTCAGGCGTCAGATAGAACCCGCCATGGCCGGTCGTGGTGTGTCGGACGATGCCTTCGGCGTGGACGGTCGCGCCCTCGGAAGTGCCCCAGTGCGTGCTGTCCCTTGATGCGATCGTCTGCCGATTCAGCCGTTTCAGCTCGCGCCGGTGCTCGGCCTGCTCCTCGACCCGCGCACGAAACGCCGTCTCGTCGGAAACCGCGCCGAAGCGGACGTAGAAGTCGGATCGCTTCCACTCGTCTATCGGGCGACGAAGACGCCATGCGGAAAAAACGGAGTATTTGCCGGAACACGGCACCATGGCGAAGGCGTCATCCTCCCCGATCCTGGCGGCGAGGAGCCTGTCCGCTGTTCTGCCGTAGACGGCGTCCGGACCATCGCCGGGTCGGACCACAGATGTCTCGTTCGAGGGCAGGGAGTTCATGCGACGGCCCTCCCCTCGACGAATTCTACGGCAAGCTCGTCGGCCGCCACCGCTTCGAGCACCGCTTGGCGATAACCGCTGAGCTCGCGCCACCGCTCGGCGGCTGCGGGATCCTCGGCGAGATTGAGGAGCTCCCGATCGTCACCCTCGCCGGAGAGGACGCGCACCGAGCCGATCAGCGCCTGTTCGACAACCGTGAAGGTGAGGCGGCTTCGGACGTCGAACGTCCGAAGCACCTTGACGACGATGATTCCGCACGTTGCGATATCGCCGGTACGAAGGGTGAAGGTCGCTAGAAATCCCTCGACGCCGCCCCGCCTGCCCTGCTGCTTGCGGATCAAACACCCGGCATTGTTGGTGGTTTCCCAAACCGCGCGCTTTCGCGTGTGGCGAGCCGGCGGCTGTGGCGTGCCGTCGCTATAGCGGACGATCGAGCCGAGAGGGGCAAAGTCGTATATGTGCTGTGCGGACATGGTGTTTTCCTTGGGAGTGGCTGGAAACAGAATCGCCGCCGGCAGGGGTGCCGGCGGCGGTAATCCTTTGGAACGAGAAGAGTGAGTGCGCCCTACTCGGCGGCTTCGCGGAAGGGCTCGATGTCGTCCTCGGTCGGGGGTGCATGGTCCTCCTCGGCATCCTCTCCGGCGACATCGGCGATGTCATCCACCGGGTCGTCGCTGCCCAGCTCGGCCGGATTGGAGACTCCGCCAACCTTCTCGGTGCTGTCATGCTCTTCGGCCAAAACCCTGTTCCGCGCCATCCATTCGGCCAGCGCTTCGGCGCCGGGCGCGAACTGCGCCGCCGGGTGAACGAACCGCCCCTCCTTGAAATGCTCGACCAGCGCTGAGCGCGTTTCCTGGACTCGAGCCCGCGGGAGGACCGGCGTGTCCCGGCATGACGCCTCGAGCGCCGAACGCGACAGGCACGATAGAAAGTCCTCCGTTCCCATGTTCGGCAGGAAGCTGTCGGCGCCGATCGCATCGCCGGCGACGCGCGCGACGATGCCGCTGTCGGAGCGGTTTTCGCGGGCCGAGAACACGTCGATCAGCACGCTGCGCACGACCTGGCTCAGCGTCTCACGGTCGAAGGAGAGTTTGCCGTCCTCGCCAATCAAGCGGACCCCGTGCCGCTCCAGGCGGGCATGGCCGTAGGGATTGTCGCAAGCCCCGGACGCGATAGAGACGTTCGACCCGGCGAAGGCCAGCACGAGCAGCGCCATCAGCGTGTCGTCCTCGATAGGAGCTCGGGCGAGCGCCTCGTGCAACGCGTCGGTGCGGAAGTCGCCGATCATTGCACGGCCGTTCTGCGTCACGTCCGGGCGCGGCTTTGTCGTCACGACAGCGTCTGCGGTCGCCGCTTCGTCGGTCGTGGTGTCGCCCGCAGCGCTACCTGTCTTGCCCTTCGGCTTCTTCTGCTCCGGCATGCGGTAGGCGACCGACTGGACCTTGCCTTCTCGGTCGAGATACCAGGCCGAGTGATCAGCCTTGCCCGGCTTGCCGTAGATGCGTTCGGCCTTTGGCGGCAGCTTGACCTCGCCCCACTGCGTCGTCTCGGCGAGAACGCCGCGCTTCGGTAGGTTGTTCGCCATCCATTCGTTCTGCGCGCCGAGGAAGGCCTCGGTGTCGGTCGTGTAGCGGCTGTCTTCATCGGCGGGCGCGAACAGATCCTCCTGCCAGACGATGCCGTAGGCCTTTGCGAGCTCGTCGTCGAAGCTCGCATCCTTCGCCAGCATGCGCGTCTTCGTCAGTGCTTGCGCGACGCTCCACCATGAGACCTGGGGATCGGCCTTCTTCGGTTTGTGCTTCTTCCAGACCTCCGCCTGTTCGTCAGGAGAAGCGGCAGCGATGGTGCGCAGTTGCCGCTCGTCGGGCATATCGCCTTTGGCCATCTGGTCGAGCATGACCGGCAGTACGTTGGCGAGCAGCCGAAGCTTCCTGATCTGGCGCACCGGGAAGCCGAGCGCGACGCCGATCGCCTCCTCCGTCCAGCCGAGCGCGACGAGCCTCTCGATGGCGCGCCATTGGTCGACCGGATTCAGCGGCTCGCGGGCGATGTCCTCGACCATCGAGCGCATGGCGCCGTTGTCGTTCGCCGCTTCCGCGACGAGCACTTCGATCTCCTCGAGCCCGGCGGCGATAGCCAGCCTGACGCGGCGATGGCCGGCATCGATGATGTAGCCGTTGCCACCGCCGGTCTCCGGCGCGATCAGCGGCGGCTGCACGATGCCGACGGCCTTGATCGTCGCCAGCATCAGCGCGTCGGCTTGGGGATTGGATTTCGTCTGGCGGGCGCGGTCGGGGTTTTCCTTCAGCGCGCGCGGATCGACTTTTATGAGATGCATGGAATGCTCCTGTTCGGGTCGCCGGACACGGCCATTTCGCCGGTCCTTTTCCGTCTTCTTCCCGAAGACATCCCCCGCACCGCGGAGCGGCACGAGCCGGCGCAACCTGAAGGCCGAGCATCCCTGCCGGGCAGACCAAGCGGGGCGAAAGCCCTGCAAAGGACGACGGGTCGGGATCGCGAGGGCGACGGTTGAGCGTCAGCGGCGGCGGCGAAGCCGGTCAGCGAAATGGTCTTCTTCCCTCCTTTTCCCCACCCCCGAACTCCTTGCTTTGCCCCCTTTATGGTGGCATTATGCGATGATGGAGAAACAACGTCCGACCTATGATCTCGATGCGATCAAACTGGCGCTCGGATCGGTCGGGTCGCTGGCGATGACAACGTCGGCCTTGCGGGACGCGCTGGCCTTGGGATTCGACCGCGGCGGGGTCGTCGAGACTATCGCGGGCATGGACCGAGGGATGTTCTACAAGTCGATGACGACGTTTGCCGATCATCGCGTCTGGCAGGACGTCTATCATGTCCCGGCGCGGGGCATGGTTTTGTATGTGAAGTTTCAGGCGGACGTTATCACCGAGTTCACGGTCATGTCGTTCAAGGAGAAATGATCATGGTGGTTTCGAAACATGCTTTGCCGGAGACGATGGTTTCCCCGGAAACCGGGGAAACATTGCGCCGTGAGGTGCGGTCCTTCGTCGTTGCCTACAAGGGCGAGGCCATCACCGTGGCGCTGCCCGGCTATTATCCGGCGGACGGCGGCGACGGCGTCCATATCGGCGACGACATGGCGGTTGTCGACGCGGCCCTGCGCTCCATGAAGGAAAGGATCGAGGGCCTTCCCTCGCCGGCGACGATCCGGCGAGTGCGCGCGAAACTGAAGCTGTCGCAGCGGGAAGCCGGCTATCTGCTGAAGGTCGGAGAGAATGCCTTCGACAAATACGAGCGGGGACTGGTCGAGCCGAGCGGCCCGACCAGCCAGTTAATACGTCTCCTCGACCGGCATCCGGAGCTGATCGAGGAATTGCGCTGAGCTGTTGGAATAACGCCGCTGCGGCTTACGCGGCGAGCGAGTTTCTCTCGGCCGCTCCCGCGGAATCCGCGGCAAGCGCCTTCTCGATCTCGGCCAGTTGATCGCGTTTCATCGTCAGTTCCGCAGAGAAGGCGAATTTCTCGCCAACACGCGACCGGTAGGACGCAAGGCGGCGCTCAGCGTCGCGCAGCCGAACCTGATGACCATCACGCTCGCCTTCGAAGTTTGCCAGCGCATGTTCCAACCGCGAGACGGCGCCGAGCGGCGTGACCGTCATGTCGAGATCGACTTCGTGCTCGTCGCCGGTACGAAGTAGCATGGTGGCGTAGCGATAACCGTCGCGCCCGAACCGCTCGCCGGAGAATGCGAGGTCGAAACCGCCGATAGCGGCGATGGCGGTGTCGCCCTCTTGGCTGAGCTGAACGAGCGTCAGGATTTCCTTCATCAACGCGCGACCGGCGAGCTTGCGTTCGGTGAAGCACTTGTCGGTGACCGTCATCGCGAAGGCCTCGCCCGAGGTCGGGATCAGCCGCTCGAGGTCACGGCCAATCTCGGCGATACGGCGGGTCGAGACCTCGATGTCGCGTTCCGCATCCCGGATCTGACGGCGGATGGCGAATTGATCGTCGTCATGCGCGGCGCGCAGCCGGTCGAGACGGGCGATCTCGGCCTCCAGCCCGGCCTTCTGCATCAGCCGTTCGTCGCCGGACGCGATGGCCTTGGCCATGGCGAACTGGCTGGCCTGCCCCTCGCCCATGTCCTCCAGCCGGCGGATCGACGTGTCGCCGGAGAGGGCGGCGGTGATGAAGCGAGCCTTGCGCTCGTTGTTCTGCCACATCTGCGAATCCATCGATCCGAGCGTCGCGTAGGCGAAGATATCGACTTCCTGGTGCTGATTGCCCTGGCGGATGATGCGGCCCTCGCGCTGCTCGATCTGCGAGGGAAGCCAGGGCACGTCGAGATGGTGCAGCGCCTTCAGCCGGAGTTGCGCGTTGACGCCGGTGCCCATGGTTTCCGACGATCCGATCAGGATGCGCACCTTGCCGGCCCTGACGTCGCCGAACAGCCGCTGCTTGGCCTCGGACTTCTTGTAGTCCTGCATGAAGGCGATCTCGGCGGCCGGGATGCCAGAGCGAACGAGTTCGTCGCGGATCCAGCGGTAGGCCGAGAAGCCCCGGCTTTTCTCGACGCCGATCGTGCCGAGATCGGAGAAGATCATCTGCGCGGCGCCGGGCAGCTCGTAGGGCTTGCCATCGGACCGGACATAAGCGTTCTCGGCCGTCTCCTGCCAGATGCGAAAGGTGTTGGCGATCAGCAGATTGAGCTTGTTGCCCGCCTCGTTGTCCATCTCCGGATCGACGAGCCGAAGATCGATGGCCGCATGCCGCCCGTCGGTGATGACCGAGAGCAGGATATCGTCGCCCGGCTGCGGCGGCCGGTCCCTCATTTCGATCGCGGTGATGCGGGCATCGAGCAGGCGCTGGTAGCCTCGGAATGCCGGCGTCGCCTCGGCTGTGACGATCCGGCGCCTGCCCGTCGAGACCGCCGGCACCTTGACGTATTGGCGCAGGTCTTCGGGCATCACCACATCGGCGAAGGACCGGAACATGGCGATCAGCTCGGGAACGTTGACGAACTGGCTGAACCTTGTGACCGGCTTGTATTTGCCCGATGGCTGAAGCTCGAGTTCGGTCGAGGTATCGCCGAACGTGCTCGCCCAGGCGTCGAACTCGTGCAGGCCGCGCGCGACGAGTGCAGGACGATCCATCAGCCGCTGCGCGGTAAACATCTCGCCGAGCGTATTGGTGATCGGCGTGCCGGAGGCGAGCACCAGCGCCCGGCCCGGATTCTTCGTCTCAATGAAGCGCGACTTCACGAACAGGTCCCAGGCCCGCTGCGAGCCGTTGGGATCGACGCCCTTCAGCGTCGACATGTTGGTCGCGAAGGAGAGTTTCCGAAACTCCTGCGCCTCGTCGACGATGATCTGGTCAACGCCGATCTCGCCGATGGTCAGAAGATCGTCCTTACGCGTGGCGAGATCGACGAGACGTTCCCTCAGGCCCTCCTTCAACCTCTCGAGTCGCTTGCGCGAGACGCGGTCCTCGCTGTCGACCTTCGCCATCAGGCTCTCGTAGAGCGCCAGCTGGTCGTCGATCATCTGGCTTTCGAAGGCGGCAGGAACGGAGATGAAGCGGAAGGCCGAATGGGTGATGATAACAGCATCCCAGGTGGCGGTTGCCGCGCGCGACAGGAAGCGCTGGCGCTTGTCCTTGGTGAAGTTCGTCTCGTCGGCGACGAAGATGCGGGCGTTCGGATAGAGTGCGAGGAATTCGCGCGCGGCCTGCGCCAGGCAATGGCCGGGAACGACCAGCATGGCCTTGGCGATGAGGCCGAGCCTTCGCTGCTCCATGATGGCGGCCGCCATCGTCATCGTCTTGCCGGCGCCGACGGCATGGGCGAGATAGGTCGATCCTGCCGCGACGATCCGCCAGATGCCGCGCTTCTGGTGCCCATAAAGAGAAAAGGCGCCAGACGCGCCGGGCAGTTGCAGGTGGGAGCCGTCAAAGGCGCGCGGCGCGATATTGTTGAAGCGGTCGTTGTAGACCCGCGCCAGCCGGTCGGTTCGGTCGGGATCGGACCAGACCCAGGACTGGAAGGCGGTCTTGATCTTCTGCAGCTTCTCCTTCGCCGCTTCCGTGTCGACGACGTTCAACACCCGCTTTTCGCTTTCGCCTTCTCTCAAGATGTCGAAGATTTGCGGCACTGACGAGTTCAACGCATCGGAAAGAAGCTGGCCGGCATGGCGGCGATCGGTGCCCCATACCGACGTGCCGGCGGCACTATAGCCGAGTTGCTGCGCCTCGACTGTCCAGGTCACGAGTTCCGGCATATGGTGGATTCGGATCTCGGCGCCCATCATCTCCACGACGAAGGCGACGACATCGCTCACCGGGATCCACGGCGCTCCGAGGCGCGCGGTGATGTCGGAGGGACGCAAATCCGCCGGCTGCACGGCCTGCAAAGCCGTGACGTTGCGCGCGAAGGCCGCATCGAGCGCCGCGGCACTCTCCGCCGCCTTCAGCCTGTCGCGCACCGGTCCGGAGAGATAGGCGTCCGCCGTCTGCCAGGAGCCGCCCGCCGGATCGCGGAAGATCGCATTGCCCAATTCGGCAATGACATCCTCGACGTCCCGATGCAGCAGTTCGGCGATATGATCGGGATCGACAGACCCAATTTCATTCAGAACCACGGCGAGCGCGTCGGCAGCCGAGGTGATGACCGGCGGCGCCGGCGGGGCGATCACCCGTTCGGTGAAGATCGGACCGGGCTTCGCGGTATCGGTGTCGAGATCGTAGTCCTCGATCGAGGCGACGAGCCAGCAATCGGGATCGTCGCGGAAGGGCGCAAGGTTCGGCTGGCGGTGCGTCTCGCGCACCTCGCCCGTCTCGGCATCCTCGCTGACGGAGACGGTGGTGTGATTTATCGGCCCGAAGGTCCGGACGAAGGCGCTCCAGGCGATGCGGAGTTTCACCTGCGCTTCGCGCCAGGGCTGGTCGCATTCCTGGGCCTTCAGCACGGCGCGGATCGCGTCACGGACCGGAATCAGCTTCTGGATGATCCGGACGTGCTTCTCCGGCAAACCATCGACAGCACCATTGGTACCTCGGCCCTTGCGGACCGTGATAGTGATGGGCGCGCCATCGACGATCTGCATCAGCCCATGACGGTTGTCGACGAAATAGCTGCCGACGCGCACATGCGTCTCGGCAGCAGGCCCGCCTGCGATATCGCCCAGTTCCTCCTCTAAATCGGAATCGATCGCGTCGGGCTCGCCGTCGTAGAGGGCCTCCGGAAGCGAGAGGATCGCGGCATCGAGCGCAGCCTCCAGCTCCTCGCCGGCGCGTGGCAGACAGGTATAGCGCTCGCCGAAGGGGCCCGAAGCCAGCGCGTGATTCCCGAGCACCTGATCGGGATGCCGCGCGAACCAGCGGTTGACGCGGATTGCGCCCTCGTCGCCGGTCGCGGGACGAACCTCTTCGAGTTCGAGCCAGGAGAGATCGCGTTTCGGTTCGCCGATCTTGCGTTTGCGGAAGAACAGGATGTCCACCACGACGTCGGTGCCGGCATCGGCGCGAAAGCTGCCCTCGGGCAGGCGGATCGCACCGACGAGGTCAGCCGTCTTCGCGATATGCTCGCGGGCGCTGGCATCGGCCTTGTCCATCGTGCCGCTCGATGTGACGAAGGCGGCGAGCGCGCCGGGCTTCAGCCGGTCGATGGCCTTCGCGATAAAGAAGTCGTGCAGCCGGAAGCCATGGCTGCGATAGGCTGAGTCGCTGCGCACCGTCCGGTCGGAGAACGGTGGATTGCCTATGGCGAGGTCGAAGCTCGCCGGCAGCTCGGTGCGCGCGAAATCGCCCTGGATGATCCGGGCTCGCGGCTGCAAGAGCCCGGCAATGCGTGCAGTTACCGGATCGAGCTCGATGCCGGTGACGAAGGAGACGTCGCGCAGGCTCTCAGGCATCAGCGCCGGGAACAGGCCGGTTCCGATTCCGGGCTCCAGCACGCGCCCTCCCCGCCAGCCGAGGCGCCGGAGACCGGCCCACATCGCCCGGACGATGAATTCCGGCGTGAAGTGGGCATATTGGGTACACCGGGCGAGCGAGGCGTAATCCGACGTCGAAACAGCATCCTGCAGCTCGACACCGAGTTCGTCCCAGTCTTTCCGGAAACCGCCCTCCCCCGGCCGCCGGAACATGCCGTTCGCCAGATCCGACGCGCCGAAGCCGGTGAAGCGGATCAATTGCTCCTGTTCGGTACGGTTTGCGGGTCTCTGCTGGCGCTCGATGTCGCCGGCGAGCCGGATCGCAGCGACGTTGGCACGGGCCCGCTCCTTCCAACCCCTGGCAAGCTCGCGGTCGGCGGTGAGATGGAAGTTGGTACCGCGGCCCTTCGGCGTGACCGGCTCGGGACGTTGGGCCGCGCCAACCGGCATTGCCGGTGCGGCCGCCGGTGGACTTGGTGAGGGATCGTCGTCATTGGCTACGCCAGCTCGGGCATCGACGCTGGAAAAGGCCGTGAGGCCGAGATCGAGCCCTGACGACAGCGAGGAGCCGCCGAAAAGGTCGATGGTGAAGGGGGCGTTGTCCGCCATGAGGAAATCTCCTTGTCGTGAAGGCGCGCGGCATCGGTCCGCCGGCAGGGGTCGGCGGTTGGCGATGGCACGAGGTTGAAAAGGGGTCGATCCGGGCGGTACACGCGCCGGAATCGGCAGGCTCGCCGGCAGCGCATCGAGCATGCGGGTGGTCGTGCGATCGCTCACGCCGCCATGGCATCGCTCCGATCGCGCAGATGCACCGGCAGCTTGGCGGCGATCTCAACGTCAGTCAGATCGTCGAGGCGCTTGAAGAATGTCCCTTCACCGCCCCCGTAGAGCAGCACAGTGCGGGTGCCGCGCAGCACCTGCGGCCATCGCTCGCCGGCATAGCCGCGATAATCGTCGTGTGTGATGCTCCAGATATGCTCGAGCTTCTCGGCCCGCGTCATCGTCTGGATGGGGGGCCATTCCCGCTCGGTGATTGCTGCCCGCATGCGCGCCGGCGAGCCGCTGTCGGAGAGATCGCAATAGGCATGGAAGAACCGTGGACTTGCCCCCTTTTAGTGGAGAGCGTTTTGATTACGCGGCGGCCAGTCGTTCGAACTGGACGGGGCTGATGAAGTCGAGCGCGGAATGGCGCCGGACGGGGTTGTAGAAGCTGTCGATGTAGCGGCCGATGGCCGCCTTCGCCTCGGTCCTGGTCTGGAAGACGGTGCGCCAGACCAGCTCGGATTTCAACGTCTTGAAGAAGGTCTCGACCATCGCATTATCATAGCAGTTGCCCTTGCCGGACATCGAGATCAGCACGTCGTACCTGCGTAGCTCGGCCTGATAGTCGATCGAGCAATATTGGCTGCCGCGGTCAGAATGATGGATCAGGCCGGTTTTCGGGCGGCGCAGGACGAGGGCCTTGCGGAGCGCCTCGAGAGCCAACTCCTTGTGTAGACGATCGCTGACGGCCCAGCCGACGACGCGCCGGGCGAACAGGTCGATGACGACGGCGAGATACAGCCAGCCCTCTCGCGTCCAAACATAGGAGATGTCGGCTCCCCACTTCTCGTCCCGGCGTTCGGTCGCGAAGTCCTGATCAAGGAGGTTCGGCGCGATCGGGAAGGCGTGCAGGCTGTCCGTCGTTCGCTTGAACCGCCGCTTCTGCCGGGCCTTGAGGCCGTTCTCGCGCATCAGGCGCGCTGTCCGACGGCGCCCGATAGCGATCCCCTCGGCCTGGAGTTCATGCCGCATGCGAGGACTCCCATAGGTGCCGTTCGACAACCGAAACGCCGAGCGGACATGCGCCAGAAGCACCATGTCGCGCTGCTGCCGGCGGCAGGCCGGTCGATCCTTCCATGCAAAATAGCCGCTCGAGCTGACGCCGAGGACCTTGCAGAGACGCTGGACGGGGAATTCTTCTTTCGCCGCATCGATGAGTTCGAACCTCACCGACTTCCCTCCCGGGCGAAAAAAGCCATCGCCTTCTTCAGGATGCCACGCTCCTGACGAAGGATCTCATTCTCCCGCCGCAGCCGCTTCATCTCCGCAGCCATGTCCTCGACGCGGTCGGGAGGCGGGCTTTCTATCAAGGCGTCGCGCCGCTTGTCGATCCAGCGCCGCAGTGTCGATAGCCCAACGCCAAGGTCCTCCGCGATCTCGCGCTGCGTCCGGCCGCTCGTCTCAACCAGACGGACGGCTTCCTCCTCGAATTCCTTCGTAAATCGTCGCTGTGTCTTCGCCATGGAGTTCCTCATGCCTCATTGAGAACTCTCCACTTTTCCGGGGCAAGTCCACCGTGTGCGGCCGTCGATCCGCAGCGTGAAGAAGACGCTGGTGACAGTACCGACGAGAAACTCACGCATCGCGAACATGTCGCCGCGCATCCAGAGCGGCGGCAAAATCTCCAACATATAGTCGTGCTCGGCCTCGTCGATTTCGAACCACTCGCCGGCATGAAGCGCGCCGGTGCGCCGACGCTCGATCTCCGGATCCGGCGCATGGCGGTCGAACATCTGGAACATCTCCCGGCGGGTGGCGACGCCCTGGAAGACTTTGCGGATTGGAGAGAGGGTCTGCATGGGATGGCTCCTCGGCCTGTCCGGGCTCGAAGCGCGCGCGATCCACCTGACCGCTCATCCCTTCAGCCCTTCCGGACCCCTCCTGTGCGGCCGCCATTCCGTCCGGCAGGGTCAAGGGCCGGCAGAGCCGGGCGAAGCGTCACCCTTGATGCGGACGGCGGCCATGCGGCAGTCGGGTTTCCTTTCCTTCTTGTTCTCCGCTTCTCCATCACCCTCGTCCTCAGCACCTCGTTCCAATCCTCAGCCGAGGGCTTGAGCCGCAGCCAATCGCAATCCGCAGCTTCCGCGATGGCCCGCAGTCTGAAGGCAAAGGCCTCGCCTTGGGTGTTGGCATCAGTCGGTAGTGTCCGCGCTCGTGGTGGAAATTCCGACATTGAAAGGTGTGGCTGAGGCGGTCACCGGATAGGGCGGCTAAGGTGGAGTTGCGAGACTTCAACCTGACCGGAGAACCCGATGACCGAGGACAGACTACCGCTTGCCGAGCTTTTTGCGAAAGCCGGGGACGGCGATTTCCTGAGAACGATAGCCGAGAGCGTGATGCAGCTCCTTATGGAGGTCGACGTTGAAGGCATGATCGGCGCCGGGCGCCACGAACGGACGCAGGAACGGGCGACTTATCGCAATGGCTACCGCGACCGCTCGCTCGACACGCGGCTCGGCTCGTTGCAGCTTCGGATACCCAAGCTTCGGCAGGGCAGCTACTTCCCGCCGTTCCTGGAGCCGAGAAAGCTCTCGGAGAAGGCCTTGGTTGCCGTCATTCAGGAAGCTTGGATCAGCGGCGTTTCCACCCGGCGGGTCGACGATCTGGTACAGGCCATGGGGCTGTCGGGGATCGGCAAGAGCACCGTATCGAAGCTGTGCAAAGACATCGACGAACGCGTCGGCGGCTTCCTCGACCGTCCTCTCACTGGCGACTGGCCCTACCTCTGGCTGGATGCGACCTACCTGAAGCAGCGCGAGGGTGGACGCATCGTTTCGGTCGCCGCCATAATCGCCGTGGCCGTGAACACGGACGGCAAGCGCGAGATCGTCGGCCTTCACATCGGCCCCTCGGAAGCGGAGACGTTTTGGTCGAGCTTCCTCAAGAGCCTCGTGCGCCGCGGCCTGTCCGGCGTGAAGCTCGTGATCTCGGATGCTCACGAAGGGCTGAAAGCCGCCATTCGCCGGGTGTTCAGCGCCTCCTGGCAGCGCTGCCGGGTGCATTGGATGCGCAACGCCCTGTCGTATGTCCCGAAGGCGCAGCAGAGCATGGCGGCGGCCGCGCTGCGCCAAGCCTTCGCCCAGCCCGATCGTGCTAGCGCCAGCCAGGCGCTGCGCCACGTCGCCGACCAGCTTCGGGGAAAGTGTCCAAAGCTCGGGGCCTTCATCGACAACAGCGAGACCGACGTGCTGGCGCACATGGATTTTCCCAGTCAGCACCGGACCCGGATCCATTCGACGAATTCCCTGGAGCGCCTGAACAAGGAGGTGAAGCGGCGTGCCGACGTCGTCGGAATCTTCCCGAACGAGGGATCCATCATCCGGCTCATCGGCGCCGTCCTTCTCGAGGCCAACGACGAATGGCAGATCCAGAACCGCTACATGCAGACCGAACCCATGGCCGACCTCATGGCCATGGGCAACACTGCAAAACCCGAACAGATTTCCACCGAAGTCGCCTGAAACGGAGCCGCTTCAGCTACACTCAATTTCCACCACGTTGACGGACACGACCCATCAGTCGCCGCAACGAGCTGCGCGCGGGGACGCGGAACGGGACATGCGACGAGCGCCCGAATTGCGTCCGCTGCCGCCGGAGACCAGCCTCCGCCCGTGCTGAGATAGAGCGTATCCTCGCGCATGCGCTCGATCGCGGCGAGGCTCATGGCGTCGATCGCGGCCTCCGTGACGCAGAAGCGGAAGGCGTCGATAGCTCCGAAACGAAAGAGAGTTTTCGCGCCACCGGCGGAAAAGCCGCGCCAGTCGGGGCCACGCTCTTCCCAGCCGGTCACGGCATCGCCCTCACCGGTATGTGCGGCCCACATCGAGCCCTTCGGCCCTTCGCGAAGGAGATTCTGGGCGAGCGCGGCGCGAAGAATATCCTCGGGGAGGAAGCGCACTTCCGACAGATACCGCCAGGTTGCCGAGCTGCGCGACGGTCGCGCTCGCGCGCGCCAGCGTTCTGATATGGATGCTTTCGGCTTGCCCCTGCCCAGCTGTCCTCGCCAGGCGGGCTCACTTGGCAAGAATCCGACGAGATCGGCGATCCGCGTCAGCGCCTCCGGGAAATCGACGCTCACGAGATGCATCACCAGCGAGAAGATGTCGCCCTTGGCGTCGGACAGAGGATCGAACCAGCCGCGCCCCTCATGGATGACGATGACGATCTCGGCGGCGCGCCGGTGTTTCACCGCGCGGCGCGTACTCTCCTTCACATCGATCGCAAAACCGGCCCTTTCCAGAACCGCCGCGCAGGGTACACGGCCGCGCAAATCCTCGATGTCCCATTTTTCCATGTCTGTTTACCCGCCCTTTCCGAGGACCGGTCCTTTCTTGATAGGTTTTGTGTTCCCAAGGATCACGGAAGCAGCCCATCCCCCGCCGCCGAGACCGGACGGGAGCAAGGGCGCGGAAAGAGCCAGGATCGCGGGGAACCCGCCTTGCCTGGCCCGCGGCGAAGCCTCCCTTGCTGCCGCCCGGACGCCGGTGGCAGCCGACCGCAAGGGCGATCCCGGCTCAATGAGCCGGGCCGAACTCGAAGGGATCGTATTCGACGAGCGTTTCGACATCGGCGCCGCCCAGCTCGTCAGTCGGCAGGACGGCGAATTCGCCGTCGACCCGGAAGAGCGTGACCGGCACCATCAGCGTGCGGGAGAGTGCGAAAGCGTGTGATTGTGCGAGGGAAAGATCGTGCGACATCTGAGGGCTCCACCTGGGAGCGAGGCCGATCCCCGCTCGATGGCTCCGTCAGTGTCCTCACCCGGCCGCGATCACCGCGAAGGCGAAGCCAAGTGGCCGCACGCTAGCGTAGCGGACCCCTTGCGGGTTGATCGTGGAAGGCCGGGTGTGGACCAGGAAAGCCATCCCCAAAGAGCGGGGTCGGACTCGGTCCAAGGTGGTCGGCATCCACCAGCACGTCTTTCGCATATTCAGTCATCAGCGCCAAATCAGCTATCGGGCGTTCGCATCGCGCTATGTGACAAGATCTGCGATCTGCGCGGGCGCATTTTCGAAAATGACCGGATTGAGAAATTGCCGGCGCCACATCACGTTGCGATCGACCACGCTCAAACCGGCATCGTCACAAACCGTGGTCCAGCGGTCGACAATCGTGAGAATCTGTTTTTCGATCAGGTGCAATGCCTCATCCGCGCGAAGCCGAAACATCGGGGCCGCGGCAAGACATGTGCTTAGCCGGCTTCGCCGATCCTGCCCCATGATCAGCATGGCCTGGCTCGCCTCGTTCCCCGCACGACCCTGCGGACATATGTCGTAGGCGGGCGTCAGGCTGAGCGACTTGCCGTTCCAGAAAGCCGCGTGATTGCGGGCATGGTCATCGGTATTGCCGCAGAGAATGTTGAAGACTAGGCGCGCATAGAGCTCGCGAAGGGTTTTTGTCGGCTCGGGGAAACGACGGCGGATGATTTCGGCAAAGTCTTCGTAGCTGGCATAACGGGCCATCATCTCATCAAGGCCGAACAGCGTCAGTGCCGACACCATGGCCTTTCGCCGCCATCCTTCGGAAGAGACCTCCCGGTCGAAGCGTTCGACGAGAAGGACGTCCTTGCCGGCGGCCGAGACGAGACGCACAGCGGCAACGTCGAGGCCGCACGCCGCGGCAAGCCGCATTGCGACGAACTCACCTTTCACGACGTTGAACACGTCGGTCCGGGAAGAGAATTTGGCGATCGACTTGGACGTTCTCTCCTCGATCATCGCCTTCGGGCGCGCGCCGCCGAGGGAACTCCCGTGGAACAACGCCAGATCGAGTTCGGGAGTGATCGGCTGACCGGATTCGACGCGTTCCGCAGAGGTCAGGAGTTCCTCGAGTGACGCGGCCCTCGTCTCTCGCGGCACGTAGTCTGTCGCCGATCTCTGAAAATCCAAAGCGCCGATCCGGTCGGAACCGGAGTCGAGGAGGTAGGTGAGTTCGTCGAGCTGCCCGATATCGATGTCGCCGCGTTTTGAGCCGAACCGCCGGTTGACGATGACGCGGCGTCCCCAGGCATCCGAGGCGGCATCCCGGATCGCGCTCGGCATCGAGAGGCCAGCCGGCAGCGGCAGCTCACCCGGCTCCAGCGGAAGCTCCGGCAGATAGAGGGGCACTGCATCGGCTCGCGCGAGATAACCGCGGCCATAGTTGAAGACGAGGCGCACTCCGTACCGGGCAAGCCGGCCCGCGACGACGGGCTTGATCGCTCCCGGCATCCAGAACCAGACATAGGCCTCATCGTAGCCCATGTCAGAAGTCGTCCTTCACGGGCCGCTGCACCGGTCGCGCGGTCTTGGGAAGCAGCGTCAGGATATGGGCATTCGCGGCCAGACGATCCGTCAGTCCACGGTGATCGATACCGAAAAGCGGAATGCCAAGGACAGCCGCCGCCTCGAACACGGCGCCTATCGCGCAACCGAGATCGCCGCGCTCGATCCGTTGAAGAAGCCCACGCGATATGCCGACGCGTTCGGCAAGATCGTCGGCCGTCATTCTCTGCTCGAGGCGCGCCATGCGAATCTGCTGGCCCAAAAGAGCCGCGGCCTCCTGGGTGACCTTGGAGTAGGCCCGTTCTGCAGGCTTTGCCATCGACCCATTCCTCCCACTCTCCAAATGAACGAGGTTCAGATACCAGATTGGTCTATAAATAGCGCATAAAGTTGAATCCCGTCAAATTTGTAGATCGCAAACGTGAGCTGGCGATTTGAGCAAACCCGCTTCCATTGGCAATTCAAGCACTGCGCAGACTGCCAGGGTCGGCCTTGCGCTTTCGAAGAAGCGCCATCAACACCGGGCCGAGCGAGAATTCGCCGGCCCGCACCCTCCCCGTCAGGCTGCGCAGATAGCCACCCGCCGAACTGATGCTCTCACCACGCTGGAGAATGGCCGCGAGCACGATCGCCGCCTCCACCTCGCCCATGACGGTGCAGGCATCCTCCCAGGCGCTGGCGCTAATCCCCAGCATCGGGCGGACGACGGCAACGGTCGCCACCAGATCGCGCCAGTTGCCGATCCCGCCCTTGGCGTAATCCGATATGTCGGGGCAGGCCTGCAGCACCATGGCCAGCGGAAAGGTCTTTTCCGGCATCAGCTGCGTTTGTGGGTCTGGCTCGGCTTTTGCCCCGTCGCTTATTCGAGAGCGAGGTTCAACTTCAATAAATGGTTCTGGATTTGAATTCTGTTTGTGCCGCCCGGAATGGGACTCATTGGCGCCCGGATTCTGAGCTTTAACGTGCATTTCCAGAATGTTGAGCACTTCATCGGCGAGGAGTGAGAGTTCCTGGGCCGCGCGTTCGACCTGATAGCGGGTCGCGTTGCGCGGAATGCCGTTGATGATGGCTCTGAACATGAGGTGGACCTCTTGCCAGTCAGCAGGCCCCTGCCCGTCCCTACGCGTCGGGACGTCTTCTTCGAGACCTGTCTCGATCATTTTGGCGATGTCTCGCCGACAGATGCTGACGCGCTCGCGGGCAAGTTTCAGCGCGCGATCCTCGGCGAGGATCTCTTCAGCAAGGCGTTCGAACTCTTCGGCGCGGGCGACGATCGGAGCTAGGTCGAAGCCGAAGGCCAACTCGATGTCCCCTCCCCTCCCCTTTCGGGCGTAGCGCTTGCCGTTCGGACTGTCGCGCCGGACGATGACGCCGGCGTCCACCAGGACCGCCAAATGCCGGCGAAGCGTCGACGGCGCCATGCCGTGAGCGCGAAGCGAAAGCTGGTCGTTCGACGGGAAGACGACGAGGTTGTCGCCCGACAGGACGGTTTCGGGGAAGAACGTCAGTAGGGCGTTCAGGACGGACAGAGCCCGTTCGGTGACGCCGATCCTATCTTTCGCGGTACAGATCGACCGGAAGATCTGCCACTTGTGCGTCGAGGCTTCCGGCTCTCGTTCCTTTGCAGACATCTGCGCTGCCACATGGGCAAGCGATAGCGTTCGCCGCCCAAAGGGCGTCGTTGACATGTGCGGTTCCATTCTCTCTCACCTATCGTTAGGCAAAAGAAACCTGCTCGCCGAAAGAGCGCCAAAAATTCTTGACTGTTGATTCGGGAAATGCGATTCTCTGGCTGTCACACGTCGAGAAGGGCTTCCGGAATTTTTTCGGGGGCCTTTTTCTTTTGCGGCTCAATCTCCGTCGTTTGTTGACTTGTCCTGTCTGAAGGCCTCGTAAAGCTGGCCGAGGTGATCAGTCAGGTATTGACCGAACGCAGTCGCGTCCGTTCCCTTAGCCTTGAGTGCTAAAGTGAACCTTTTTCCATCTGCTACGATTTCGGCTGCCAATCGACCATCGCTAGCCGACCACTTGTCTTTCCTCGGCAGCGACTTTGCGCGCGAATGCGCCTTCGCCTCTTTGACTCGAGATAGAAGAATACTGAATCGCTCGTCACTCGAATGAGACGAAAAATGCGGGTCGTTGACGGCAGTCAACGCTGACTCGAGATTTGCTGGTTGCTCCAGCAAAAGCTTCAACTCGTACCATCGATCTCTGCCGATTGCTTTTGCTGGACCAATAGCAGTTAGAACTTCAGCAGGGAGAGACGCTACGGAGAGCATCTTCGAAAGCGTCGCGCGATCAATCGACAGCGCCGCTAACACAAGACCATTATCTTCATCGTATCTTAGCCGAGCAAGGTTTCCGGCAAAGAAAGCCTTTTCGATGAAAGAGAGATTGGCACGCGCGGAGTTCTCCTGCCCCTGCGCAACAACATGCTCGGTATCTTTCATTTCCTTTACGACCGCACGAACTTGCCGTCCAAGAGCTTTTGCTGCGAGCAGTCGACGGTGGCCGAAAACGACCATATATCGACCGCCCTTCGACGGATGTGGTCGCACCAAAATGGGTGAATCTTGACCACGCTCACGGATGGCGTCGACCAAATCGTTGAATTCTTGCTCGTCAGCAACAAGCCGATCTTTGACAAAGGAGGGGTCGACCACGTCCGGGTTGAGGTCAATGATCGTCTCCCCCTGAATTAATTTGTCTGCTCGAGTCGCCATTTCGTCGATAGAGCTGAGGAGCGATCGCGAGGCTCCCTTCATGGCATAGTCCAAGGCAGGTTGTGCCACCTCAGGTCTCTGTCCCTCATCAAGGAGAGTGGCAAATGGATTCTTGCGGGCCACTATATGTGTTCCTATGGGTAGTGCTTTGAAACGAATACGATTTTAGCAATTTTGACGGCCGTCAACATCACTGCCTACCCCATGCTTGATGAATGAGCGCCTGTATCTCGAAGTTTACGGCGTCCATACACTCGATCGCCCGATCGTATGTGTCGCGATTAAAGTTCGCCCGCTCCACCTCGTAAAGCGTCTGCTTCGTCAGTCCCGCGTCTGAAATCGCTGTCGACTTGACCATTGGGCTCTTTAGAATCTCCTCAGCTAAGATCGATTGCATAAAGCCAAGCATCTGAGCCTGAGGTATGTCCATTGGCTCGTACCGAGTTATCAGATATCTAAGCCAGTCCATATTGACGTTGGCACCAACCTTTTTGATCGTCCGAGTAATGTTGCCAAGCATGAGTAAAAACTGGCTCATGGACATCAGATCCAGCATTTGAGGGTGGACGGTGATCAGGACAGAAGTTGCCGCCGTCAGCGCGGTAAGCGTCAAATAACCAAGCTGCGGTGGACAGTCGATAATGACGACGTCATACGTATCATCGACTTCGGCGAGCGAAGTTCCTAACCGCGTGAAAAAGCGCTTTCCCTCCTGCGAGGTCTGCATTGCTAGCGGAGTGTCGTATTCATACTCCTGAAGTTCTAGATTCGCTGGCACAATGTCGAGCAGCGGAAAATTGGTCGGCAGGATAATATCCCTGATCGGCTTTCTCTCGTCGTCGTACCTAAGAGCATCATACAGCGATGAATTCTGATCAATCTCTGGCTGAAAACCATGAAGAGCAGAAAGAGAAGCCTGTGGATCAAGATCCACTGCCAGCACGCGGTGCCCGGTCAGTGCCAGATGCTGTCCAAGATGAGCTGTCGTTGTTGTTTTCCCTGAACCGCCCTTAAAATTGACGACCGCTATGACCTGAAGTTTCTCACTGCCTTTTCGCTGTGGGACATATTTCTTCGCATCGGATCGACCATTTTTGTCGAGATAATGCCTAAGCTCGATCATCTGCTTGGCATCGTAGAATCGCCTACCACCACTGACAACCAGGGGCTCGGGTCCTTTGCCTTCGAGATGAAGCCTCTTCAAATTATTAGGACTGACGCCCAGGTAATGAGCCACCTCCGCCATAGCGAATCGGCGAAGCGTTTTCTTGGCATCCGGCGGAAACTTCTCCTGCCGCAGTTGATCAAGCTTCCGGGAAATCTCGGCTCCCTGCGCCAAAATCTTATCGTCAAATTCGAAGGATGGAAGCGAGACCATGATTGAGATGTTCACCACATAATAGCGCCAGAATGGCCCTATTGGCCCGTCTGGCGCTATTATGTCTGATTTCCGATTACCCGCAAGGAGATTAGGGTTAACAAGTCCTTAAGACACGCGAGGTTCAGCCCACTGAGCGAAATTCGAAAGGAGTGTCTTTCTCGTTTTATTTCAATTGCTTACTCGGTGTTCTGCCAGTATTTTTTACGTTCAAACGACCCCGCTAATTAACGAGGTCATGCAAGGCTGCTCGGTGCGAGTTTTATCGGATCCCCGAGGTAATCAAGCCGGTATAGCCCGACTCACTCGTTGACCCCCCGTTAATTCGACAGTCCACGCCCCGATTCCATCCGTGCTCATTCCGCTCCGACGACAAACCGACGGAGCTTTCACGAATGCAGGCACTTGCCATTCACGCCACAGAACGGGACGCCCACTGCGCGGTCATTGATGAGACACATCGACTTCGGGCGCGCGTCTTCGCCGATCGCCTCGGCTGGGACATTACGACGAGAAGCGGCTGCGAGAAGGATCGTTTCGACGAGTTGGACGTGACCACCATCGTCGCCCTGACGGACGACGGCGTCGTTGCCGGCTGCGCCCGTCTCCTGCCGGCAACCGGCCCGACCATGGTCGCCGATGTCTTCCCGCAGCTGCTCGACGGCAAAAACCTCGAAGCCCATGACGGTATGATCGAGAGCTCGCGATTCTGCGTCGATACCAGCCTCGCGACGACGCGAGGGAAGTCGCTGCACGAAGCGACGCTCACGATGTTAGCCGGCATTATCGAGTGGTCGATTGCGAACCACTACTCGGAGATTGTGACCGTCACGGATACGAGGTTCGAACGGATACTCAGCCGCGCGTCCTGGCCGTTGCAGCGTATCGGCCAGCCTCGCATGATCGGCGAGGTGATGAGCGTCGCTGGCACGCTGCCCGTCGACCGGGCGAGCTTCCTCCGCGTTCGGTCGCCTCGCTACCGATCCGAGATCGCCGGCCTCCAAAAGATCGCAGCCTGACGGACGGATGGAGGATCCCATGGTTCAACTCCGTTCGCATCCGCGGCTCGTCCGCAAACTGCAGGAAGCGCTGGGCGACCAGCTCTGCGCCGCGCTCGACGACCCGACGGTCGTCGAGGTGATGCTCAACCCGGATGGCCGGCTGTTCATCGAACGGCTGGGGCAGGGGATCGGCGCCGCCGGCAGCATGAGCACCGGGACAGCCGAGATCGTCATCGGCAGCGTTGCTCACGCGCTTCGATCCGAGGTAGACGAGGAAAGGCCGATCGTTTCCGGCGAGCTGCCGATCGGCGGCCATCGTTTCGAGGGCCTGTTGCCGCCCATCGTCGGATCCCCGACCTTCACCATCCGAAAGCGGGCCTCGCGGCTGATTTCTCTCGATGCCTATGTGGTCGCTCGGATCATGACGGAAGAGCATGCCGCCGTCATTCGCAACGCGATAGCATCGCGCCTCAACATCGTCATCTCCGGCGGCACCGGATCGGGCAAGACGACGCTCGCCAACGCGGTGATCGCGGAGATCGTCGCGTCCGCTCCGGAGCACCGGCTGGTGATCCTCGAGGACACGACGGAGATCCAGTGTTCGGCCGAGAACGCCGTGTCGCTGCACACCAGCGATACGATCGACATGGGACGGTTGCTCAAATCGACCATGCGCCTTCGGCCCGACAGGATCATCGTTGGCGAGGTCCGCGACGGCGCGGCGCTAACGCTGCTGAAGGCGTGGAACACCGGCCATCCCGGCGGCATCACCACGATCCACGCTAACAGCGCGATCTCAGCGCTTCGCCGGCTTGAGCAGCTGACGGCGGAAGCGAGCCAGCAGCCGATGCGTGAAGTCATCGGCGAGGCGGTCGATCTCATCGTCTCGATCGAGCGGACAGCCCGCGGCCGGGAAGTGCGCGACATCCTCCACGTCGAGAGCTTCGCCGGCGGCCAGTATAGAACCGAGACCTATCCCCGAAAGGACGAGCGCCATGTCGCGTAAGCGGACGATTATCCCCGTCATGGGCGCGCTTGCGCTCGGGCTCCTTACGCTCGAGCCGGCGCTGGCAGCCGGCGGCGGCGGCGGACTTCCGTGGGAAGGACCACTGCAGCAGATCCAGGAATCGATCACCGGGCCCGTCGCGGGTTTCATCGCGCTCGCGGCCGTCGCGGTCGCCGGCGGCATGCTGATCTTCGGCGGCGAGCTCAACGATTTCGCGCGGCGGCTGATGTATGTCGTGCTCGTTGCCGGCATCCTTCTCGGCGCCACCCAGATCGTCGCACTGTTCGGCGCGTCGGGTGCCTCGATTGCATCTCTCGGGGAGAGCCTTGCCGACAGGGCAGGGGAGTTGGCTCTTGGCTGACGCCGGCTCCAACCTGCGGCGCAACCGTATCCACCGTGCATTGTCGCGGCCGAACCTCCTGATGGGGGCGGACCGCGAGCTGGTGCTCGTGACCGGTTTGGCGGCCGCGATTCTGATCTTCGTGGTGCTGACGGTCTATTCGGCCCTTTTCGGGATAGCGGTCTGGATCGTGGTCGTCGCCGCGCTGCGCATGATGGCGAAGGCCGATCCAATGATGCGTCGGATCTATGCCCGCCACATCACCTATCGGCCGCACTACAGGGCGACCTCGACGCCCTGGCGCCGGTACTGAGGCGGACACGATGGTCGCTCTTCGTGCCTTTCGCCATCTGGGACCGTCCTTCTCGGACCTCGTGCCGTATGCCGGCCTCGTCGCCAATGGCGTCATCCTCAACAAAGACGGCTCGCTGATGGCCGGCTGGTATTTTGCCGGGCCGGACTCGGAGAGCTCCACCGACAACGAGCGCAACGAGGTGTCGCGGCAGATCAACACGATCCTGTCGCGCCTCGGCTCGGGCTGGATGATCCAGGTCGAGGCCGTCCGCATGCCGACAATCGACTACGCCACTGCCAGCGACAGCCACTTTCCCGATCCCGTGACGCGGGCAATCGACGCGGAGCGCCGCGGGCATTTCGAGCGGGAGAGCGGACATTTCGAAAGCCGTCATGCTCTCATTCTCACCTATCGGCCGCCGGAGCGGCGGAAGTCGGGCTTGGCCCGCTATGTCTATTCGGACCCCGAAAGCCGCTCGGCGAGTTTCGCCGACACGGCACTCGAGACCTTCGAGACTTCGGTCCGCGAGGTCGAGCAATATCTCGGCAACGTTCTGTCGATCCGCCGCATGATGACGCGAGAGGTCGAAGAGCGGGGCGGCTTCCGGATCGCCCGGTATGACGAGCTCTTCCAGTTCATCCGCTTCTGCATCTCGGGCGAGAACCATCCCGTTCGCCTGCCGGAGATCCCGATGTATCTCGATTGGCTGGCGACAGCCGAGTTCCATCATGGTCTGACGCCGATGGTGGAGAACCGCTTTCTCGGCGTCGTCGCGATCGACGGTTTTCCGGCCGAGAGCTGGCCCGGCATTCTCAACTCCCTCGACCTGATGCCGCTGACCTATCGCTGGTCGAGCCGCTTCCTGTTCCTCGACGATCAGGAGGCCCGGCAGAAGCTGGAGCGCACACGGAAGAAGTGGCAGCAGAAGGTGCGTCCCTTCTTCGACCAGCTCTTTCAGACCAACAGCCGCTCGATCGACCAGGACGCGGCGCTGATGGTAGCGGAGACTGAGGACGCGATCGCCGAGGCGTCGTCGCAGCTCGTCGTCTATGGCTACTACACGCCCGTCATCGTCCTCTTCGACGGGTCGGAGGCACGTCTGCGCGAGAAGGCGGAAGGCGTCCGGCGCCTCATCCAGGCCGAAGGGTTCGGCGCGCGGATCGAGACCTTGAACGCGACCGAGGCTTTCCTCGGCAGTCTGCCGGGGAACAGCCATGCCAACATCCGCGAGCCGCTGATCAGCTCCCGCAATCTCGCCGACCTCATACCGCTGAATTCGGTCTGGTCGGGAAGTCCAGCGGCACCGTGTCCGTTCTATCCGCCGGCGTCGCCGCCGCTGATGCAAGTGGCGAGCGGCACGACGCCGTTCCGGCTGAACCTTCACGTCGACGATGTCGGCCATACGCTGGTCTTCGGTCCGACCGGCTCGGGCAAGTCGACGCTGCTGGCGCTGATCGCCGCGCAGTTCCGGCGATATGCCAGCGCGCAGATCTTCGCCTTCGACAAGGGCCGCTCGATGCTGCCGCTGACGCTCGCCGCGGGCGGCGACCATTACGACGTCGGGGCAGGGGAGGGGGATCGCGCGCGCAACGGCGCCGCGCTGTCTTTCTGTCCGCTTGCGGAACTCCACTCGGATGGCGACCGAGCCTTCGCAGTCGAATGGATCGAGACGCTTGTGGCGCTTCAAGGCGTCACGGTGACGCCCGACCATCGCAATGCGATCTCGAAGCAGGTCGAGCTGATGGTGGTGGCCAGGGGACGCTCGCTTTCCGACTTTGTTTCCGGTGTTCAGATGCGCGAGATCAAGGAAGCGCTCCACGCCTACACCGTCGACGGACCAATGGGTCAGCTTCTCGACGCCGAGACGGACGGGCTGTCGCTCGGCTCCTTCCAGACCTTCGAGATCGAACACCTCATGAACATGGGCGAGCGCAATCTCGTGCCGGTCCTCACCTACCTGTTCCGCCGGATCGAGAAGCGTCTCACCGGCGAACCCAGCCTGATCATTCTCGACGAGGCTTGGCTGATGCTCGGCCATCCCGTCTTCCGCGACAAGATCCGCGAGTGGCTGAAGGTTCTGCGCAAAGCGAACTGCGCCGTGATCCTCGCGACGCAGTCGATCTCCGATGCCGAGCGTTCCGGCATCATCGACGTCCTGAAGGAATCCTGCCCAACGAAGATATGCCTGCCGAACGGCGCGGCACGCGAATCCGGCACGCGGGAGTTCTACGAGCGGATCGGCTTCAACGAGCGGCAGATCGAGATCGTCGCGACTGCTATTCCGAAGCGGGAATACTACGTCGCCTCGCCTGACGGCCGCCGTCTGTTCGACATGGCGCTCGGCCCCGTTACGCTCTCCTTCGTCGGCGCTTCGGGACGGGAGCATCTGAAACGCATCACCGCATTGGAAACGGAGCACGGGGCGGAATGGCCGGCTCGCTGGCTCGTAGAGAGGGGGATCGGCAATGCCGAAGCACTTCTGGCAAGGTCGTAGGGCAACTGTCGCAGCGGCGGCGCTCATTTCGATGATCCTGCCGGCGACCGACGTCCACGCAGGAGCCGCGACCGGCGAGGCGACGGAATGGACGCAGATCCTGAACAATGGGGAGCTGGTCAGTCTCGTCGGCAAGTCGGCCGAGCAGGTCAACAATCAGGTGACACAGATCACCCAGCTCGCCGAGCAGATCCAGAACCAGCTCCGGATCTACGAGAACATGCTGCAGAACACGGCTCGGCTTCCTCAGCAGGTCTGGGGCGAGGTCGAGAACAATCTCGGGCGTCTGCAGGACCTCGTCGGCGGAGGGCAGGGGATCGCGTTCTCGATGGGCAATATCGACGACGTGCTCGGCCAGCGCTTTCAGAGCTATTCCGACTTGAAGGCGAACCTGCCGGACGGTGAGACCTTCTCGTCGAGCTACCAGAATTGGTCCGAGACGAACCGCGGCACCATCGCCGGCACGTTGAGGGCGGCGGGCCTGACCGCCGAGCAATTTTCGTCGGAGGAATCGACGATGGGCCAGCTCCGCTCGATGTCGCAATCCTCGGATGGGCAGATGAAAGCACTACAGGTCGGGCATCAGATTGCCGCCCAGCAGGTCGCCCAGATGCAGAAACTGCGCGGGCTCGTCTCCCAGCAGATGACCATGATGGGGACCTGGTACCAGTCGGAGCAGGCCGACAAGGACCTGGCGCAGGCGCGGCGAGAGAAGTTTTTCAACGCCCCGCTTCCGAGCGTCCGCGGTGGCCAGATGATGGAGCCACGCTGGTGAGCCGGCACGTTCTCGTCCTGGCGATTATTGCAGCGACCACCGTGATCACAGCCTTCGCCTTTTGGCTCAACGTTTCAGCGCCAGTCGAAAAGCAGCGTCAGCAGGCTCGCGACTTCTTCGGCGGAGACCCGGAGCGGTCCGTCCGAGGCGGGCAGGAGATGAAGCCCCGATGGAACTGACAAAATTTGGGCAGCTCAAGAAGCTTCAGATCTGCTGGCTTGCGACAGCGATAGTGCTGCTCGCGTCGTTTCCCGCCGTCGCCCAACAGGGCGAGGTCCTGACCAACCTCGAAAACCAAGTGGTCACGGCCGCGCGCGGCTGGGAAACGACGGTGTTGCAAGCGGCGCGCTCGCTGTTCTGGATTCTGGCCGGCATCGAAGTCGGCATCGCCGCCGTTTGGCTCGCGATCCAAGCAGCTTCCCTCGACAGCTGGTTCGCCGAATTGGTGCGGCGGATCATGTTCATCGGCTTCTTCGCGTTCGTACTCGAGCAAGGCCCCGATTTCGCAAAGTCCGTCGTCGACAGCCTGTTTCAGATCGGGGCAGGGGGCGGGTCCGCATCGCCGGCCAACATTTTCGACGCCGGCATCAGAGTCGCCTCCAAGATGTCGGAGCAGGCGCAATTCGGGCTGTTCGAGGACAATTCGCTGGCGATCGCCGCGGTCTTCGCGATGGTCGTGGTCGTCATCTGCTTCTCGCTGGTCGCGGCAATCTTCGTCTCGGTGATGGTCGAGATGTATGTCGGTCTGCTCGCCGGCATGATCATGCTCGGCCTCGGCGGCTCATCCTTCACCAAGGACTTTGCGATCCGCTATCTCGTCTATGCCTTCTCCGTCGGCATGAAGCTGATGGCGCTCGTCATGATCGCCCGTATCGGCTCCGAGGCTCTCCTTGGCCTTTCCGAAGCTCCGACCGCGACGTCGGACCAGTTTATCACCTCGCTCGCGATCGGCGGCATCTCCGTCGTCGTCTTCATCATCTCGATGTACGTGCCGAACATCGTCCAGGGTGTCGTGCAAGGCGTTTCGGTAACCGGCGGCATGGAGGTCATCCGACACGGCGCGCAGGCCGCCTCCTTCGCCGCCGGCGCCGCGAGCTTAGCTGCGGGCGGCGCGAAAGCCGGGGCAGGGGCCTTCTCGAATGCTCGAAGCGATGGGTCGTCGATGGGGGCGGCGGCGCTGAAAGGCATGACCGCAGGCGTCGGCTCGGCCTCCGGCGCACTCGCCTCTGCCGCCAAGGACAAGGCGATAGGCATGCCGGGCGCCTATGGCTCCTCCACGCTCGGCCTTGCCAACGCCAAGCTCGACCAGAGCCGGCAGAAACAATCCGCATCGTCGTCTGGAGGGGGCGCAAGCCCTTCCTCCGGACGCGGCAAATAACATGGAGGCCGAGGCTGGAATGGTATCGCGCGACGCACCCGAGAACCCTTACCTCGCCGCTCGTCAGGAATGGAACGAGCGATATGGCAGCTATATCCGGGCGGCGAGCGCCTGGCGTGTCGTCGGCATCACCTCGATGGCCATGGCAGTTATCGGCTTCTCTTACGCGCTCTTGCAGTCCACACAGGTCAAGCTCGTTCCCTACATCGTCGAGGTCGACAAGCTTGGGACCGCCGTCAGTGCCGGGACGCCGCAGCAGATCGAATATGCCGATCCTCGGGTCGTGCGCGCGACGCTCGGCGGCTTCGTTAGCAATTTCCGCTCGGTGACGCCCGATACCGTCGTCCAGAAGCAATACATCGACCGAACCTACGCGCTGCTCAGGACATCGGATCCCGCGACCGAGAAGGTCAACGCCTGGTTCCGCGGCAACTCCCCGTTCGAGAGGGCCAAGACGGCGACGATCGCCATCGAGGTCAACAATATCGTCGCCCTCTCCAACCAGTCCTACCAGATCGACTGGACCGAATTCGAGCGTGACCGAAAGGGCAAGGAGACAGCGGTGCGAAGGTTTCGCGGCATTGCCACCGTCACTCTGACCCCGCCTCAGGACGAGGGCGTCATCCGTCTCAACCCGATCGGTCTCTATCTCAGGGATTTCGACTGGACCGCCCAGCTTTGAAAGGCGCGCCTTTTCCCATGAACCAGATTTTTGCTCCGTCTCGGGCGGCGTCCGTGTCGGCGGCCGTCGCCGTTATACTCGGTGGCGCGACCTTGCTCCTTCCCTCTGTCGCGCACTCGCAAGGCATGACAGCCAACGAGGCCAAGGGGACAGGTCTTTCCGGACAGTGGCGAGGCGGCCGAGGTCTCGTCACTAAAGGGCCGGACGGCAAGGTGATCTTTCTCTATGGCGAGGTCCAGCCGTCCATCGTCTGCTCGCCGTTGCAGGTCTGCGACATCGAGCTTCAGGCCGGCGAGGTCGTTCGCGACGTGCTCGTCGGCGACACCGTTCGCTGGAAGGTCGAGCCAGCGACGTCGGGCGCGGTCGGCGGGCAGGCGATCCACCTTATCGTCAAGCCATCGGAGCCCGACCTAGTGACATCGATGGTCGTGACGACCTCACGCCGCACCTACCACATCCAGCTGAAGTCCCATGCCAGCGAGTACATGGCACGGGCCGGCTTCGAATATCCGGAAGATGTGTCGGCCAAGCTTGCCGACGTCAACGCACGCATCGAAGCGAGCACGATCCCCGGCGCCGGCGTCCCCGCCGAACGGTTGAACTTCTCCTATCGTCTGAGCGGCCGTGCCCGGTGGAAGCCGACCCGCGTCTATTCCGACGGGACAAAGACCTACATCCAGTTTCCGTCCTCGCTGTCGGGCGAGGACGCGCCGGTGCTCTTCGTCGTCTCCGGCGGCGAGAACCGCATCGTGAATTACCGCATGAAGGAGAACATGATGGTCGTCGACTATCACGTCGACCGGGCCGTGCTCGTTTCCGGCGTCGGCTGGAAACAGGAAAAGATCACCATTCGGAGGGGAGGGTGATGCGAAAAATCTCTCCGATGCTTCGTTTTGTGTTCGCGGCTGGCCTCGCCATTTCGCTCAGTGCCTGCCAGAGCGTCGGGACCGGCGGCGTCATTGCGAGCTCGGCACCGACCGAGCTCTCCGCGCCCGCCGCAAGCGCCATCGCCGGCGACATGGTCAGCCGGTTTGCAGAACAGGCCGGGCCAGGAACCGCGACCATCGTCCTGAAGCCAGACGGCTCGCCCTTCGGCCAAGCGCTCGAGGCGTCGCTCAAGGGCTGGGGCTATGCCGTGGTGACCGACCAGAAGACCGATGCCGAAAAAACGATCGCGCTCGCCTACGTCATCGACGCCCATGAGGGCCAGGTCCTCGCGCGTCTGTCCACGCCGCAAGTCGATCTCGGGCGGGCGTACACGGCGACCGCGACGGGGGCGGCGCCGACAAGCCCGCTCTCGGTCATGCGGCGCGGCTGAGGAAGGGCAGGGGATATGGCTCAATCGCTGAAGCTCGGCGGTCAGAACGACAACTCGTCTCCGAAGATCCGTCGCCTGAACCGGCTGCCGATCATCATCGCGATCGTTCTCGTGGTGCTGTTTTTCGCGGTGATCATCTATGGGCTGAGCTCGCGAGAGCTGTATTTCCAGGGCGATCCTGGAATGGGCGCCGGCTCGGGCGGCAATCCCGCCTCGACCTATGCGGATCAGCTCAAACGCGGCATCGGCGACGGCATCATCGGCGATCCGGCGGAAGCCCAGACGTTTCAGCCGGCGCCCCCTGCAGTGACGACAAACGAGCCGCTTCCGCAGTCGCCGCCTTCCGCACGAGATCAGCCGCCGCCGGCGGCCGCAAATTCGTCGGCATCGGATCTCGAGCCGGAGGCTGTCTGGCGGGCACGTCTCGATCGTGAGCAGCGCGAGCAGCTTCTGCGGGAGCGGCACCGCCAGCAAATGGCTCGGCTTCAGGCGAACGCAGCAGCCTACGATTCACCGCTCGGCGTCGATGTCGGCTCAACGTCGCCGGACACAGGGGAGGGCGCAGGTGCCGGCTCTGTTGGCGAAAGGCAAGGAGGCGCCACCGACCTCTATTCGGCAGCCTTGAGGGCCGGCCTTGGCGGGCAGACCGCCGACCAGAACAAGCAAGCGGCGAAAGAGGACTTCCTGAATCAGGATCTCAAGGACCTCGGCTACTTGCCGAACGGCGTCGTACAGCAGGTCTCGCCCTTCGAGCTGAAGCGCGGCTCGGTTATTCCAGCAACCCTCGTCACTGGAATCAACTCCGACTTGCCGGGCCGCATCACCGCGCAGGTCAGCCAGAACGTCTTCGACAGCGCGACCGGCCACCGGCTGCTTGTGCCGCAAGGAACGAAATTATTCGGCCGCTACGATTCCAAGGTCGTCTTCGGTCAGAGCCGTGTCCTTATCGTCTGGACCGACATCATTTTCCCCAACGGCTCGACGCTGCAGCTCGGCGGCATGGCCGGGACGGATGCCGCGGGTGATAGTGGCTTCAGCGACAAGGTCGACAACCACTACTTCAAGACCTTCGGCTCGGCTGCGCTTCTCGCCGTCATCGGCGCGGGCATCGACATGGCCGTGCCCGAAAGCTCGACACTGGCAACGCAGGACACTTCTTCGGATGCGGCGCGGCGGAATTTTGCCGAAACGTTCGGGCGGGTTGCGGAGCGGATCATCTCCAAGAACCTCGATGTTCAGCCGACGCTGGAAATACGGCCAGGCTATCGGTTCAACGTCCTCGTTGATCAGGACATCGTTTTTCCAAGCGCGTACAGAGAATAGGCTCTAAGAGCCCGATTCAGAAGTTTCTCAAGCGTAGCAATATCTTGCGGTTCGCCGGGTAAGCATGCGGATGGAGGCGATCAGCGCCCATGCGGTTGAAGAGGAGACGGAAGTTTCCCAGTCTTTTGCGAGGCGGCGGCATCGTCCGAGCCACGCGAAAGTGCGCTCGACGACCCACCGTCGAGGCAGGATCTCGAAGCCTTTGGCGACATCTGATCGCTTGATGATCTCGATGGTCCAGTCGCCATGGCGGGCGATCGCGTCGCGCAGTTTCTGCCCGGCGTAACCGCCATCGGCGAAGACATGGCGCAGCCACGGGAAACGCCGGCGTATCGCCTTGAGCACATCGACGGCGCCGTCCCGGTCTTGAATATCGGCGGCATGCACGAGAATCATGACCAGGAAGCCGCAGGTGTCGGTGAGGATATGGCGCTTGCGGCCCTTGATCTTCTTGCCGGCGTCATAGCCGCAAATCCCGCCGCTTTCCGTGGTTTTGACCGACTGGCTATCGATGACACCGGCACTGGGCGAGGCTTCGCGTCCTTCGATTTCGCGCAGGCTCATGACCAGCGCCATGTTGATCGCATCGAACAGACCGGCATCGCGCCACGCGTAAAAATAGCGCCGCACCGTCGAAACCGGCGGAAAGCATTTGGGCAACAGCCGCCATGCACATCCGCTCGATGCGATGTAGAGCAAGGCGTTCACAACTTCGCGCATGTCCGCCGAGCGGCGCCGCCCTCCGCGTTTCGCGGCTGGGATAAACGGAGCCGTCACCATCCACTCCCGATCCGTCATATCGCTTGGATACCGCAACCCCTCCCGGCTATGCTCGCGCCGGGCAATACCAGACCATGCCATCGTTCACTCCATCTCCTCGCAAAGACGGCCTGAATCACAACATACTGGTATTGCTCAACAACTTTCGGATCGGGCTCTAAGACGGCAAACGCGGTGGCCTCCTCCACGCCCCAACGTTGGCACGTTAGAGTTCTTCCATTTATCTTGGGTTGCAGGAACGTGCGCCATCGTTTACGTCGCCCGTCCTGATTCCGGGGACGCCTTTACAACGTGAGAGGGCCTCCGAGGAGAAACGTGATCTGCCGCCCCCATGCGGTGTACTGCCAAGAATGCCGGAGAAACCACGTTGGACGAAAAGTTTCAGGCCTTGATCGATGCCATCGACAACGCGCGCGAAGAGCGCGCCGTCCGCAACGCCCTCAAGAGTTTTTGCACGCTTTGTGGTTTCGAGCGATATTCGTACCTCCATGTCAATTCGACGGAAACCTCGGCGCTGACCGACTACCCGGCCGAATGGCAGACCCAATATCTGCAGAACGCCTATGTCAGAATCGATCCCGTCGTGACAACCGCCAAGCGATCGCGACGGTGCTTTGCTTGGTCAGCTGAAGATGGGACGGCACGGAGAGAACCGGCCGAGATCCGGCACTTTTATAAAGAATCGATCAAGTTCGGAATTCGATCTGGACTGTCGATACCAATCCGCACGAGTTTCGGCCGCACGGCGATGCTGACGCTCGCCTCGAACGAAACGCGCGCGGACATCGACGCGCTTCAAGACCCAATCCAGGCCGCGCTTTCGGTTGCCTATGTTCACATCCATCTCAATCTCATTGCCGCCTCGGCGTTGGTAACGCCCGAGATTGCGCTCTCACCGCAGGAAGCGACGTGCCTCAGCTGGTCCTCGCATGGCAAACCAATGAACGTCATTGCCGATATTCTCGGCCTCAGCCCGCGGACGGTGCAGTTTCATCTAAACGCCGCTCGTTACAAACTCGGCGCTTGCAATCTTCAGCATGCCGTCCGGATCGCTTTGCAGAAGCAGCTCATTTGAATAGTTGGCGACGGCTCCACCTCGATGCGTTGTTATCATTGACAACAGGCAATCCGCTGTTATTGATAACAACATGAAGGCGTTGCTCATTGAGAAATCCCGAACCGTTCTCAGCGAGAATGCCTTCTTCGAGGTCGTGTTGTGGCATTTGCCGGTTCCCGTGCCAGGGAGTTCTCATCCGTTCAAGTATCGGTTGGCGCTCATCGTCAGTGGCGATTGTGTCCTGCGATACGACAACGAGCGCGGCAAGGGCGATCATCGTCATATCGATGGGCGGGAAGAGGCGTTTTGCTTCACCACGCTGGAAGGGCTGTTCGAAGCGTTCGAGGCGGATATCGAGAGGATTATGCGATGAGGACATTGATGGTCAGGATCGGCGGAATGGCAGATGCCAAGGCGCGGTTCGTCAAAGCCGGCGCGGATGCCCTGAAGGGCGATCCGATTGCGGCGACGCCGACTCTGAATTTTGCCAGCTATGACGACATGCACCGGGTGCTGGCGCCCGCTCGTCTTGCCATCGTCAGGGCCTTGGCGGGACAGGAGCCGATGGCCATCCGCGAGGTCGCCCGCCGGATCGGACGCGACATCCAGGCCGTCCACCGGGATGTCACGACGCTTCTCAATGCCGGCGTCATCGACAGATCAGACGGCGGCATCACGGTTCCCTACGATCGGATTCATTTCGAGTTCGATGTCAGCGCGGCAGCGTGATTCAGAGGAGTGATCCATACAGTAGATCGCCGAACCTGGTGACCTGATCCGGCCACGCGTCATTCGCCGACGCCAATTCCCGAGAGGTTGATGCGGATACCCGCGCTGTTTGCATCGTCTCCGTCAAGGAGCACTTCGCCGACAGCCTTGAGGTCGCGTTCTCGATCGTGAGGCAAGGGTTGATCTTCTGGCGCGGTGCTCGCGTGGGCATCATCGTTCTCGGATTTACCGTCAGGTTCTACCGGGTCGGTTCCAGTAAACACCGCCTTGCCTCGATAGGAGCCGGTCCGCCAAGCAACAGCGGCATGCTCGAACACCGTTTCGGGCGATGCTTCCGATCTCATTTCGACGATCCGGTAGACCTTGCCGAACAGCGCCGTCCCGAGGCGGACATTGGCGCAGGCATCGACGAGATCCGGCGAGACCTCCGATGCCTCCGAGATGCCGAAGCCGGCGGGATATTGCGTGACCCCGACGCGCACGACGGCATATCCGACATAGTGCCGGACAAGATCCAACGCCTCGGCCGCGGTCTTCGGCGCGGGCACGAGGATCACTCGATTGCCGGCCCGGACAGAGATGGCCAGCGGGTCGAGAGAACCGGCCGCTGCGACAAATTTTTCCACGATCGCAGGCGGCAGCGCGGAATCGGAGCATTCGTGGATGAGGGCCGCGTCGATCATGATGATGTCCTTCAGCGGTTGAACGCCATTACCAAGGGCAAATCGAACAGCCGCGCAAAGGCCTGCGTGTTCGCCCGCTGGATTTCGGCAATGGACGTGCCCGAGGTCCACCAGCCGTTGCCGGTCGCGACGATGACGTCCGGCGCGTGGAGCATCGACTGGAGGAACGGCCAGACAAGCAGTTGCTCGTAGCAGATGAGCGGCGCGACGCGACGACGCCCGATCGATGCAATCGGGTTGGCGAACACATGGGCTCGCGCTCCGCCCGCTTTTCCCATCCATCTGCGCCAAGGCTGCCACATCGAGACCGGCACCGGCATTCGCTCGCGATAGAGGATGTCGGCGCGACTGGCCGTGATCGTCAGCATGACGTTATCGTAGCCGGCAGGATCGACGATGGCGGCTCCGGCAATAACTGTGAGTTCGTTTCCTGCGAATGCTTCTTTCCAAAGGTTTTCGACCGTCGATGTCCAAAGGCCCGCGGCGCTCTCGGGCAGGACGACAACGCTGGCGTTGCCCGTGGCCGCTGCCTTCGCGAGGCGGATCGTCTCGACTTGCCTGGCGTAACCGGCGGTGTCCGCCGCAGTATTTCCTAAGTGGGTATCGAGGCCGATCCACCCATTCGGCGCGTCCGACTTCGTCCAATTCACGTCCGACCAGACAGCCAAGCCTGCGATGATCATGGCAGCGACTGGCCAGCGTCTCGTCGTCATGACAAGCATTAGGATCGCGGTGGCTGCGAGGCCGCCCCAACCCGAGCCAGGAAACACCATCCCGGCCGCCGTGATCGGATGGGCCCAGCCGACAATGCCGAAGGGCGGGACGCTCATCAGGATGGCCGCCAGCGCATAGCGGTGTGGCCGCCCACATCCCGGCCGTTTCGTCCAGAGCGCGGTGTGGACAGCGACAAAGGTCAGGGATGCGGCGAGCCAGAGCGCCAAGCCGAGGCCGAATTGCGTGCCGTAGAAATTTGCGACGCCTTGCGGCAGACCCCGCGATGCCGCGAGGAAATAGGCCATCGAAACCGCAGCAGCGCAGGTCCGCGACGGTGCGAACGCCCACAGCGCTGGGAACAACAACGCCAGCGGAAGCGTCAGCGGATTTCCACTCCAGGCGATCGCGCCAACAAGCGACGCACCGATGACAAGGGATACGGACCGCAGCAACTCAGCGAACCATTGTGAGGATCGGCCGAGCGAGGCCGCGGAGACCGTCGGTCGGGATCGGCCCGAAGTAGCGGGAGTCATACGAGCCTCCAAATGCCGAGTGAAGGAACAGGTGGCCGGCAGGAACGGCGCCGCTCGGAAAGGCGACAAGCTGCCTGCCCTCGGCATCGGTGCGGCGAAGGTCGGAACGATCGAGCGGCTGTCTGTTGATTTCCACCCGGAACTGACCCGGGTTTTCCATCGAGAATTGACCCGGCTCTGAGTTATGCTGAGTGGGTCATGTGTGGGTCAAGGCATGTGCGCTTTCCTTCCTCTTGCGGGTGGCTGGACTTGCCCCGGAAAAGTGGAGAGTTCTCAATGAGGCATGAGGAACTCCATGGCGAAGACACAGCGACGATTTACGAAGGAATTCGAGGAGGAAGCCGTCCGTCTGGTTGAGACGAGCGGCCGGACGCAGCGCGAGATCGCGGAGGACCTTGGCGTTGGGCTATCGACACTGCGGCGCTGGATCGACAAGCGGCGCGACGCCTTGATAGAAAGCCCGCCTCCCGACCGCGTCGAGGACATGGCTGCGGAGATGAAGCGGCTGCGGCGGGAGAATGAGATCCTTCGTCAGGAGCGTGGCATCCTGAAGAAGGCGATGGCTTTTTTCGCCCGGGAGGGAAGTCGGTGAGGTTCGAACTCATCGATGCGGCGAAAGAAGAATTCCCCGTCCAGCGTCTCTGCAAGGTCCTCGGCGTCAGCTCGAGCGGCTATTTTGCATGGAAGGATCGACCGGCCTGCCGCCGGCAGCAGCGCGACATGGTGCTTCTGGCGCATGTCCGCTCGGCGTTTCGGTTGTCGAACGGCACCTATGGGAGTCCTCGCATGCGGCATGAACTCCAGGCCGAGGGGATCGCTATCGGGCGCCGTCGGACAGCGCGCCTGATGCGCGAGAACGGCCTCAAGGCCCGGCAGAAGCGGCGGTTCAAGCGAACGACGGACAGCCTGCACGCCTTCCCGATCGCGCCGAACCTCCTTGATCAGGACTTCGCGACCGAACGCCGGGACGAGAAGTGGGGAGCCGACATCTCCTATGTTTGGACGCGAGAGGGCTGGCTGTATCTCGCCGTCGTCATCGACCTGTTCGCCCGGCGCGTCGTCGGCTGGGCCGTCAGCGATCGTCTACACAAGGAGTTGGCTCTCGAGGCGCTCCGCAAGGCCCTCGTCCTGCGCCGCCCGAAAACCGGCCTGATCCATCATTCTGACCGCGGCAGCCAATATTGCTCGATCGACTATCAGGCCGAGCTACGCAGGTACGACGTGCTGATCTCGATGTCCGGCAAGGGCAACTGCTATGATAATGCGATGGTCGAGACCTTCTTCAAGACGTTGAAATCCGAGCTGGTCTGGCGCACCGTCTTCCAGACCAGGACCGAGGCGAAGGCGGCCATCGGCCGCTACATCGACAGCTTCTACAACCCCGTCCGGCGCCATTCCGCGCTCGACTTCATCAGCCCCGTCCAGTTCGAACGACTGGCCGCCGCGTAATCAAAACGCTCTCCACTAAAAGGGGGCAAGTCCAGGCGGCGTCGGTGCTGGCTCTGAAGCGGAAGCTGTCATTTCCAGTCTCCAGGATGTGGCAACGATGTGTGAGGCGATCGAGCAGCGCGGTGGTCATCTTGGCATCGCCGAAGACGGTGGCCCATTCGCTGAAGCTCAGATTGGTCGTGATGACGACGCTGGTGCGCTCGTAGAGCTTGCTCAGCAGGTGGAAGAGCAGCGCACCGCCTGAGGCACTGAATGGCAGGTATCCAAGCTCGTCCAGGATCACGAGATCGAGACGGACGAGGGTCTCGGCCAGTTGGCCGGCTTTGCCCTTGGCTTTCTCCTGTTCGAGCATGTTGACGAGTTCGATGGTCGAGAAGAACCGAACTTTCCGGCGATAATGCTCGACGGCCTGAACGCCAAGGGCGGTCGCGACATGGGTTTTGCCCGTGCCCGGCCCGCCGATCAGCACGACATTCTCCATTCCTTCGATGAACTCGCAGCGATGGAGCTGGCGCACCGTGGCCTCGTTGATCTCGCTGGCTGAGAAGTCGAAGCCCGCCAGATCCTTGTAGGCCGGGAAGCGTGCTGCCTTCATGTGATAGGCGATCGAGCGCACCTCGCGTTCCGCCATCTCGGCCTTGAGGAGCTGCGTCAGGATCGGCACGGCGGCTTCGAAGGCAGGCGCGCCTTGCTCAATCAGGTCGGTGACGGCCTGGGCCATGCCATACATCTTGAGGCTGCGCAGCATGATGACGACGGCGCCGCTGGCGGGATCATGACGCATGGCGGCCTCCACTCCTGCGGGCGCGCAAATCGTCGTAGCGCTCGACATTGGCCTTGGGCTCTCGGCGCAGCAGCAGCGTTTGCGGCGTGTCGATGGCCGGGCCGTCGATCGTCTTTCCGTCGATCAGACGGTGCAGGATGTTGAGCACGTGGGTCTTGGTGGCGACCCCCTCTGACAGTGCCAGCTCCACTGCGGCCAGCACCGCCTGCTCATCATGGTGCAGGACCAGGGCAAGGATATCGACCATCTCGCGATCGCCACCGGGCCGTCGCAACATCTGATCCTGCAATCGCCGGAAGCCTGACGGCAGTTCAGCGAAAGGAGCACCGTTGCGCAGCGCGCCGGGCTTGCGCTGGATCACCGCCAGATAATGATGCCAGTCGTAGATCGTTCGCGGCGGCAGATGATGCGATCGCTCGATCCGCCGTTCATGCTCGCACAAGATTTGCCCCTCGGCCGCAATGACCAGACGATCCGGGTAGACACGGAGGCTGACGGGCCTGTTCGCAAAAGAAGCCGGCACGCTGTAGCGGTTGCGTTCGAAGCTGATCAGGCAAGTAGGCGAGACGCGCTTGCTCTGCTCGACGAACCCGTCGAAGGCAGGCGGTAGCGACATCAAGGTGGGCTGCTCTTCGGCCCAGACATCGGCGACGGTCCCGGCAAGACGGCCATGTGGGATCTCCCGCCAGAGCTCCAGACAACGCTGCTCGAGCCAGGCATTCAGCGTGGCGAGATCGGGAAAGTTCGGCATCGGCTGCCACAGACGCGGCCGCGCATCCTGCACGTTCTTCTCGACTTGCCCTTTCTCCCAACCAGAGGCCGGATTGCAGAACTCCGGCTTGAAGACATAGTGGTTTGTCATGGCGAGGAAACGCAGGTTGATCTGGCGTTCCTTGCCGCGTCCGACGCGGTCTACCGCCGTTCTCATGTTGTCGTAGATGCCGCGCTCAGGCACGCCGCCGAAGACGCGGAAGGCGTGCCAATGAGCGTCAAACAGCATCTCGTGGGTCTGGAGCAGATAGGCACGGACGAGGAACACTCGGCTGTGCGCCAGCTTGATATGCGCGACCTGAAGCCTGGTGCGGTCGCCGCCGATCACCGCATGGTCCTCGCTCCAGTCGAACTGGAAGGCTTCGCCGGGGCGGAAAGACAGGGGAACGAAGATGCCGCGCCCTGTCGTTTGCTGCTCGCGCTGCCGCTCCGCAAGCCATTCGCGGGCGAACGCGGCCACACGGTTGTAGGAACCGGTGAACCCGAGAGCGACGAGATCTGCATGCAAGTGCGTCAAAGGCCGGCGCTGCTTACGTGACTTTGATGCTTCGGCCTTCAGCCAGGCTGCAAGCTTGTCGGAGAACGGGTCGAGCTTGCTCGGCCGCTCCGGCACCGAGAACTTCGGCTCGATCGTGCCGGCCTTCAGATACTTCTTGATGGTGTTCCGCGAGAGCCCGGTCCGCCTGGCTATCTCTCGGATCGGTAGCTTCTCTCGCAAAGCCAAGCGGCGGATGACGTTCAAAAGTCCCATGTAGATCACTCCATTGTCCCCTCGCTCGCCGCGCTCGGGGAAAGGTCACATGGGTCAAATCTCAGTGGAAATCAGGCGCTGTCCCGGGTCAGTTCCGGGTGGAAATCAACAGGGTGGAAATGGAAAGACTGCCAAGCCGTCAGCCACCGCGACGGTCCCGTCTGGCCCGCCTCCGGGCCCAATTGCTGAGGCTTGAGCGAATGCACCGATCGAGCCAGAGCGACGACCGGAAGAAGGACACCCGCGAGAAAATCCAGCTCGGCGGTCTCATTGTGAAGGCGGGTCTGCGCTACGAAAAGCGTGCGCTGCTCCTCGGACTCCTGATCGACGCCGCTGGGCGGCTGAAGGGGAATGGCGAGGAACGTGATCGTCTGACGGCAATCGGCGCAAAGGTGTTCGGCGATGAAGCCGAGTAGGCTCGCGCTGCTGGTCGCACCGCCGGTGATGATGGTCGGGGCCTGCGTCGGCTTCACCGGGATGGAAAGCACTCTAGCCGCCTTCGGATCGACGACGACGGCTCAGCGAACTTTCGGGCAGATCGGCATCGCCTTGCCCTACATCGCCGGCGGAGCTATCGGGTTCGTCTTCCTTTTTGCCTGTGCCGGGTCTGTTGCGATCCGCGCAGCAGGATGGGGAGCTTTCCTCGGGTCCAGCGCCATCGTCGTCCTCGCCACGATGCGCGAAGCCGCACGGGTTCACGCCTTCACCGATCGACTGCCGGCAGGAGAACAGATCATCGGCTATGTCGATCCCGCGACGGTGGGCGGCGGCGCGGTCGCGCTTCTCTGCGGGGTGTTTGCACTGCGCGTCGCCCTCAAGGGCAATGCAGCCTTCGCCGAGCCGCGACCGCGGCGTCTTCGCGGCAAACGCGCGGTCCATGGCGAATCCGACTGGATGAGCATGACGGATGCGGGTCGGCTCTTGCCCGACGCGGGCGGCATCGTCGTCGGTGAGCGGTCCCGCGTCGACAAGGACAGCGTGGCGAACCGATCGTTTCGTGCGGACGATCGCGACACATGGGGCGGTGGCGGACGCGCTTCCCTCCTCTGCTTCGACGGCGCTTTCGGCTCGACCCACGGCATCGTCTTCGCCGGCTCCGGTGGCTTTAAGACGACCTCCGTCACGATCCCGACCGCGCTCAAATGGGGATCGGCCCTCGTCGCGCTCGATCCCTCGAACGAAGTAGCGCCAATGGTCTCGGCGCATCGCCGCGCCGCGGGCCGCGGCGTCTTCGTCCTCGATCCCAAGTCGCCCGAGATCGGTTTCAACGCGCTCGATTGGATCGGGCGTCATGGCGGCACCAAGGAAGAGGATATCGCGAGCGTCGCCTCCTGGATCATCACCGACATGCCGAGGGCTGGCTCTGCCCATGACGACTTCTTCCGCGCCTCCGCCTTGCAGCTTCTGACGGCGCTCATCGCCGACGTGTGTCTCTCCGGGCACACCGAGCCGGAGCACCAGCACCTGCGGCAGGTCCGCGCGAACCTCGCCGAGCCGGAGCCAAAACTTCGCGGCCGTCTCCAAGCGATCTACGACAGCTCTGAATCCGACTTCGTGAAAGAGAATGTCGCGCCGTTCATCGCGATGACGCCCGAGACTTTTTCCGGGGTCTACGCCAATGCCGTGAAGGAGACTCACTGGCTGAGCTATGCCAACTATGCAGCCATCGTCTCCGGCTCCAGCTTCACCACCGAGGAGTTAGCGACGGGCGGCATCGACGTATTCATCAATCTCGACCTGAAAACGCTGGAGAACCATCCGGGGCTCGCACGCGTCATCATCGGCTCCTTCCTCAACGCGATCTACAACCGCAACGGTGCGGTGCGCGATCGCACCCTCTTCCTCCTCGACGAGGTCGCCCGTCTTGGCTATCTCCGCATCCTCGAGACCGCACGAGACGCCGGGCGCAAATACGGCATCACGCTGGTGATGCTCTTCCAGTCGATCGGCCAGATGCGCGAGGCTTATGGCGGCCGCGACGCCAGCTCGAAATGGTTTGAATCCGTCTCCTGGATGTCGTTCGCTGCGATCAACGATCCCGAGACCGCCGACTACATCTCGAAGCGATGCGGTGACACCACGATCGAGGTCGACCAGATCAGCCGAAGCTCCAAGATGGGCGGCTCGTCGCGGACGCGTTCGAAGCAGCTGTCGCGCCGTCCGCTGATCCTGCCGCACGAGGTCATGCAGATGCGCGCCGACGAGCAGATCGTCTTCACGGCAGGCAATCCGCCGCTTCGCTGCGGGCGGGCGATCTACTTCCGGCGCAGGGACATGAGCGCCTGTGTCGGTGAGAACCGGTTTCATCGGAAAGAGGCGGAAAGGAACCCGTAAACGGCACATGAGCCGTCTTATGAACGTCCGTCGAGCCGAAATCCAAAGGCGCCTGCTGACGTCTCGCCGAAATGAGCTGGATCGTGTATGGTGTTACGACAGGCGAGCCGGTCAGAGAAAAGATATCAGGTTCCATAAGCTATATTATGCAATCGTCAATTTCACATTTGAAAATTGCTACTTAACTCAATTGAAAGCCTCGGTCAGCTCTCTTTAGCTCGCTGAAACGATAGGGCCAGGCAATAGCCACGACAAAGTCAGCGTCTTCGACTGCCCACAGAACAGAGATCACGAAGACACTTGATGGAAGGGACGATGGCGACATCCGGAAACATGCGATCGGTTGCCCGATGCTTTCAACTCTCCGCTTCGAATAAACTCGCGATTGCGCCAATCACAGGTTGAGATTGTATCCGTTCCAGAATTCGCAGTGATGCTCTTTGCGTGCGTTCCAGTTCGGGTCGAGCGGGGTGGCAAAATTCATGACTGACTGCGACGACTCCGGAAGAGGTTTCCATAAAGGGAGTTTGCCGTCGTTGGGATCGCCGTCGGCCGCGAAGCTTGTGAGATAGGCACGCATCTTGGCGGAAAGGTCGAGGATGTTCGCGGAAACCGGCGACGAGAAATTGCTGAACCAGTAGTCGTGATCGACAGCATGATAGTTGCCGATGTCACCGTACCAGGCCGGAACCTCGAATGGCGGCGGCGGATTGATCTTCGATGCAAACTGGAAGACCCATACCCGCGGATCATGTTTCACCATGCTGTCGGCGAGCTTCAGCTGCTGGCAAGCGATCGTGAAATCAGTGCCAGTCGCAGCGTAGGCCTGTGTCGGATTTACGTAGTCCGAGAGAGGGTATTCCGCAGCAATGGCAGCCGCGGTGACCGGCTGGTCCGACATCGCAGAATTGAATGCTGCGGCCGACTCCGCGAAATTTTCCGCAGTTTTTGGCTCGCTGCCGAACATGTACCTGCTTTGCTCGTTCTGCGTCGTGCCGGTGATGAACGGCACTCGATTGTACCGCCCGCTTTGCAACGCGTCCTCGAGGCTTTCCGTCAGCACGACGTTGTCGATCAGTGGTACGAATTCGAACTCGCCCGGCGGCGTAGTCGCGACGACGACCCTGTCGATCGATTGCTCTCGAACACAGCCCAGCTGCTTCGCGGCGTCGCCGACACATCCCCACGTTTTCGCATCGGCAATGCCGGATTGCTCCGCCTGCGCTAGTGTACGGCCCCTCGGGTACCAGGCGCCGCTCAGTGCCACCGCTTTCTGGAACAACCCCTTGGATGAAGGTGAAGCAAGGTGCGCGAACACAGATATGCCGCCGGAAGAATATCCAAATATCGTGACATTTGCGGGATCACCTCCGAAGTTCGCGATGTTATCCTGTACCCATTTCATGGCCATCTGCTGGTCCAGAAGACCGTAGTTTCCCGAGCCGCCGCCGCCCGCGTTACTGAGCCCGGGATGCGCGAAGAATCCGAACCCATTCAGCCGATAGTTGATAGTCACGAGGATGACGTTGTTTTCCGATGCCAGCGCAGCGCCGTCCGCCATCTGCGCCGAGCCAGTGAGCAGCCCGCCTCCGTGAATGAAGAAAAGAACAGGCAGCTTCTTAGTGGCGGCTTGGTCGGGGCGATAGACGTTCAGGTAGAGGCAGTCCTCGGAACCGATAACCTTCTTGCCCTCGAGCTGTACGCATTTTGACGAGAAGCGATCAGCGTAGAGCTGTGCAGAGTGTTTTTCCGGCGCGACAGGTGCAGTCCAACGTAGGTCGCCGACTGGCGGCTTTGCATATGGAATACCGAGGTATTCGGAATATACCCCTTTACTAACTCCGATCACGGAACCTTGCGCCGTTTCCACCTTCAACGGATCGTCCTGATTTGTAGACACCGATCCTCCCGATATCGTCACACACGAAGCAATCGCAAAGCATAGGGTCAACTTCATTTCACTACTCCTTATTCGTGTAATGTCTGCCGTGCCATACACGTCTTCCAAATAATACTGTAACTCATTAATCTATCTAATATATTCGTCACGTATTCGATTCTTTATAAAAGAGTTGTCGCTCTATATTGCGGAACCGCCGTTCACTCCGAGTATCTGTCCCGTTACGTAGCTCGCATCGTCGGAAAGAAGGAAAACGATCACGGAAGCGATTTCGGAGGGGTCCGCCTCCCGTTTCATCGGAATGCTGCTTTTCCACCCGTTCCGAACTTCTTCAGGAACAGCTTCAACCATAGGCGTAGATGTCGCCCCGGGCGCTACCGCATTCGACCTGATCCCATGTCGCGCACACTCGAGTGCAACGGTCCGCGTGAGACCGACAAGACCGGATTTGGCCGCTGAATAGTTTGACTGACCGAACGCCCCCCAGCGTGACTCCGACGATAGATTCACGATCGAGCCTCCGGATGTGGTCATATGGGGAACGACCGATTGGCATCCGAGCCACGCGCCGCGGAGGTTCACGTCGACCACCGAATGCCAGTCCTCATCGGTCATCTTGAGGAGCGAACGGTCGCGGGTCAGCCCTGCATTGTTGACCAGCCCATCGATACGACCGAAATGTTCGATGATCTTTCCGACGGCTGCCGACCAGCTTTCGCGTATGGCGACATCCAGGACGACGGCAAATGCTCGGCCTCCAGAACCGTTGATCTCCTCCTCCAGTCGGTGGACGCCGCTGACATTCCGGTCAGCGAGGACAACCTGCGCTCCTTCCTCATGGAGCCTGGAAGCAGTGGCCTTGCCGATGCCCTGCGCGGCGCCTGTGACGATATAGACCTTCTCGGCGATCCCACGCATCACTCGCACCCTCCGATCATGTACCTGTTGTGGCCAGTCTGTACGATCTCGCCCCGCTGATTGACGATCGTCACCTCGACCTCGACGACGCCGCGTGTGGGCTGTTTCGAACTCGGTTTCTTCCAGGCAACCTTGTAGGTCTGTGAGATCCGGTCGCCGGGAAGGACGGGCAGCAGCATCCTTCGCTGGGTTTCCAGGAAAGCGAGTATCTTCCATTCGTCGAGTGACTTGCATCGCAGTCCCTCTCCGATCGCATGGACGAGAAGCCCATGTGCAATGCGGCCGGGATAGTCCGTGTTGTCTCGCACCCACTGGTCGTCGGTGTGGAGCGAATTGAAGTCGCCGCTGAGACCCGCGAAGTTGATTATGTCGGTCTCGGTGATGGTCCGACCTGCCGAATGGTACTCGGCCCCGACTTCGATTTCGTCGAATGTCATTTCCATTTCACGCCTTCGTAAAGCAGGGCAAGCGAAGGCCAGGGTGGATCTCACGAAAGACGACGCTCAACGGCAGATCGCAACGGAGCTGGTCTTCCGGAACATCGACGACCCAACTTGTCAGGCGTGGCCCCTCCTCGAGCTCGACGATGCCGATGACGAATGGGACGAAAGTCGAGAACTGGGGATGCACGGAACGCTTTACGACCGTGAACGAATAGAGCGTGGCTCGTCCCGACGCCCTGACCCAATCCGGTGCCCGGTCGGGGACGCCGACGACATGGGCTCGGGGGTACATCTGGTGATTGCCGGTGAGCGGATCTAGCTGGATCAGAAGCTCGCCCCGGTCCACCGCCTCGAACCAGACGGTGGATACTTCGTCCCGAACGGGAAGAACCGAACCCATCTCTATCATCTCGTCGCTCCCAGTAGGAGTGTAGCCGTCGCGGACAGCCAACCTCCCGTTCCATTGACAAGGCACAGCTCGGGAGACTCCAACTGCACGCCGGGGCTTTCTCCACGAAGCTGGCGGACGCCCTCGATGACGGCGTACATTCCACGCCTGCCGGAATGGTTCGAGGAGAGTCCGCCCCCGTCCGTGTTGATGCGCAGTCTTCCCGACGGCCCTATGCCACCGCTCGCCAGAAAATCGCCCACCTCCCCCCGTGGAACGAGTCCGAGGGCTTCGAGGCTGAGAGCCACAGTGATGGTGAACGAGTCGTAGATCTGGGCGACGCGGATATCGGCCGGTGCGACGCCTGCCGTTTCGAAGGCACGCCGGCCCGAACGTTCCGCGCTCGTGGTGGTCAGTTCCGCCATCTGGTTCATCTGACCGTGGCTGACGGCCTCGCCGAACCCGAGGACGCTCGGACCGCCGCGGCGCGTATCTCGGGCACGCTCGCGCGACGTGATCACGATGGCTCCACCGGAGTCGCTGACGACGCAGCAGTCAAGCTTGTGCAGCGGCGTCGAGATCATGGTGGACGACAGCACGTGGTCGACCGTGATCGGATCGCGGTACATCGCGTCGGGATTCCGGTGCGCGTTCGACCGAGCCTGAACCGCCACTTCGGCGAGGTGTTCGGCGCGCAGTCCATAGCGGTGCATGTAGCGTGTCGCCGCGAGTGCATACGCGGAGATCGTGGACATGCCGAACGGAACCTCGTACTGCCCCGGCCCCGTCGGACCGGTATTGAAATCCGTCGCCGGCAGCGGCCAGGAGCGGCCGCAGGAAGCGTAGCTGACCACGACGACCTCGCAGAGTCCGGCTTGAATCGCGGCCACCGCGTGACCGACGTGACTGAGGGTCGCCGCGCCTCCGATGTCGGTCCCATCAACCCATGCCGGTTCGAGGCCCACGTACTCCGCGATCTCGACGACGTTCAGCTGCCAGCCGGCTTCCGACGGGAACGATGCCGCCGTGGCGAATCCGTCCACGTCCGCAACCGTCAGGCCAGCATCGGCAAGCGCCGCGGCGATGACTTCCGCATGGATCTGGTACGGATGGACGTTGGGTGACTTGCGTCGCGGGGACTCGTATGCGCCGACGATATTGACGGAGCCGCTGGGAAAGCGGTTTCGGGATATCATGTCTTCAACACCTTGGTTACACGACGGCTGGAACTGATCGCCTGAATTCCGAGAAAGACCGTCGCGATCAGCACTGGGACCGTCACAATCGCGGCGACCGCGGAGACGGCCGGCGTAATGCCACTCTTCAGGAAGGAGTAGATCGCGACCGGTAGCGACTTATCGAGTTCCGTCTGGAACATCGCCAGGACGGCCTCGTCCCACGAGGTCACGAACGAAATTACCAAGGATCCGACGAGGGCGGGAACCATGCTGGGGACGATGATCGACCAGAATGTCCTGCTGCCGCTTGCGCCCATGGTCCAGGCCGCCTGTTCCACGGAAACGTCCATCGAAGACAGTCCATTGGCCAGAACCAGGAAGGTCAGTGGCAAGCAGAGGACGGTATGTGCGAGAACCAGTCCCACGTCGCTGCCGAGAAGTCCCATGCGACCCTGGACGTCGTAAACGCCGATGCCCAGCAGAATCACCGGGACGATCAACGGCATGATAGCCACTGCCTGGATCGCCATTCGCCAGAAAGACGAGGTGATGCGCGTTCCCATCCTGGCCAGGGAAAGCCCGCAGAGGGTCGAGACGATGGCCGTCATGAGACCGACCCGTACACTCTTGAAGAATGCTTCGTACCAAAGCGGCGTCGTCAGCACCTCGTGGAACCACCTCCAGCTAAAGCCGACCGGGGGAAACCGGATCTGCGTCGTTTCGGTGAAGGCCGTCGGGATCACGACGATCAGCGGCGCCACGAGAAGAACCAGGACGAGGACGAGGACGAGGACGCAGGCGACGGTGACGGGTGTCGTCCGCAAGGGGTCCGCGGCAGCGGTCCCGCGAGAGCCCTGCTGGACCGGCGACAGGATGCCCTTGCCCCCGAGACGAAGAGCGACAAGGTATCCGACGGTGGAGACCGCGAGAAGAACCACTCCCATCGCGGCAGCTTCTCCCCACTGGTAGGATTGAACCTGCTGCTGGATGAAGATGGGGATCGTGAGATTGCGCGGCCCACCCAGAATGGCCGGCGTCAGAAAAAATCCGAGAGAAAGAACGAACGTGAGGACGGTTCCGCTGAGAAGTGCGGGACGCACCTGCGGGAAGTAGATCTCCGTGAAGACGCGACGTTCGGAAGCGCCCATCGTACGGGCCGCCGTCAGCAGCGAATTGTCAATCGCCGTCATGGCGGAAACGAGGATCAGTACCAGGTACGGCAACAGGTAAGCGACCATGCCTGTTACGGTTGCAAACGTGTTGTAAAGCAGCTGGAACGGGCCAACACCAAGCGATCCGAGAGCGGAGTTGACGATGCCCTGTTGGCCGAGAATTGTAGTGAACGCAAAAAGCCGGACGATGATGGAAACCCAGAAGGGCATCAGGATGATCACCATCATCAAGGACGAGATACGCCGGGACAGCCGCGAAATGACGTAGGCTGATGGGAAGGCCAATGCGACAGTGATGAGCGTCGCCACCGACGACAGCATCACGCTGTGCAGAACGACCTGGCGAAGGAGATCGTCCTCTGCGATCGCAAGATAGTGGCCCCAGTAGATCCCGTCTCCAAGCGCCGCTCGGCCCTTCTCGTTGAGACTGCGCAGCACGATGCTCGCGAGGGGCCAGACCAGGGAGAAGATGAAGATGACGAGTGTCGGCGTCAGAAGGAGGGCCGCCCGCCAGGGCCACTTTCCCGCCCCCGAGGACACCAGCGGCATCGCGGGCGCGCCGGTCATGCCGCTGGCCCAGAGATCGGGCGACGGTAAGCCAGTTTCAGCAACCGCGCCAGGAACCGCCTCGTGTCGCGAGGATCGATCATCTCCTCGGCGGCGAAATTCTCCATGGCCCTCCAGACGGACGTCTGCGCCTCGAAACGCTTGGTCAGCTCCTGCTTCAGGGCCTCCCGAGCTTCCGGCGGCACGGAGTCGAGCTCTCCCCGGAACGCAGCTTCAACTCCGCCCTCGATCGGCATGTCCCCCCAAGAGGCGCTGGGCCAACACAGGCGGATGCTCATCGGATTGGCGCTGCCGGTGGCGACGCCTCCCAGTCCGTAGGACCTTCTGACCTGCACCGTGTAGACGGGAACGGCGGCCTGCTGGATTGCCCGGAGGGCCATCGCGCCGAACTTCAGGACGCCGGCCTCCTCTGCCTTCGGTCCGACCAGGAAGCCCGGCACGTCCACGAAATAGGCGATGGGAATATGGAAGCGGTCGCAAAGTTCGACGAACTTCGCCTGTTTCAGTGAAGACGACACGTCCAGCGAGCCTGCCAGAAACCGGTTGTCGGAGGCCAGCACGCCCACCGTATGTCCCTCGATCCGGGCCATGCCGGTTCGCAAGGAGCGGCCGTAGTCGGGCGAGATTTCGAAGAAGCTGTCGACGTCGACGATGCAACGGATGAGGGCATGAACGTCGTAGGTCCGCCGCGCACTCGGCGGCACTATTGCAAGCAGGTCGTCCTGTTCGTTCGCCGACCATTGCGCCGATATCGCCGAACGCTCGCCGACATGGTCGGGCAGGTAGGAAAGCATGCGACGGACGGCTTGCAGAGCGGCGTCCTCGTTCTCGACCTGATTGTCGATCAGGCCCGAGGTGCGGGTATGGATGTCGGCGCCGCCCAGGGCGAACTTGTCGATGTCGAGTCCGAGCGCCTGCTTGACGACCGGCGGACCTCCCGCAAAGAGGCAGCCGTTGTCCTTCGTCATCACCGAGAAATGCGAGATGTGAGCACGCGCAGCCGAACTGCCGGCGGTCGGACCGAGTACCGCCGCGAGAACCGGGACCTTTTCCATGAGGTCGAACATAGGGAAGGTCGAGTTTGCCGATTGCAACTCCGGATAACCGATCCGGTCCTGCAGGATCACCGAGCCGCCGACGCCGTTGATCAACATGACGAGCGGTAGTCGGTACCCGAGGGCGAACTCCTCGATGAAGCCGCCCCATCCTCCCTTGTATCGCGGAAGATGCACTCCCGTTCCGCCTCCTTCGACGCAGTAGTCCTCTGCCCCGACCGCAACCTGTCGACCGTCGATCTCACAGATCCCGCAGACGTAGGTCGAGGCGAGCAGCGATCCTTCTTCCGTCGGCGTCGTTACGAACGTGCCGATCTCGAGGAACGTGCCGGCGTCGACGAGCTTCAGGATCCGCTCGCGGGCGGTGGACCGGTTGTAACGGTGCTCGCGGGCCACACGCTCGGCGCCGCCCGACGCGAAGGCGACCGTCCGGCGCTCCTCGAGAACCTGAAGGAGGGCAGTCCATTCGGCATGCGGTGATGGTGACAATACTGCGCCCTCCACTCAAGCGACGGAAACAAGTTCGGTGCAGATCCGGGCCAGTTCGGCCTTGTCGACCTTTGTGTCGTTTCTGATCGGAAACGCGTCCATGAAGAAGAGATGACGCGGCTTCTTGTAGGAAGCGAGCGCCTGCAAGGTAAAGCTGAGGATGTCGTCCTTGCCGACGTCCATGCCTTGACGAGAAAGGACACAGGCGCACACGGCTTCGCCGAACTCGGCATCGGGAATTCCGACCACGGCGACATCCAGTACGGCCGAGTGCCGCCGGATGGCGTTCTCGATCTCGGCCGGATAGATGTTCTGGCTCTTCGAGATGATGAGGTCCTTCGTGCGACCGACAATGAAGATCCAGCCGTCTTCGTCCATCCGGGCTAGGTCGCCGATCTTCAGCCAGCCGTCGCGCACGGTTTCGGCGTCTAGCTGCGGAGCGTTCCAGTAGTTCTTCATGACCGCTGGACCGGCGGTCCAGACCTCGCCGATCTCTCCAGGGGCAACGTCGCGACCCTCGGTGTCCAGCAAGCGGATCGACTGACCCGGCACGATCCGACCGACAGACCCGGGATGCCTCTCGATGTCGTCGCCCTCTACCAGAGTGACCATACCGGACTCCGTCGACCCGTATACGATCGCCAGTTCGATGCCGGGCCAGCGTCGGCGGACCTCGCCCATCAGCGACGGGGGACAGTTCTCACCACCGGTGTACCACCACTTCATCGTCGAGAGCGGCAGAGGCGACAACGCGTCCGCCTCGATCATCGAGCGAAACATCGAGGGAAAGATCAGTGCGTGAGTGACTGACCATTGCGAGATGAATTGGCCAAGGCGCTCCGCGGACCAGCCCCTGCTTGGCATAATTGCCACCGTACCCCCGGCCATGAAGGTCGGGATGGAACTCTCGTTCATGGCCGCCGTGTTGTACATCGGCGCGTTGATCAGCATAACCGCCTTGTCGTCGAGGCCCCGAAACTGGACGACCTGCTGCATGGCACACCACATGACGGCCGACGAGCGTATCGCGACCCCCTTGGGCCTTCCCGTCGTGCCAGAGGTGTAGAGCACCATCTGCACTTCGTTTGGTGAGGTGCATGAATAGGGATCGGGGTGGAGCGCCAGACGATCGTAGTCATCTCCGCCCGAATTGCTTTCCAACGCGACGATCGCAGGCGACCAGTCAAGACCCGCGACCGCCTCACAGAGGACTGCCGCAAGATCGGTCTCGGTGAAGATCACCTTCGACTGGCTGTCTTCGAGGATGGAGGAGATCTCCGAGGCGGTGAGACGGAAACTGACGGGAACGAGGGTCAGACCAGCATAGGCGCAGGCGAAATAAAGCTCGAATATTTCGCCGCGGTTGAACATCAGGGTCGCCACGCGATCCCCCGATTGCAAGCCCATCGAGCGCAGGGCTCCGGCAAGGCGGAGGGAACGGTTACGCAACTCCCCGTAAGTACAGGAACCACTCTCCCAGATGAGTGCCAGCTTTTCAGGAGAATGGAACGCCTGAGGACCGAAGTCCCCAAGAATTGTCGACACGCCGCTACCCGGCCCGGAGACCTCGATGAATGACATCGTACCTGCCTTGAAATTATATGGGAAAGTCAGGCCACTTTGCGGGACCGGTCGATAGCGAGAGTTCTCACGTCCTCATCGAATGCCGCCTGATTGCAAAGGCACCGGATCCAGTATCGAACCGGCGACTGCTCTCGCAGCCTCGTCATAACCGCCGGATCGAGCAGCGCCTGCATGCTCAACCCGTCAGCGAGCCCGGCGAGGTCACGCGAGATCTGCTTGGGATCCAAATCCGAAGGCATGTCGCCAGTTTCCTGCGCACGACGGATCGCGCGGGTTATCGACTTCCGCCAGCCATCCAGATAGCTCCGGACCTCGCTTTCAAGCTCCCCCTCCTTCATGGCTTCCACGTAGAAGAAGAAGAATATCCGGCACAAGGCGAGACGCCTTCCGTCCAAGGGCATGCTGCCCTCGACGAGCTGCTCGAGCGCCGGCAAGCCGGTCAGCGATCCGAGTATCCGTGTGTTGTGCTCGGAAAGTATCTCCGCCGCCCGCCTGAGACCACCTAGAAGGAGATCCTGCCGGTTCTTGAAGTAATGGCTGATCACGCCCGTGGACCACTTCGAACGGTCCGCCACTTCACGTATCGTCGCCGCGGCAATCCCGGCTTCCGCCACGACGTCGAGAAGAACGTCGCATATTTCGCGTCGGCGTTCGTCGTGGTCCACGATGCGGGGCATGATCAGCAATAATCCTAGTTTAGCGCGATCCAGCGATTGAAACGGTCAACCACATCGGTCAGGTTCTTAGCATAGTAGCCGGCATCCTCCACGATGGCCTTGGCCTCGTTGTCGCCGGCGATTAGCCATTCCGCAAGATCATCCCCATAATCCTCCACCCCGAGTGCGGAGATGGCAGTCGTGTAGGGAATTTCGCGCACAAGCGCCTTCTGGCCTTCCAAGTCCGCGATGAAGTGTCCGATCATCGCCTGACCGGCATCCGCATTGCTGGCACCCTTGGGAACTGCGTATACGGCCTGGGAGTAGAGCGAGTCCTGCCAGACCATTGCCAACGGCGCCTTGTCGTTCCGCACCGCCCCGTATACGCGACCACTCCATGCGACGCCGATCGAGCAGTCGCCGCTCGAAATGAGACGCACTGCTTCGTCACCATTGCCCCACCAGAGAGTCTCCGACTTGATGGTGTCCAGCTTCTTGAATGCTCGATCCAGATCGAGAGGATAAAGTTCGCCGCGCCCCACGCCATCCGCCAGAAGAGCCGACTCCAGCACCGCGCCGAACTGCGGATACTTGAACATGCATCGCTTACCGGGAAAACGCTCAAGATCGTAGATATCCTTGAGGCTAGTCGGTGCGTTTGCTCCAGAGAATTTTTCCGTATTGTACGTAAGCACGATGCCGTACCGCATCACGTCGACGCCGTACTCGTCGTATGATCCAAGCTGGAGTTTCGTCACGTCCACCATCGACGGATCGAGCTTGAGCAGGTAGCCGGCGTCCCGCGCCCGGATGAAGTCACCCTTGGTCGGAAATTCGATCATGCTCCACGGTATCGTGGCGCCGCCGTCCATCGCGGCGAAGAACTTGGTCATGTCCGAATTGTAATCGCCGCGAACCGAAATTCCGGTCTCCGCAATGAAATCCTTCGTGACGGTCTCCTCTCTCGCACGCGTCGTCGCACCTCCGGACGCATCGTACCAGATCAGTTCGCCGGACACCTTGTCCCGGATCTGCGTCGATAGAACTTCCGCCGCCGTAGCGGCGCTGCAAAGCGGCATACTCACTGCACAGGCAAGGGCCACTGCGGCCATTCGGCTATACGTCATCTTTACGCCTCCGGATTGGGTGCCGATCACTGATTTAACACGGCTGTTGTACCAAGATACCAGCCGCGATCAACCAGTTTTTCAAAAAATCTAGAGAAGCGGCTTGCGGCGGGGCCTCAAAAATCTCTAAGGTCGAACAATGAGACGTCGGTCCGTCACCCGTTTTAACACGGACGTTTTAAGAAGGGACGCTCCATGAAATCCGTGGTGACATCAATTGCAGCGCCTTCAAGGCCAGCCTCGCATGGCGAAGACAACTTCAACGACATCACGGTCGAGGGAGTCGGACTTACATTCCCCAACGGATTCGTCGGGTTGAAGTCGACCGATCTACATATACCCGGCGGGACGTTCTGCACCCTTCTGGGGCCTTCCGGTTCCGGAAAGACGACATTGCTGCGCGCTATCGCGGGACTCAGCGCGCCGACCTCCGGCCGCATACGTATCGGGGACCGCGATGTCACCTCGCTACCCGTCCAGGCGCGCAACGTCGGCTTCGTCTTTCAGAACTATGCGCTCTTCCCCCACATGAACGTGGCCGAGAACATCGGCTACCCGTTGAGGCTTCACAAATGGAGCGAGGGCGACAGGGCAGCCCGCGTCAAGGAAATCCTCGAACTGATCGAACTGCCCCACCTGGCCGGCCGCGGAGTCGGCGAGTTGAGCGGTGGACAACAGCAGCGGGTTGCGATCGGCCGTGCGCTTTCCTACCGCCCTTCCCTTCTGCTTCTGGACGAACCCATGGGAGCGCTTGATCGGAGGCTTCGTCAGCAACTCGGCACCGATCTTCGCGACGTTCAGCAGCGTACGGGCATCACGGCGGTGTACGTGACCCACGATCAGGAAGAGGCCTTCATTCTTTCTGACAAGGTCGCGATCATGTCGCATGGAGAGATACTGCAGTATGCAGCGCCCGACGAACTCTACTATCGACCTCGATCTAAGTTCGTTGCTCAATTCCTCGGCGAGGCCAATCTGATCCAGGTCACCGACATCAGGCAATCGGCCGACGGTAGTCTGGAGATTGATTCCGCCCTGGGACCTTTTCTTGTTCACCAACCAGTGCCTTCTCCTGGGGTGGGGGGCAACGTGACCGCGATCGTGCGGCCCGAGGACATCAGGTTCAGGCTGGACGACATCGGAGCGCCGGACGAGATAATGCCTTTCAAGGTCGAGATCGTGCGCGACCTGTTTCTTGGCAGCAGATGCCTGGTGACGGTGCGAGCTCCGGACGGGACGCACCTGCGCGTCGAATGCGCCAAGCCCGAGCTTCCGAAGCCGGGAGCAGACGTATGGATCACATGGAAAGCCACCGCGGTGGTCCTTGTTGATCGTTGATTCGAAAGGCATCTGAACAGATGAAGAAAATTCTGATCGCCAACCGCGGCGAGATCGCGTTGCGCATTGTCCGAGCATGCCGGGATGCGGGCTACGCTTCGGTCGCTATTGTTTCCGACGTCGATAGGAATGCTCCTCATGCTCGGTTCGCCGACGAGGTCTATCATCTCGAAGGAACGTCGCCCCGGGAGACGTACCTGAACCAGGCGGCCATTCTCGACGTCGCTGCCAGGTCCTCTGCTGATGCGATCCATCCCGGTTACGGCTTCCTGGCGGAGAACGAAATCTTCGCGGCAGCAGTGATGGACGCCGGCTTAGTATGGATCGGTCCGGATGCTGCCGTCATAGCACGGCTCGGCGACAAGGTCGCTGCACGGGCCGTCGCGCGGGAAGCGGGCGTTCCAGTCCTTCCCTCGATCGACGAAAAAGCGCTGACGATCGAAACGGCCAGATCGTTCATATCCGAACACGGACTCCCGGTCATCGTGAAGGCGCAGAACGGAGGCGGAGGGCGCGGCATGCGCATCGTCCGCGAAGCCTACGAACTGGAGTCGCAGATCGCTGCAGCCGAGCGGGAAGCTGGACTCGCGTTCGGAAGGGCGCAGTGCTTTCTGGAGCGCTACGTCGAGAACGCTCGGCATGTCGAGACACAGTGCCTGGCGGACAGGCACGGGCGCGTCGTCGTGCTTTCGACGCGCGACTGCAGCCTTCAGAGACGCCAGCAGAAGCTCGTCGAGGAGGCTCCCGCGCCCTTCCTGACCGACGCGCAGAACGCAACCCTCGTGAAGGCATCGGTCGATATTTTGTCGATCGTCGGCTATTGCGGAGCTGCCACCTGCGAATATCTGGTAACGCCGGAAGGCAAGGTTTACTTCCTGGAAGTCAACACCCGCGTTCAGGTCGAGCACCCTGTTACCGAGGAGGTTACGGGGATCGACATCATTTGTGAGATGTTCCGTATCGCCGAGGGCGAGCACGTCTCCGAGCACGTTCCAGCACTTCGTGGGCACGCTATGGAGTTTCGCATCAACGCAGAGGATCCCTGGGCGGAATTTCGTCCGACACCCGGGCCGATCATGAAGCTCAACCTTCCCTCCGGTCCGGGAGTCCGGTCCGACTTCGGGTATGTTTCGGGCGATACCATTCCTCCCTACTACGACTCGCTGGTTGGCAAGCTGATCGTCACCGGGAGCGACCGGAACGAGACGATCCAAAGGGCGCGTCGCGCCTTCCGCGAGTTCGAAATCGAAGGTGTCACCACGATCGCTCCCCTGCACCGCGCAATTCTCGATCGAGATGAGTTCGCGGCTTACGACGCGGCGGACTTCAAGGTCTCCACGAAGTGGATCGACATCGAGCTGCCGGCCTTGGCGGAAGCAGCTCGGGCCTTCATCAGCGTCGCGACGCCGACAGGATCGGGTGCGTCGGACGACGACATCGTGTCTCCCTATGATACATCGGCGGTGCAAGGCGAGGCTGAACCACTTTCATACCGCAGAGGCATCAAAGCACCCCTGTCGGGGATGATCCTCGAGATCTGCGTCTCCGAGGGAGACGCTATCTCCTACGGCGACGTTCTAGCCGTGATGGAGTCCATGAAGATGGAGCAACAGGTCATCGCGGAGACTTCCGGAACCGTCACCCGGATCAACGTTCAAGAGGGCAGTTACATCGATATGGACGCGGATATCATGGGAGTGGACTGAATGCCTTACAGGGAATTCTCGGCAACGGCGGCAGACGACCAACCGCAAGCCAATGCTCTGCTGACCCTATTGCCTGGGAATGCCTAAGAGCCCGATCCGAAAGTTGTTGAGCAATACCAGTATGTTGTGATTCAGGCCGTCTTTGCGAGGAGATGGAGTGAACGATGGCATGGTCTGGTATTGCCCGGCGCGAGCATAGCCGGGAGGGGTTGCGGTATCCAAGCGATATGACGGATCGGGAGTGGATGGTGACGGCTCCGTTTATCCCAGCCGCGAAACGCGGAGGGCGGCGCCGCTCGGTAGTGTCCGCGCTCGTGGTGGAAATTCCGACATTGAAAGGTGTGGCTGAGGCGGTCACCGGATAGGGCGGCTAAGGTGGAGTTGCGAGACTTCAACCTGACCGGAGAACCCGATGACCGAGGACAGACTACCGCTTGCCGAGCTTTTTGCGAAAGCCGGGGACGGCGATTTCCTGAGAACGATAGCCGAGAGCGTGATGCAGCTCCTTATGGAGGTCGACGTTGAAGGCATGATCGGCGCCGGGCGCCACGAACGGACGCAGGAACGGGCGACTTATCGCAATGGCTACCGCGACCGCTCGCTCGACACGCGGCTCGGCTCGTTGCAGCTTCGATACCCAAGCTTCGGCAGGGCAGCTACTTCCCGCCGTTCCTGGAGCCGAGAAAGCTCTCGGAGAAGGCCTTGGTTGCCGTCATTCAGGAAGCTTGGATCAGCGGCGTTTCCACCCGGCGGGTCGACGATCTGGTACAGGCCATGGGGCTGTCGGGGATCGGCAAGAGCACCGTATCGAAGCTGTGCAAAGACATCGACGAACGCGTCGGCGGCTTCCTCGACCGTCCTCTCACTGGCGACTGGCCCTACCTCTGGCTGGATGCGACCTACCTGAAGCAGCGCGAGGGTGGACGCATCGTTTCGGTCGCCGCCATAATCGCCGTGGCCGTGAACACGGACGGCAAGCGCGAGATCGTCGGCCTTCACATCGGCCCCTCGGAAGCGGAGACGTTTTGGTCGAGCTTCCTCAAGAGCCTCGTGCGCCGCGGCCTGTCCGGCGTGAAGCTCGTGATCTCGGATGCTCACGAAGGGCTGAAAGCCGCCATTCGCCGGGTGTTCAGCGCCTCCTGGCAGCGCTGCCGGGTGCATTGATGCGCAACGCCCTGTCGTATGTCCCGAAGGCGCAGCAGAGCATGGCGGCGGCCGCGCTGCGCCAAGCCTTCGCCCAGCCCGATCGTGCTAGCGCCAGCCAGGCGCTGCGCCACGTCGCCGACCAGCTTCGGGAAAGTGTCCAAAGCTCGGGGCCTTCATCGACAACAGCGAGACCGACGTGCTGGCGCACATGGATTTTCCCAGTCAGCACCGGACCCGGATCCATTCGACGAATTCCCTGGAGCGCCTGAACAAGGAGGTGAAGCGGCGTGCCGACGTCGTCGGAATCTTCCCGAACGAGGGATCCATCATCCGGCTCATCGGCGCCGTCCTTCTCGAGGCCAACGACGAATGGCAGATCCAGAACCGCTACATGCAGACCGAACCCATGGCCGACCTCATGGCCATGGGCAACACTGCAAAACCCGAACAGATTTCCACCGAAGTCGCCTGAAACGGAGCCGCTTCAGCTACACTCAATTTCCACCACGTTGACGGACACGACCCGCCGCTCGGCGGACATGCGCGAAGTTGTGAACGCCTTGCTCTACATCGCATCGAGCGGATGTGCATGGCGGCTGTTGCCCAAATGCTTTCCGCCGGTTTCGACGGTGCGGCGCTATTTTTACGCGTGGCGCGATGCCGGTCTGTTCGATGCGATCAACATGGCGCTGGTCATGAGCCTGCGCGAAATCGAAGGACGCGAAGCCTCGCCCAGTGCCGGTGTCATCGATAGCCAGTCGGTCAAAACCACGGAAAGCGGCGGGATTTGCGGCTATGACGCCGGCAAGAAGATCAAGGGCCGCAAGCGCCATATCCTCACCGACACCTGCGGCTTCCTGGTCATGATTCTCGTGCATGCCGCCGATATTCAAGACCGGGACGGCGCCGTCGATGTTCAAGGCGATACGCCGGCGTTTCCCGTGGCTGCGCCATGTCTTCGCCGATGGCGGTTACGCCGGGCAGAAACTGCGCGACGCGATCGCCCGCCATGGCGACTGGACCATCGAGATCATCAAGCGATCAGATGTCGCCAAAGGCTTCGAGATCCTGCCTCGACGGTGGGTCGTCGAGCGCACTTTCGCGTGGCTCGGACGATGCCGCCGCCTCGCAAAAGACTGGGAAACTTCCGTCTCCTCTTCAACCGCATGGGCGCTGATCGCCTCCATCCGCATGCTTACCCGGCGAACCGCAAGATATTGCTACGCTTGAGAAACTTCTGAATCGGGCTCTAAGAAGATTTGATCGCGAGATGGCAGTTATTATCAGCGAAGGCGCTCCGGAAGCGGACTGACTGCTTTTAGCGCTAAGACCTGCAGAGCTACTAAGTGAGGATGTAGTCGACCGGTTCGGCCTTCTGAGTCTCGTTGAAGCTCGCCAGATTTCGCAGAGACTTTGCGTTGGATGACCGCAGGTGGTCATGGAGTGCCTGCTTGGCGGCATCGATGCGATCCTCGCGTACTGCCTCCACGACCGTAAGGTGTTCGTCTAGAAACGGGTCGATCAGCGCCGAGCGGCGTAGAGCAATCTGGATATGCTTGGTCGACACGAACAGCGCTCTGCCACGTTTCAACGCCTCGATAATTTCTGGGTTGGTCGAGTGCCCAAGCAGTTTTACATGGATGTCGTCCTCGAGCTCGTCCAGCGTCGCGATGTCGACCTCCGGAAAGCGCATGATTGCCGCACGGTGGCGTTCGGCGACCTCGTCCACGAGCGCCATAGGAATGCGCGCCGCCGCGTTGCCGAGCGCTACAGGCTCGAGAATCGCCCGAAGCTCGTAAAGGGCCGCCATGCGATCGAGGTTCAGCGGAACGATCCACCAGTGCGACTTCTCGCCCTTCCCGACGATCCCGACTCCTTGGGCCCGCAGTAGAATGTTGCGCGCGGCGAGGCGGCTGATGTCGTACGTGCGCGCGAGCGCCAGTTCGTTGACGCGGTACCGACCGAACAGCGAGTGCAGGATGATGTCGCGCTCGACCGCGTAGTAGATGGCGTCGGCGGGGTCGACGTCCGGCAATAGGCCATCGGTCGGTGTCGGCACCAGCATCTCCCTGGTGATCGGTATGCGCGATGGCGAAGAACCTGGGCCAACGACCAGGCCCCGTCCAGCGAAGCGGCCGACGAGTCCCTCGTTCTCCAAGGTCGCCAACGCCTGCCGAACGGGCGCGCGACTGGAGTTGAATAGAGTCGCGAGGTGGCTTTCCAGGATCACGGTTCCGGCGGGAATGCTTCCGCGGGCCATGCTCGCCCGAAGCGTCTCCGTCATGCTCGCATAGGCTGGCTTACGCTCCAACACGACCAATGTCTGCTCATCCGTTCTCTAATCATGTCGATCTCGACCGAAGTGGTAGATCGAAGTCCGTCTGCTGTCACGACGTGTCGAAACACGCGGAGGACGTGGCGATCAGGTGACCGCGCCGAGCTGCCAGGGCACGAACTCATTGTCCCCGTAGTCGTAGGTCTCGCTCATGGTTTTCTCGCCGGACGCCACGGCGATCACCCTCTCGAAGATCCGGTGCCCCGCCGCCTCGATCGTGTCGTCGCCCGTAACGATGCCGCCAGTGTTGATGTCCATGTCCTCATCCATATGCTCGAACATGGCGGTGTTGGTCGCCACCTTGATGCAAGGCGCGGGCTTGAAGCCGGAAACCGAGCCGCGCCCCGTGGTGAATACGATCATGTTGCAGCCGCCCGCCACCTGGCCGGTCACCGCGACCGGGTCGTAGCCGGGCGTGTCCATGAACACGAAGCCCGTCCTGTCGATCGGCTCGGCGTACTCGTAGACGGCTTCCAGCGGCATGGTTCCACCCTTGGCGACGGCGCCGAGCGACTTCTCCAAGATCGTCGTCAAGCCGCCCGCCTTGTTGCCATGCGAGGGATTGTTGTTCAGTTCGGCGCCGTGGCGCTCTGTGTAGCCCTGCCACCAGTCAATTCGGTCCATAAGCTTCTGCGCGACGGCAGGCGAGGTCGCCCGGCGTGTCAGCAGGTGCTCGGCACCGTAGATCTCCGGGGTCTCGGACAGAACAGCCGTGCCGCCGTGCTGGACGAGCAGGTCCGAGGCGAGGCCAAGCGCGGGGTTGGCTGAGATTCCGGAGTAGCCGTCCGACCCTCCACATTGCAACGCCAGCTTCAGGCCGGAGAGCGGCTGCGCGGTCCGCTCCATGGCGTTGATGGCAGGTAGCATCCCGTCGATGATCGCGGACGCGGCCTCCACGGTCTTGCGGGTACCGCCGAGATTCTGGATCGTCATCGTCCTGAGGAACGGTCCTTCCTCGAGGCCGTACTTCTCGGTGATGAAGCTGATCTGGTTCGTCTCGCAGCCGAGCCCAATCATCAGGATGCCGGCGAAGTTCGGGTTGCGCGCATAGCCGCTGAGGACGCGGGTTAGGTAGAGGTAGCCCTCCGTCTTCATGTTGATGGCGCATCCGGTGCCGTGCGTGAGCGCGACGACGCCGTCGACGTTCGAAAAACCCGCAAGCCCGCCACCGCGGTTGTAGTGGTCGGCGATGGCCTTTGAGACCGTAGCCGAGCAATTCACCGACGAGATGATGCCGATGTAGTTGCGCGTGCCGACCTGACCGTCCGAGCGCTTGTAGCCCATGAAGGTGCGCCGCTCGGATACCGGCAGGAGTGGGGTGGGTTGGGCGTCGGCGGCGAACTGGTGAACGACGGCACTGTCGTGCATCGCCATGTTCTGGAGATGGACGTGCTCCCCGGAGAGGATGTCCCGCGTTGCGAAGCCGATCACCTGACCGTACTTCACGACGTCGCTGCCTTTGGCGATGGGTCCGAGGGCCAGCTTGTGTCCAGCCGGGACCTCCGTCGTAGCGAGCAGGCCGCCTGCGTTCTCGCCGGCGGTGATGGCCGATCTCGCGACTGCCACATTGTCTTTCGCATTGAGACGGATGGCAGGCAGGGACGCTGTAATGGCAGACATCAGGCATTTCCTCGGGTGGCTTGGACGCGTTCAAAATGGCTATTGCAAGCAATAGCCATCCATGTTAGCCATGATTTTGTCAAGTCGAATTGATTTCGGATGACAGGCCTTTGGGAGGAGGTTGCATGTTGTGCAAAGAGGAATTGGCCTGCTAGACGCTGTCGCCAAGTCGCCATGATGGATTTCCATCTACACCGCAGACTGTAGCGCCGCAGGATTACATCCTGCGTGAGGAATCGTCTTGTCTTACGTCTTTGATTTTAGCTTTCTACCGGACTATTACAGCGAACTCGCCAACGGCGTATGGCTGACAATTTGGATGACGGTCATCTCGATCATCCCCGGCTTCGCCCTTGGCACCGCCTGCGCGGTGGGTCGTCTATACGGGCCGCGATGGGTCCAGCGGATCGTCACGGTCTACGTCGAGGGCATCCGCAACACGCCCCTTATCATCCAGGTGTTCTGGCTTTTCTTCGGACTCGCCATTCTCGGCGCCCGGATCGGCCCGACGAACGCTGCCGTCATCGCCCTCGTCATCAACGTCGGCGCCTACACCGCCGAGATCATGCGGGCAGGCTTCCAGAGCGTGCACGGCGGCCAGCTTGAAGCAGGCTCCTGCCTTGCCATGAGCCGCAGCCAGCTCTTCTGGAACATCCAGCTCCCGCAGGCCGCAGAGCGCGTCTACCCGGCGCTCGTCAGCCAGTTCATTCTGATGATGCTCGCGACCTCGATCATGTCGCAGATCTCGGCCGAGGAATTGACGGGCGTCGCCTACCAGATCCAGTCCTTCACGTTCCGCGGGTTCGAGGTCTACATCGTCATCGCCGTGCTCTACCTGATCATGGCGACCGCCCTGCGCTTCCTGCTGCATGGCGTGGCGAACCTGGCTTTCCCGCGCCTTCGCCGTCTTCGGACGCCGCTGTGACCGGGCCGCGCACGTCCGTCCGCACCGCCATCGAACGGGGGAGCCTTGCATGTTCGGCCTGACGATCGACCAGATTCTCTACATCTTCCAGGGCGCCATTTGGACCATCGTCCTGTCTCTACTCGGCTTCGTTGGGGGCACGGTCCTCGGCCTTCCCCTCGCCATGGCCCGCGCCGCTCGCAAGCGCTGGATATCGCGTACCGCCAGCCTCTATGTACAGCTCGTCCAGGGCATCCCGCTCCCAGTACTCATGTTCGTGGTCTACTTCGGCATGAGCATCTACGGCTACAACGTGTCGGCACTGGTCGCCGCGGGCATGGCAATGACGCTCTACTCCAGCGCCTTCCTCGGCGAGATCTGGAAGGGCTGCCTCCAGTCGGTGCCGACGACCCAGTGGGAAGCCGGTGAATGCCTCGCGCTTACCTCGTACCAGCGTTTCGTCTTCGTCATCTTGCCGCAAGCACTGCGCATCGCCGTGCCGCCCACTGTCGGCTTCATGGTCCAAATTGTGAAGAACACGTCGTACTCGGTCGTCATCGGCTTCATCGACCTCACCTACTCGGCAAAGGTCATCAACAACTCGACGTTCAACCCCTTTGTCGTCTTCACGCTGGCCGCCCTCATCTACTTCGCGATCTGCTTCCCGATGTCGGTATTCGCCCGGCGGTTCGAGCGTCGCCTTCATCGAGTCCCGGAGTGATGGACATGCTGACCCAGACCTCGAGCGACCCCCTCGCATCGACCAGCGTCCCGCTCGTCCGCTTCGACGAGGTCCGCAAAAGCTTCGGCGCCCTCGAGGTTCTCAAGGGCATCACACTCGACATCAACGAGGGACAGGTGGTCGCCCTGATCGGCAAGAGCGGGTCCGGCAAAAGCACGGCGCTGCGCTGCATCAACGGGCTCGAAAAGATCAACGCGGGCCAGTTGACTGTATGCGGGCGTGACCTTCTCGCGCGCGACTTCGACCTGCGCGACCTGCGTAAGGAGGTCGGCATCGTCTTCCAAAGCTACAACCTTTTCCCGCACCTGACGGTCGAAGAGAACGTCACACTCGCACCTCGCAAGGTGAACGGGTTGAAGGGTGCGGCCGTCGGGGAACTCGCTGCCGAAGTGCTTGAGCAGGTTGGGCTTTCGGAGAAGGCCCAGAACTATCCGGAGCAGCTCTCCGGAGGCCAGCAGCAGCGGGTCGCGATCGCGCGGTCGCTAGCGATGCGACCGCGCCTGATGCTCTTCGACGAAATTACGTCGGCCCTCGATCCGGAACTAACGGGAGAGGTGCTCAAGGTGATCGCCAAGCTAGCGGCGAGCGGCATGACCATGGTGCTGGTGACCCACGAGATGGCGTTCGCCGCGAAGGTCGCGGACCAGATCGTGTTCATGCACGAGGGTCGCGTCTGGGAAAAGGGCGACGGCAAGATGCTGGCCGACCCGGCGACACCTGAGCTCCGGCAGTTCGTCGGCAACGGCCTTTGACGGTTTCCGCGTCCATTCCGGGCGTGGCATAATGGGAGGATACACCATGTCCAAGACATCACTTCTGGCGAGCATCGTTCTTGCGGCCAGCCTCGTTGCGTCCGTGGGGACGGCACTTGCCGCCACCCTGTCCGATATCAAAGCACGTGGCAGCATCATCGTCGCCGTTGACGTCAGCCATCCGCCCTACGGCATGCTCGACGGCACCGCCACAGAGACCGGCTCCGACGTCGAGACCGCGAAGCTTCTCGCCGAAGACCTTGGGGTGAAGCTCGAGATCGTGCCCGTATCCGGCGCGAACCGCGTGCCGTTCCTGCTCTCGAACCGCGCCGACGTGGTGATCGCATCGTTCTCGGTCACCGAGGAGCGCAAGAAGGTCATCGACTACTCCAAGCCGTATGGCGTTATCCCGGTCGTGATCTCCGGCCCGAAGGACACCAACATCAAAGCAGCCGCCGATCTCGCCGGGTTGGAAGTCGCCGTCGCGAGAGGCACCACGGCCGACATGGAGCTGACCAAGCTGATCAAGAGCAGCGACAGCGACGCCAGCATCGTCCGTTACGAGGATGAATCCACCACCAACACGGCGATGGCGACGGGACAGCAGAAGGTGTTCGCAGCAGCGCTCTCAACCGCTCAGGCCGTCGCCACGCAAAGCCCAGGTCTGGGACTGGAGATTAAGATGGAGCTGAACGCCTACCCGATGGCCATTGGTCTTCGCAAAGGTGACGCAGCATTCCAGGCGACAATCGACGGCTTCGTCGACACCAATCTGAAGAACGGAAAGCTCAATACGATCTACAAGAAATACTTTGGCCAGGACCTACCAGCCGAGATGGTAGCAAACTGATATCGCTTCAGCTTGTTCAAGGCGCTTGAACAACGACTCCGGTGCGCGTATCACTCTGCTAGAGGTTCGCGTGCCTTCAGTCCAACGGTGTTTTACTGAGCGTTGGATGTGTGAAGCGTCTCAGATATTCAAGCGGAGCAGGTTTACGGCGGCTATCGGTTTGGCCAGAAGAGCATCTCTCGGCGCCGTAACGCCGGAAATTATTTCCGTATTGGGCGACAAGCGGTACGACTTGACAAAGCCACTCTATCGACTGAGTTGAACTAGGTAACTTCACGCCACTCAGCCGTCACGGTCGGCTTTGATGCTTCCCGCAACTCGACAGCAACGTCGCCGGTGAACATTACGCCTGTGTCCCGGTGTTCCACCGACACGTAGGGTTTCGTGAAGTCAAATTGCTGCGCCGTTGGGCACAGGAGCCAGGAAGCACAGCTTGTTAAAGCCTTAGTTAGAGGATCTCGTCGTCCCTCCCATCTCCCAGATCTCTGCAAGCAGTTTCGACAACATCGTCAGCGTTCGGAACCCATACGCGATCATGCCGCCCATTTTGTCTCTCCGTCGCAGCTCTTCGCCTGGAAGCGCCAGATGCTGGAAGGTAGCCATGCTGCCGTCCGGGCGAACTGGTACTCTGGCAGGTCGGCTCCGCTTAGCCGCGCCGCCTCGAGTGGACCGCAGTCCCATACCCACACCGCTACAAAATGGTTAGGTAGCTCACCGCCAGGCTAATTTGACGGGCAGCCAAAAGCTGCCCGTCCTTGCGGTCACCGAGCGGCAGCGCAGACGTGGGAGTGCGCCACGCTGCCGCCTTTCGCCAGGCGCTACGCTGCGCACCTGTGCGAACCGAAAACTATTTGAACCCATGGATTCAGTTTTCGAGAGTACGCTGATCCCTTCATAGCTTTTCAGTCAATTCCGGAAGAAGCGTGAAGATGTCGCCGACAAGCCCGTAGTCGGCGACTTGAAAGATCGGTGCTTCCGCATCCGTATTGATAGCTACAATGATCTTGGAGTCCTTCATGCCAGCGAGATGCTGAATCGCACCCGATATGCCGCAGGCTATGTAGAGATCCGGTGCCACGACCTTGCCGGTCTGACCGACCTGCCAATCGTTTGGAGCATAACCGGCATCCACTGCCGCCCGAGATGCGCCGACTGCGGCTCCCAGCTTATCAGCGAAAGGCAGGACGAACTCATCGAACTTCTCTTTCGAACCGAGCGCCCGGCCGCCGGACACCACGATCTTAGCTGCCGCCAACTCGGGCCGATCCGAATGTGCCACCCGCTCCTCGACGAATGTGGAGAGATTGGGGTTAACCGTCGCTTCGAGGGCCGTGATCGGAGCCAGCGTTTCACAGAATTCAGCGGCCGGGAAGGAAGCGGAGCGCACTGTAACGACCTTCTTGAGGTCGGTCACCTGGACCATCTGCAGAGCATTTCCGGCATAGATCGGACGTTCGAACACGTCCGGGCCGTTAACGGCGGTTGCTTCCGACACCTGCATGACGTCGAGCAGAGCAGCGAGGCGCGGCATCACGTTCTTTGCAGTACTGGTCGCAGCCGCGACGAACGCGTCGTAGTTCGGACTGATCGCGACGAGCAGAGCTGCAAGCGGCTCCGCCAGACCGTTTGCGTAGGTCGGTGCGTCCGCCAGAAGAACTTTGGAGACGCCCCGCAATCGTGATGCCGCCGCCGCGACAGCTTCGGCGCCGGAGCCAGCGACGAGAACATGGACCTCTCCACCCATCGCAAGGGCGGCCGTCAGTGCCTTTGCAGTCTGCTCGTCAAGCGTATGATTGTCGTGCTGCGCAAGGAGAACGATGGTCATGACCTGGTACCTTTCGAGCCGTCCTGATGCAGCGGCTCCTCGATGTGATTGAAATCGCGAAGAGCGAGGGGACGCCTCCTTTCGGAACGCCTGTCATCGTGCCCTCGCGCACTTTCGAGGGCGGCTTTTGCTTTGTTCAGATCGCGTAGCGTCTGCTCCGACAAAGATCTGGTGCCGTTGGATGACGCCGAGCTTGGTCGATCGAACAGAGTCGATGGATCGTTCGTCATGTCAAACAGCCTGCAGTTTTCAGCTTCGCGATGAGTTCGTCGGCTGAGGCGACCTTCATGCCCGCGTCACGCCCTGTCGGTTCGGTGGTCTTCAGGATCTTGAGGCGAGGGGCTGGGTCCACACCGTAGTCGGACGCCGTCTTCTCTTCGAGGGTCTTCTTCTTCGCCTTCATGATGTTCGGAAGCGAGGCGTAGCGAGGTTGGTTGAGGCGCAGATCCGCGGTGACGATCGCCGGCAGCGCCAGAAGGATCGTCTGCAGTCCACCGTCGACCTCGCGGACCACCCTCACTTGCCTGTCCGCAACGGCTATTTCCGAAGCGAACGTGCCCTGCCCCCACTGCAGAAGGGCAGCCAGCATCTGGCCGGTCTGGTTGCAGTCATCGTCAATCGCCTGCTTGCCGAGGATCACAAGGTCGGGCTTCTCGGCTTCCACCACGCCCTTGAGGATCTTTGCCACGGCGAGAGGCTCGACGGGCCCAACTACGTTGACCAGAATGCCTCGGTCGGCGCCCATGGCAAGAGCCGTCCGGATTTGCTCCTGTGCAGCAGCGACGCCGATCGAGACGACGACGATCTCCGCAGCAAGCCCCTTCTCCTTCAATCGCAGCGCCTCCTCAACGGCGATCTCATCGAAGGGATTCATCGACATCTTGGCAGAGGCAAGATCCACCCCGGAGCCATCAGGCTTCACGCGGATCTTCACGTTGTAGTCCACCACACGCTTCACGGCGACGAGGATCTTCATGAGGATATCGTACCAAAGCCCGATCGATTCGAGACGGAGGTGCGCCTTTCTTCTTCAATGGATGACGGAGGAACGTGCGATAACGGCCTACCCGCGACGGCGAGACTGTCACAGTGTGTCAAAGGCCCCCGAAAATTTCAGCTCAGCCCGCCGATTAACATGTACTTGATCTCCAAATACTCCTCGATCCCGTGACGCGATCCCTCGCGTCCGAGACCCGATTCCTTCACGCCGCCGAAGGGCGCGACGTCGACACCGAGCAATGCCGAATTGATGCCGACCATCCCCGCCTCCAGCGCTTCGGCCACTCGGAACACCCTTGCGAGATCGCGAGCGTAGAAATAGGCGGCAAGGCCGTAGGGGGAGGCATTGGCCTGACGGATGGCGTCAGCCTCGTCCGTGAAACGGTAGACCGCGGCGACAGGTCCGAAGGTTTCTTCCCGTGTCATCACCATTTCCGTGGAAACCTCCGAAAGCACCGTCGGCTGAAAGAACGTTCCGCCGAGTTCGTGCAACTTTCCACCGATGACGAGTTTCGCACCCTTCTGCAGCGCGTCGGCGATGTGCATCTCCACCTTCTCGACCGCCTTCGTCGTGATGAGTGGTCCCTGCTGCACCCCTGCTTCGAGACCGTTCCCGACCTTCAGCGCGGCGACCTTCCCGGAAAGTCTCTCGACGAACTCGTCGTAGACCGCCTCCTGGACGTAGAGGCGGTTCGCGCAGACGCAGGTTTGTCCCATGTTGCGGAACTTCGAAATCATCGCACCCTCGACCGCGGCATCGAGGTCTGCATCGTCGAAAACGATGAAGGGGGCATTGCCGCCCAGTTCGAGTCCGACCTTCTTTACCGTCGACGCGGCCTGACGCATCAGAAGCTTACCGACCTCGGTCGATCCCGTGAAACTGATGGCACGCACAAGCGGATGTTCGGTCAGGACCTTTCCGATCGCGGCGGCGTCGCCCGTCAAGATGTTGAGAACGCCGGCAGGTAGGCCGGCGCGCTCGGCGAGCAGCGCAAGTGCAAGCGCCGTCAGGGGCGTTTCCGGAGCAGGCTTCACGACGACCGTGCAGCCGGCGGCAAGGGCGGGAGCGACCTTGCGTGTGATCATGGCGGCCGGAAAGTTCCAAGGCGTTATCGCTGCAACGACGCCGACCGGCTGCTTGATGACCATGATGCGGGCATCCGCCCGATGCGTAGGGATGGTCTCGCCGTAGATGCGGCGCGCTTCCTCGGCGTAGAATTCAACGAAGGACGCGGCGTAGTCCACCTCTCCCAGAGCCTCGGCCAGGGGCTTGCCCTGTTCCCGAGTCATGATTGTCGCGATATCCCTCCGATGGTTCAGGATGAGTTCGAACCATCTGCGCAGGATCGCGGACCGCTCCTTCGCCAATCGTTTCGACCACGCCGGAAACGCGACCGCGGCAGCTTCGACTGCCTGTGTCGCATCCATACTTCCCATCAAGGGCACGCGAGCGAGTTCCTGGCCGGTCGCTGGATCAAAGAAGGGCATTGTGGGCGTCCCGATCCACTCGCCGCCGATGAGACAGCGATCCGTCAGCAGACCGTTCGACAGTTCGGATAGTTCCATGTCCATAGCTCCGACCTTCAGGCCGCAAGCGCGATTTCTAGGATGCCGAGCCCCTCGTCGAGAACTTCATCGGAGATCGTCAGGGGGCAGAGGAGGCGGATCGTGTTGGCGTTCGTGCCGCACGACAGGAGGATGAGGCCGTTCTCATGCGCAGTGCGCGTCACGCGCTTCGTAGCTTCCGCGTCTGGCTCCGTGGAACCACGGTTCTTCAGTATGTCGAATGCCACCATGGCGCCGGGGCCGCGAAGCTCCGAGATCGGCAGGAGATGGTTGGACCGCGCCATCCGCCCGACGGCATTTCGGATGCGCTCGCCGATGGCTACGGCTCTTTCGAGAAGGTTTTCCTCCTCGAACACGTCGAGCACTGCCAAAGCGGCGGCGCAGGCAAGCGGACTGCCCGCATAGGTGCCGCCCAGCCCCCCGGGGTCGGCCGTGTCCATTATCGCCGCCCTGCCGACGACGCCGGAAAGAGGCATTCCTCCCGCAAGGCTCTTCGCCAGACACATCAGATCGGGTTGGACATCGTAATGTTCCATGGCGAACATCTTCCCGGTCCGCCCGAATCCTGTTTGCACTTCGTCCGCGATGAGTACGATTCCATGCGCGTCGCAGACTGCCCGCAGGCCGCGCATCAGATCGCCGGGTACCTGATGGAAGCCTCCCTCACCCTGAACCGGCTCCACGATAATCGCGGCAACACGCGAAGGATCGATGTCCGCCTTGAAGATGAAGTCGAGATAGCGGAGCGATTCCGCAGTCGTGACGTCGTTGGCGTCGGTCGGGAACGGAACGTGCCAGATGTCGGCTACCGCGGGCCCGAGGCCCTTTTTGTAGGGAACGACCTTACCGGTCATCGCGGACGCGACAATCGTACGGCCATGGAAGCTGCCGGTGAAAGCGACCACGCCGGCCCGGCCCGTCGCGGCTCTCGCGATCTTCACGGCATTCTCGGTGGCCTCGGCGCCGGTCGTGAAGAAGGCGGTCTTGACCGCTCCGGAAATCGGCACGAGGGCGTTGAGCCGCTCGGCCAGCTCAACGTAGGGCTCGTAGGGCAGGACCTGAAAACAGGTATGCGTGAAACGATCCAACTGGCCTCGGACGGCATCCAAAATCTTCGGGTGTCGATGTCCGGTGTTCAGAACCGCGATCCCGCCGGCGAAATCGACGTACCGGCGGCCTTCGACGTCCCAAACCTCGCTGTTTTCCGCCCGGTCGGCGAAGATTGGAGTGACGTGCCCGATGCCGCGTACGACAGCGGAGTTTCTACGCGTCATCAGATCGACATTTGTGGCCACGTGCTCGCTCTCCACCTTGCAGACGGCTGCAGAGATCCAATGTTTCAATTCGTTGAACAATCAGTTTTAAGGTACGGACTGGTGCGTTCTATGCACCGGATTTTCGGATCGCGAGCGCGTCGTGGAGCCAGCTTCGGAGGGCGCGCAGGCTCGGTTCCTCCCAGCGACTTGCCAGCGAAACGATCTGATAGGACGACATTCGGGTTTCGGACGAGATCACTTCCACCAAGCTTCCGCTCGAAATCTCCTCCTCGACGAGAAGCTCATTGGCGAGCGCGATGCCTTGGCCAAGACGAGCTGCCTCGATGGCTACGTGCGAGTGCCAAAGGCGCTGTCCGCCAAGGAGGGGCACGCGGCCGATGCCGGCCTCAATCAGCCAGGCCGTCCAGTATGCAGTGGTTTCCTCGTGAAGTAGAGGCGCGACGACGAGCTTCTCCAAGGTATCGATTTTTGTATGACGAGCCAGAAATGCTGGGCTTGCAACTGGAAAGACGCGGGGACGTGCGAGACTTTCAGCGCGAAGGAGGCCGTCCAACTCCGGCCTGTCCGAGTACATGATGCTGGCATCGGCTTCCCCAGTTTCCAGACGCGGCAACGCAAGGGTCGGTCGAAGATTTATCGCCAGTCGCATCGAATGCTTGTTCAGTTGGGGTAGTTGAGGCAGAAGCCGCCGGCTGATGATTCCCGGCATGCACCAGACCTCGAGGTGGCGGCTGCTCGAGCCTCGAATCTCGGTGGTCGCGGCGCGAAGGAGAGAGAAGGCCTTGACGATCTCCGCATGATAGATGCGCCCGGCCGGAGTGAGAATGATCCCACGGCCCTCAGGCTGGAACAAAGCTACGCCGAGCGATTCCTGCAGATGGCGAAGATGCCGGGACACCACGGTGTGGCTGACGCCGATCTCGTCTCCCGCAGATCGGACGCTCCCCGTCCGACCTACGGCCTCGAAGGCTTTCATGGCCGTCAGCGAAGGAAGGGTCGACAACGGTAAGGTCCCCTTGGTCGGAGGCGGGACCGATGCGAGCCCGGGCCTTCATTTCGTCGTGGTTCGTATCCGGCAAGCGCATCCAGGCGAGAGGGCCTTCTTCTCGCATATCGAGGGGCTGGTGCGCGACAGGCGTTCCCGTCGCCCGTATCTCAACTCAGATGAACATGCGTCCTGCATCAGGATCATACATCGGATCGAGAGATGCTCTCGCCGGTACGATGCGGTCTGCGATCTGCAGCGTGAAGGCACCGCCTGCGACTAGGTCCGCGGTCACGCCATCCTCGTGGGAAACATAGCCGAGGCCGACCGAGCCGCCGAGCGTATGCCCGTACATGGCCGACGTGACCATGCCGACGCGTTCGCCGCGATGAAGGATCGGCTCGTTGTGGAAGAGGTTCTCCTTTGGATCCTCAAGGAGGAATTGCACGAGACGTCGCCTGCGCGGCTTGTCGCGCAGATCGACGAGGGCATCGCGGCCGATGAAGCCCCCGGGCTTATTCCAGGCGCATGTGAATCCGAGATCAGCGTCGAGCGGCGTGTCGTCGGAACCGATGTCGTGCGACCACTCGCGAAACCCCTTCTCGATCCGCAGCGAGTTCAGCGTGTGGTAGCCGCAATGACGAAGGCCATGCGCCGCCCCCGCCTCGAGGAGCGCGTCGTAGACGCCGGGGGCGAAGGGCGCCGGGATGTAGAGTTCCCATCCGAGCTCGCCGACGTAGGACAGCCGCATGGCGAGCAGCGTCGCGTAGCCGATCTGCACCTCGCGCACCGTGCCGAAAGGGAAGGCCGCGTTCGACCAGTCTCCCGTGGCGACGCTGGAAAGGAGCGCCCGTGCGTTTGGTCCCTGGACGTTCAGCATGCACCATGCGTCCGAGATGTCGGTCAAGACGCAGTGCGAAGCGGGTTCGAAATGATTGCGCAACCACGCCGTGACGTGCGTGGCGGTGAAGGCGGGTGTTAGGAGGAGGTATTGGTCCGCCGCGAGACGCGTGATCGTGATATCGGCCTCGATGCCGCCGCGGACGTTGAGGAATTGTGTGTAGACGACCTTTCCGATCGGCACGGACAGGTCAGCGGAGGCGATGCGGTTGAGACAGGGTTCCGCATCACGGCCCTGTACGAGCAGCTTCGCGAACGAGGACTGCTCGAACATCCCGACCTGTTCGCGCACGGCCCTATGCTCGGCCGCATTGTTCTCGAACCAGTTCTGCCGGCTCCACGAATGTCGGTATTCCGGCGTCTGTCCGGGATTTGCAAACCAGTTGGGGCGCTCCCACCCAGCGGCCTCGCCGAAGCAGGCACCTGCGGCTGCCATGCGATCGTGCAGCATGCTACGTTTAACGCCGCGAGCGGTCTGCCACTGCCGGAAAGGCCAATGGTCCTGATAGCCGATCCCAAGAGACTCCACTAGGCGGTCGGCAAGATAACTGGTGTTGTTCTGCCAGTGATGCGTTCGGTTGATGTTGACGGACCAGACGTCCATAGGGGGATGGCCGTTCGCGATCCAGTGGGCCATGACGAGGCCAACGCCACCGCCGGATAGAATGCCGAGTGAATTGAAGCCTGCGGCCACGAAGAAACCTTTCAGTTTCGCCGCTTCACCCATCAGATAGTTGTGGTCGGCGGTAAAGGATTCGGGGCCGCAGAACAAGAGCTTGATGCCGGTCTGCGCGAGGATCGGGACACGCTCCATCGCCCTTTCCAAATAGGGCTGAAGACGGTCCCAATCCGGCTGGATCTCACCGAAGGTGAAGTCGTCCGGCACCCCTTCCAGCGCCCATGGCCTGGCGGCATCTTCGAAGATGCCGACCATGATCTTGCCGGCCTCCTCTCGGACGTAGGCCTGGCGAGCGGGATCGCGCAGGATCGGCAGGTTGGTGTGCACTCCTGCGACGGAGTCGGAGATGAGGTAGTAGTGCTCCGCCGCCTGCAGCGGAATGTCGATACCGGCGAGGCGACCGATCTCGCGAGCCCACATTCCGGCGCAGTTCACCACTATCGACGTTTCGATGCGACCTAGACTCGTGTCGACCGCGATGACTTTTCCTGCTTCGGACTCGATCGCTCCGACCGAGCAGTTCTCGAAGATTTGCACCCCGGCCATACGAGCGCCTTTGGCGAGGGCCTGAGTTACATCGGTGGGATTGATTCGCCCGTCGTGTGGAAAGTGGAACGCTGCCTGAACGTCGCCCGTATAGGCGAGAGGCCACATACGCTGAACCTCGGCGGGCGAAATCTCCTCGCATTCTATATTCCAGACCTTGGCAGCCTGTAAGCCGCGGCGCATTTCCTCCGCCTTGTCCGGTGTGCAGGCCAGCTGAATGGAGCCGCAGCCGATCAAACCGGTTGCCTGCCCGGTTTCTTCTTCGAGGCGGCGGTAGAGGCCCTGGGTGTAGAGCGCCAGTTTCGTCTGTGTCTCGGTGTCGCGCAACGTCGTGAGAAGACCAGCGGCATGCCAGGTGGTTCCGGACGTCAGCTGGGCGCGCTCGATCAGCACGACGTCCGTCCAGCCGAGCTTCGCCAAATGGTAGGCAACCGAACACCCGACCACACCGCCGCCGACCACGACAGCACGGGCTCGGGTCGGCAATACCTTTGAAGACTGCGTCATGACGATCGAAGCTCCTGACTTGAAGTTGGTTGTCGCCGGCATGGCCAGGATCGCTACGCTGACATTCGCCGGCATGCATGCCGCGCATCGTCGGGCATGATTGGACCCATAACCTGGAGAGCGGTTGGCTCAGGTACTATCTGCAACATACGTGACGCGGAGCCCGAAGAGTGGCATGTAAATCGGCATGAGCGGTTCGTTTTTGATACCACTCGCTGTCGGCGGCGGGAGAGCCGAGGAGCTTTCGGCACGAGGCGGCATGGCCGCATAATGGAGCGAACAACATGTCGTCTGGGAAACGAGTCAGGCCGGCACTGAGTTCGACCGTTGGCGGGACAGGAAACGACCCAAGGATGCCGCCGCTTCACCTCCTGCGCGCCTTCGAAGCCACCGCTAGAATGGGGAGCATGCGGCAAGCCGCGGTCGATCTCGGCACGAGCCATCCCGTCGTAAGTCGCCACATCGAATCGCTTGAGTCGTGGATGAAGACGCGTCTTTTCGAGATGGGCCCGCGAGGAGCCGTACTCACGCACGAGGGGAAGACACTCTTCTCCGCCGTAGGCCGTGCCTTTCGGCTGATCACCGCGGCTGCTGCGGAAATCAATCCTCCGCCATCGAGAAGGACGATACGCATCTGGTGCATGCCCGGTCTCGCCACGCGTTGGCTGACTCCACGGCTGTCGAGCATAAGGGCGTTCTTTGACAAAGGTGACATCGTCATCCGCGCAAGTGACCGCCTGCCTGACCTGGAAGGCGGGGAAGCTGAAATCATGATCGGTTACGGGAGCCTGGAGGACTTTCCCGAAGGCGCGAAGCTGTTGATCCGACCAGGTCTATTCCCCGCCGCGAGCGCCCAGTGGGTCGAGCTGCATGGCCACCCTGTTTCGATATCGACAATACCCGGGGAAATGATGATCCATGAGGACACGAGACGTCATTGGGCGGAATGGTTGGAGAAAGCCGAAATGACGATCGAGGGACCGCTCAGCGGCCCGCGCATGTCGGACGCCAATCTCGGATTCGACGCTGCCTTGAGCGGGCAGGGCGTTTCACTGGTCAGCCGCTTGTTGGCGGCGAACGATCTCGCCGCGGGACGACTGATCCGTCTTTCGGACCGGGAAGTGGCACTAGGCGCGTATTACATCGTTACCGCGACTTCGGTTCGGGACTATAAAAGCGTCGCGACATTCACAGCCTGGTTGAAGGACAGCTTAACTCTTAGCGAATGCGACGCTTCTCCCCCGGAGATTTCGTTATCGTACACTTGACGCTCTGCTCGAAGTCTCGACGCGACAATGGAATCGATTTCTGGTCCGTCATTCAATTAGCCAGAACCCGTATTATCCGCAATTAAAGCATTACTATCAATTTTACCGGAAATGAAATCAATTTTATATAGCAACCATCACTGTTAGACAGATAGAATGTAGAGCATATTTTTGCTGTATTCAATATCTGTACGATATTGCTTTCAACAATATTCCCGCGTGGGCTTTCCGTCGAGTGGCAGAGCATGGTGAAGCGCACCATGCGCCGTTCAACGCCCTCAAACACCTTTGCCTGAAAGCAGCGAATGCCACAGGTCGACCACGCCGCGGCTTAAGTGTGAGGGCCGGACGTGGCGGGCAATCCGGCGTCGCCGTCACTTCGGGTCGTTCGAAAACTGATGGGCGTTGATCTTCCGGGTATGTGGATGTGGCGTGCTGGCTTCTCCAAGGATCCAATCGCTGAAGGCAGCCAATGCCGTGCCGCCGCGCTCGAAGGATGGCGCGACCAGATAGTAGGCGCTCGGGCTGTCTACGACATCGGGATAGGCGATCACGAGATGACCTTCGGAGAGCTCCGCTTCGATGAGGAAGAGCGGCATCAACGCTACACCCAGGCCAGCCATTGCCGCCTGAGCAACCAGCGCGAACTGCTCGAAACGCATGCCCTCCCCGCCTGTTTGCCGAAGCCCAGACGCTGCGAACCAGTCGCCCCAGGCTCCTGGACGCGAAGCTATGTGGAACCGCGGTAGCGCTACGAGATCGGAGGGACCTGTGATCTTGTGGTGCGCCAGAAAATCCGGGCTGCAGACGGGCGCGACGGTCTCACCCATCAGAAAGCGGCATTCCGCGCCCGGCCAGACTGGCCGTCCGATGTGAATCGCCGCATCAAGGCGCTCGTGCGCGAAGTCGAAGTGGCCGATGCGGGTCGCGAAGTTCAGCGTGATGCCGGGATGTGCGGCCACGAAGCGTGGAATGCGCGGCATCAGCCAGCGGGTGCCGAAGGTCGGCAATATCGCGAGATCGAGCGTTTCGGCATTGCGCTTCGTCATGAGCTGGAGCGTGACACGGCGAATCTCACCGAGCGCAGGTTCGATGGCGGCAGCATAAACCCGTCCTGCTTCCGTCAAATCCACGGAGCGGCTGGTGCGCTCGAAAAGCGATGTGCCGAGCTGCGCTTCAAGAAGCGCAACCTGGCGGCTGACGGCGCTCTGCGTCAACGAAAGCATCTCCGCAGCGGCCGTGAAGCTGCCAGTCCGTGCTACCGCGTCAAAAGCTGCAAGTGCGCCGGTCGAAGGGAGAAGCTTGCGCATGAAGATCGACATGGTCCATTCCTAAACCGAATAGATCCACGCGTAAATCGAGTTGGTCGCATCTGCCAGACATGGATTATGCAGGAGGTTGGACCGACACGGAGGAAACCGATCATGGCTGAGCGAAACGTCTTCGAGTGGAGCGATCCCTTCCTGATCGAGAACCAGCTCGGGGCGGAGGAGCGGATGATCCGCGACGCGGCCGCCGCCTTCGCCGAAGCTGAACTGCGTCCACGCGTGAACAGTGCATATCTCGACGAGCGGATGGATGCCGAACTCTTCCGTCTGATGGGAAAAGCTGGTCTCCTGGGGGTCACGCTGCCCGACACCTACGGCGGGGCCGGTGCCAACTACGTCTCCTATGGACTTGTCGCGCACGAGGTCGAAAGTGTGGACTCTGGATATCGCTCGATGATGTCGGTTCAGTCCTCTCTCGTGATCTACCCGATCTTCGCCTATGGCTCGGAAGAGCAGAGGCAGACATACTTGCCGGGCCTCGTCTCGGGCGAACTCATCGGGTGCTTCGGCCTGACCGAGCCCGATGCTGGGTCCGATCCCGGCGGCATGACGACGCGGGCCGAGAAGACAGCGGACGGCTACCGCCTTTACGGCGCCAAGACCTGGATCTCCAACGCGCCGATCGCGGACGTCTTCGTTGTATGGGCTAAATCCGCGGCTCATGGTGGCGCGATCCGTGGCTTCGTCCTGGAGAAAGGCATGAAGGGTCTCTCAGCTCCCAAGATCGGCGGCAAGCTCTCGCTACGCGCTTCGATCACGGGCGAGATCGTGATGGACGGCGTCGAGGTCGGCGAGGGGGCTCTGCTGCCGAACGTTTCCGGCCTGAAAGGTCCGTTCGGCTGTCTCAATCGCGCCCGCTACGGCATTTCCTGGGGCGTTCTCGGCGCCGCGGAGGACTGCTGGCATCGGGCGCGTCAATATGGGCTCGACCGCAAACAATTCGGACGGCCGCTGGCCCAGACGCAGCTCTTCCAGAAGAAGCTCGCCGATATGCAGACCGAGATCGCGCTCGGGATGCAGGCCTCGCTGCGAGTCGGGCGACTACTCGACGAAGGCAGGATGGCGCCGGAGATGATCTCGATCGTCAAGCGCAACAATTGCGGCAAGGCGCTCGACATCGCGCGCGCCGCACGTGACATGCATGGCGGCAACGGCATCCAACTCGAATATCAGGTGATGCGCCATGCCCAGAACCTGGAGACCGTCAACACATATGAGGGCACACACGACGTTCATGCGCTCATACTCGGTCGCGCTCAGACCGGCCTCCAGGCGTTCTTCTGACGATGGGGCCGGATGTTGCGCCGCCCCTCCGCGGGCTGAAGGTGCTCGAACTCGCACGGATTCTTGCCGGACCGTGGATCGGCCAGACGTTGGCCGATCTCGGCGCCGACGTCATCAAGGTCGAAAGTCCCGATGGCGACGACACGCGAAGCTGGGGTCCCCCCTTTATCGAGCGGGACGGCGAGCGTTCGGCAGCCTATTTCCACGCCTGCAATCGCGGAAAACGTTCGATCGTCGCCGACTTCGTGACGGAGACAGGCCGAGAAATCGTCTTGAAGCTCGCCGCGAGCGCGGACATTCTCATAGAAAACTTCAAGGTCGGAGGGCTCGCCAAGTACGGGCTCGACTACCCGAGCCTTGCGGCTATCAATCCGCGCCTCGTCTACTGCTCGGTGACGGGTTTTGGCCAAGACGGGCCGGAAGCTCGGCGGGCGGGCTACGACTTCATGATTCAAGGCATGGCCGGGATCATGGACCTGACCGGTGATCCCGCCGGCGAACCGCAGAAGATCGGCGTCGCCTTTGCCGACATCTTCACCGGCGTCTACGGCGTAGTCGCGATCCAGGCGGCGCTTTGGCAGCGTCAGACAACCGGTCGTGGCAGCCATATCGACATGGCGCTCTTCGACTGCATGACGGGTGTTCTCGCCAATCAGGCAATGAACTTCCTCGCCTCCGGAGCGACGCCGCGCCGGCTCGGCAATGCTCATCCGAACATTGCACCGTACCAGACCCTGCCAGTATCGGACGGACACGTCATCATTGCCTGCGGCAACGACGGCCAGTTTTTCCGCCTGGCGAGCCTTCTGGGCCTCCCACAGCTACCAACAGATGCGCGCTTTGCGACGAACCCCGCACGCGTCACTCATCGAGAGCCTTTGACAACTCTGTTGGAGGAGGCGACTTCGCGCTGGAGACGGAACGAACTGCTGGCTGCCCTCGAAGTAGCGGGCGTACCGGCCGGTCCGATCAACACGGTCGCCGAAGTGTTTGCCGAACCCCAATTTCAACATCGCGGAATGGCGATCGAAGCCGGCGGCATTCCCGGTGTGCGAACCCCGATCACGCTGCGTGGCTCGACTCTCGATCTCTCCCGTCCCGCACCACAGCTCGGAGAACACGGAGATGAAATTCGCCACGCTCTCGCTGAAGAAGCCGTCTGGCCGACGCATGCAGTGGCTTAGCGTGCACCGTCCAGATCCCGCTCCACCGCAGCGATCACGTCGTTTGCCGATCGCTCGATCTGGCTACAGGCCAGGAGGAAGGTCATCCTGATGGCCGCCGAGCGAAGCCAGAGGAAGACCTGACGCCCACTGCCCAACTCGCGGAAATTGGCGAAGACGAGCCGGATCGCCTGGCGGACATGCATTCGTCCGGATCTATCGCGATCCGGCCCGCCTCGCGCCAGCAGAAGCGGGGCGGGAGCATGAACCGGAACTCGCCGCGCCGCGCCTTGGAATCGCGAGCGGCGATGCCGCGCGGCCATCGGCTTCGCGCTCATCGAGAACGGGGCCAAGGTCTTCTTCGCCCGCACCACCGATCTCGTTCAAAAGCTCCAGGTCGCTCGTCGCGACCTCGTCCTCGATGCCGCCATCGCAAGGCTAGACCGCTTCGATCTCCTCATCCTCGACGATCTTGCCTACGTCACCAAGGATCAGGCCGAAACGAGCGTCCTCTTCGAGCTCATCTCCGCGCGCTACGAACGGCACTCGATGCTCATCACCGCCAACCAGCCCTTCGGCGAATCGGGCCGCATCTTCCGGGACCCGGCGGCTTCACCTCAGGTCGCCACTTCGCCGCATGGCTCGGTCTGACGCCGAAACCGCATTCGAGCGGCGGCAAAGAGCGGCTCGGGGGAATATCGAAGATGGGCAACCCGACACTGCGATCGTTGCTCTTCGTCGGAGACTCCCAGGCTGATTGTCGCGCCGCAGGCCCAGTGCGACAATGCGCGAAAAGCGCGTCAGCTTGATCCAGCCACTCGCATCGCGAACTTCATCAAGGCCAGCGGTCAACCACCGCAATCAATGGCCGTACATATGACCACACCGTCCAAGCTCGGCTCCTCGTTCGAAAAATGCACTTGCCCGCGTGTCCCGTTCCACATATGTCGCTCTACATCATGTTCACCTCCTAATCCTCGCCTTCGCCAGTCTGCGTCGGAAAGGAGCAAATCAGATGAGGCAGCAGGCTACGACCAGGGAACATTTCAGGCGAGGCGATGCGCCGTCCCGCGGCAACACTGACACCACGCCCTACGCCGGAGCGTTGTAGCCTCGAGCGCCACCGTTGGAAGGGCAACAGTGGCTGCCATCCTCGTCGAAGCGATACTCCGGGCTCGTGGGCCAGTCACGATTGGCGAAGTCTCAGAGTGTTTAGGGTGCTGTGGCATGCAAGGTATCAGATGCACTATGCGACGGAGCCGGCTCTCGTTCCGTTTACGCAAATGGCATGCAGCAAAGTTGCCCGTGCCCAAGCGCCGCCGCCGCCTCGCTTAACTTCATAAAGGCCCATATCTGCGATTTTGAATAGAGCGTCCTCGGTTTTGCCATCCTGAGGGCAAAGGGCGACGCCCGCCGAGATCATTGCAATCTTCGTGCGCCGTTGGCAGGTCGAGGTGACCTTCGCCGAGGTCCGCGCCCATCTCGGCGTCGAGACCCAGCGCCAATGGTCGGGCAAGGCCATCGAACGCACCACCCCGGTGCTCATGGGCCTCTACAGCCTGATCACCCTTTGGGCTGAGGATCTGCTTCGACAGGGCGCTGCACCCTACGCCGCCGCCTGGTACCGCAAACGCGTCTTCACATTCACCGACGCCATTGCCGCTGTCCGGCGCCAAATCTGGATCGGTGACATTAACGACAACTTCCCAAACCAACGCGATACGCCCGAAATCCCGCCCGACCGCATCAGACGCATGGCTGACGCTCTCTGCTTCGCCGCATAATGCGCAAAGTCGAGCTAAGAGGCTGGCGCGAAAAGGGTTGAGCGATATCAGTGAGTTGTGATTCACGTCGGTTTGCGAGACTGACGGAGAGATCATGGCTTGGACCGATACCGCTCGCGCGAAATATGCGCGCGTTTCCAAACGCTATGCAAGTGATGTGACGGATGAAGAGTGGTCGCTGATTGAAGGACTGCTGCCGCCAAGGCGGCGACCGGGGCGTCCGCGCAAGACCGATCTTCGGGAGGTTTTGAACGCGCTTCTCTACATTGCCACGACAGGCTGCCAGTGGCGAATGCTGCCCGGCGACTTCCCGCCACGCTCGACGGTGCAACGCTATTTCTACGACTGGCGGGACCGGGGTTTGATGCCCCGGATCAGCCACCACCTGGTGATGGAGGCACGGGAGATGGAAGGCCGGGAGGCGAGCCCGACCGCGGGGGTTATCGACAGCCAGAGCGTCAAAACGACTGAAAGCGGAGGACCTTGCGGGTTCGACGCTGGGAAGACCGCGACAAACTGCGTTTGCGCTGAAGTAAAGGGTCGCAAGCGCCATATCCTGACCGACACGCTCGGCCTTCTGGTGGGTCTCGTGGTCCACACCGCCGATATCCAGGATCGTGATGGCGCGCCGCTCGTGCTGAAATCGATCCGGAAGCGATGGCCTTGGCTGCGCCATGTCTTCGCCGATGGCGGCTACGCAGGCCCGAAGCTGACCGATGCCTTGCGCGATCTCGGCAAATGGACCGTCGAGATCATCAAGCGCGCCGACACCGCCAAAGGCTTCGAACTCCTGCCCCGCCGATGGGTCGTCGAGAGGACCTTCGCTTGGCTCGGCCGCTGTCGTCGCCTCGCAAAGGATTGGGAGAAAACCGTCGCCTCCGCAGAAGCATGGACCTGGATCGCCCACATTCGACTCCTCACGCGACGCCTCGCAAGGCATTGCAATGCCTCATGAAGTTTCGAGTCCGGCTCTAAACGACAATAACTGTCAATTCGCATTGTTTCCGTCAAACATTGTGTTCCCGTTTGGGGAGGCTTCTTCTGGAACCGGCTGCATGACATCCCAATGCTCGACAATTTTACCGTCCTCGACACGGAAGATGTCAACTATCGCATTACCAGTTACGTCAGGTGTTTTCTTTGAGTGCGAGTGCAAGACAACCAAGTCTCCCTCCGCGATAACACGCTTTATTTCGTTAGAAGCCTCAGGATTTTCCTGGAAATACTTGGTAAAATAACCATAGAATGGCTTCGGACCATTTGGCACTCTCGGATTATGCTGAATATAGACAGGACCAATATGAAGATCCGCCGCTTCTTTCGGCTTACGCTCTTTGAACGCCATCGTGTAAAAATCAACTACGACTTTCTTGTTGGCTTCTTCTAAGGGGCCGGCCATCGCCGGGGCTGCGCTGTCTATTGCAAATACTGTCACTGCCAACAGAGCCAGGGTAACAGCAATTCCACGCGATGATGCACTCATATTTAGCGTCCCATTGATCCAAGCTTACACCTAAAAATCTATTCATCAAAAATCGCCGACAGTCAAACTATCGCTATCCGACTTTTCCCGGTTCTGCGTGCCCGGCGCAGACATGCTATGCGGAATATTGGCCACGAGGCATTGTTCAAAGCAGTTTCTACGATTTCCAGCATGCGGGAAG
>NZ_AP025032.1:4882500-4968066 GCF_019973775.1 Aureimonas sp. SA4125 | reverse complement strand
GTGACGCTCATCGCTGCGTCCAGGGCAGGCCTTCGGCCTTCCAGCCCGCTGCCGTCCCGCGATGGCCCTCGCCATCGGGTGGCCCCTCGAAGCCGTCGAGGACATTGAAACACTGGGTGAAACCGGCTGCCGTGAGGGCCGTGGCGCTGGCGATGCTGCGCACGCCCGAGCGGCACAGGAAGTAGACCTTCGACTCCTTGGTCGCCCCGGCTTCGGCAAGGTGCGCGGCGAGTGTCACGGCGAAATCCGCATCGACGCTCATCGAGGGAAAGGTCTGCCATTCCTGGAACAGGGGTGGACGTCCGTCCGGCAGCAGCGGGAAACCGACATAGGTCCACTCTGCCCGGGTCCGGACATCGACGAGATAGGCTCCGGCATCCTGACTGAGGACGTCCCAGCATGTCGCGACGGTGACATCCCCCGCATAGGCATCGGCCATGATAAATCCTCACCTCGCCCGGTCCCGAGGGAGCCCGCGCGGTCAAATGCCATATTCATTTATGAAGCGTCTAAGCCCTGGAAATAGTTGCCGAGAACCTAAACTCTGACAATGCGATCAAAAGATTTTGCCGTCGAAACATGCAGCCTGCCCAAAAACACTTGGATAGAACGCCTTATCCCCACACTTAATCTTCTCGTTCTCTTGTCTCAGTTTTGAAAATACGCAAGGCGCGGGGTGGGAGCAAGCGGACTCCAGGCTGAATCAGCAGCGGCAGCCGCCACCTGTGGCTGACTCGCCATGCCGGAATGCAGCGTACGCCTTACAACGCATTGAAAAGGCTATAAATTCGGCAAGCATCCACTGAACTGGATAAAGCCTACCTTTAAATTTGGAAATTTTCGTGGCGGTCCGCTTGACTCAAGGGTTTACCAAAATTTGCTTAGCCGGCAGAACAGCAGATTCTCGCGACCTTCCGCAAGTCATTGAAAATCATAGCCTTAATCTGCTACGCCGAATATCGGACCAAGGAATGCGCAATGCACTGTGACAGGACAGTGACATGCCCCAGAATCGGGCATTTATTGCCGCGGACGCGCACAGAATTCCTTGAGCCAGGAATCAAAAAGCCCGGCAATGCCGGGCCTTGACAGTATATATATGAAGACTTTCGATCAGACGGCGGCAGCGGCGCCGACAGCCTTGACCCGGCTCGAAAGCCGCGAAACCTTGCGAGAGGCAGTGTTCTTGTGCCACACGCCGCGGGAGACAGCGCGCATCAGTTCGGGCTCGGCCGCCTTGAAGGCGAGCTGGGCGGCATCCTTGTCGCCGGTCAGGATCGCTTCCTCGACTTTGCGCAGAAACCCCCGGACGCGCGAGCGCCGGTTCTTGTTCACCGCGGTGCGGGTCTCGATCTTGCGGGTGGCCTTCTTGGCCGACGGCGTATTGGCCATGCGGGGTCTCTCTCGTCGTTGGTGATCGTGTCGGGCCTGACGAACGCAAACAAGCGCCCGAGGCCACGACAAAAAACGACGTCGCCCTGACGCCGCCGAATATCGAAGGTGCTTATAGGCCCGCCCCTCGCCGCCGTCAACCTGGAAGCCGTGTCGGATCGAAACAGACTTCGCCGCCTCGGGACGGTTCAGCGGTGGCGGAAGTTCGCCGGCCGCTTTTCGACGAAAGCCCCCATTCCCTCACTCTGGTCGTCCAAGGCGAAGGTCGAGTGGAACTGCCGCCGCTCGAACCTCAGCCCTTCGGAAAGGCCCGTCTCGAAGGCGCGGTTCACCGCCTCCTTCACCATCATCGTCGCCGGCAGGGAAAAGCCGGCGATCTTCCCGGCTGCGGCCATCGCCGTCTCGATAAGCTCCGCCGCCGGGACGACCCGCGCGACGAGACCTGCTCTCTCGGCCTCCTCGGCATCCATCATCCGGCCGGTGAGACAGAGATCCATGGTCTTGGCCTTGCCGATCGAGCGTGCCATGCGCTGCGTGCCGCCCATGCCGGGCAGAACGCCGAGTGTGATCTCCGGCTGGCCGAACCTGGCCGTGTCGGCGGCGATGATGAAGTCGCACATCATGGCGAGCTCACAGCCGCCGCCGAGCGCAAAGCCCGCGACGGCGGCGATCATCGGCTTGCGCGTCGCCGCCACCGCGTCCCAGCCACCGGCGAAGTCGCCGAGAAACGCCTCGGCAAAGCCGAGCGCCTGCATCTCCTTGATGTCGGCGCCGGCGGCGAAGGCCTTTTCGGATCCGGTGATGACGATGGCGCCGATGCCCTCGTCGCGGGAGATGGTGGACAGCGCGTCCGAGAGTTCGGCGAGCAGCGCCATGTTGAGGGCATTCAACGCCTTCGGTCGGTCGAGCGTCACCAGCGCGACACGGCCCCGCGTCTCCAGCCTGATCGTCTCGTAGGTCATGAGTGTCGCCTCCCGCCGGGTGTCTGCCGGAGCGTAGAATAGGCAGGAGCCGAAGGAGGGCAAGGCGACCGCGACGGGCTCAGCGCTGGCAGGCCGGGCAGAAGAAGGTCGAGCGGCCGGACTGGACGATGCGCGCGACGATGCCGCGGCAGCCGGGATGGCGGCAGGGCGCGTCCTCGCGGTCGTAGACGGCGAAGGAGTGCTGGAAGTAGCCGAGGGAGCCGTCGGCCTGGCGGTAATCGCGCAACGAAGAGCCGCCGGCCTCGATCGCGTCGGCGATGGTCTGGCGGATTTCGGTCGCCAGGACGCCGAGACGCGCCGTCGGCTTGCCGTCCTTGCGCACCAGGCTGCCGGCGGCGCGGCGCGGCGACAGTTTTGCCCGCCACAGCGCCTCGCAGACGTAGATGTTGCCGAGACCGGCGATGAGTTTCTGGTCGAGGAGCGCGGCCTTCAGCGGCGCGGTCTTGCCGGCAAAGAGCGGCGCCAGCGCGCCGCCGTCGAGGGCGTTGCCGGTCGGCTCGATGCCGAGGGCGCCGAGATGGGGGTGGTTTTCCATGTCGCCGGCATCATGCAGCGTCATGTAGCCGAAGCGGCGGGGATCGTTGAAGACGACGGTGAGGTCCCCCCATTCCGGCGAATCGAGATGGAACAGCACGTGGTCGTGGGTGCGCGCCTGCGAGCGCGGATGGTGGAAGGCGCCGGGCAGGATCGAGGCCTCCGGCGATTCCATCCGGAACGAGCCGGACATGCCGAGATGCATGGCGAGCATCAGCCCTGCCCGGTCGTCCGCGACATGCGCAAGGAGATATTTGGCTCGCCGCCCGAGGCTTTCGATGCGCCTGCCCTCCAGTCGCGAAGCAAAGCCCGCCGGGAGGGGAAAGCGCAGATCCGGGCGCTTCAACTCGACGCGGCGGATCAGCGCGCCTTCCATGAAGGGCTGCAGGCCGCGGCGAACCGTCTCCACCTCTGGCAATTCGGGCATGGCAGCTTAAGTCCCTGGGAAAAGCGCGTGCCGCAATCGCTGTCGCCATCACGGTGTTGTGGAATCCAGACATGGCCTGTCCACGTTCGTTCCGCTAGAGGAAGCATTCGCCGGGCGAGGCAGAGGCTGCCGGGCGCCGATCCATTCCCGGGCCGAGGGCCCGAAAGCTTGTCAGAAGGTCCAGCTCAGATGTCGCGAAGCCGCGTTACCGGTGCCGAGGGGATGGAAACGACCTACGGCTTTGAGTCCGTCGGTGGAGCGAGCGAGAAGCAGGCGCGCGTGAACGAGGTGTTCCACCGCGTCGCCGAGCGTTACGACCTGATGAACGATCTGATGTCGGGCGGCCTGCACCGGATCTGGAAGTCGGCCATGGTGTCCTGGCTCGCGCCCTCCAAGCGTCCCGGCTGGCGCTTTGTCGACGTCGCCGGCGGCACGGGCGACATCGCCTTTCGCATCGTCGAGGCCTCGGGCGGCGCGGCGACGGGCACGGTGCTCGACATCAACGGCTCCATGCTCGCCGTCGGTGCCGAACGCGCGGAAAAGCGCAAGCTCTCGGACAATCTGACCTTCGTCGAGGGCAATGCGGAAAAGCTCGACCTGCCGGACGGGGTCTTCGACGCCTATACGATCGCCTTCGGCATCCGCAACGTGCCGCGCATCGACCTCGCGCTCGCCGAGGCGTTTCGCGTGCTGAAGCCGGGCGGGCGGTTCCTGTGCCTGGAGTTTTCCGAGGTCGACCTGCCGGTGCTCGACAAGCTCTACGAGGCCTGGTCGTTCAAGGCGATTCCGGCGATCGGCAAGGTCGTCGCCGGCGACCGGGAGTCCTACGAGTATCTCGTGGAATCGATCCGCCGTTTCCCCAACCAGGCAAATTTCGAGACGGCGATCCGGCAGGCGGGCTTCGAGCGCGTCACGCACCGCAACCTGTCGGGCGGCATTGCGGCGATGCATTCCGGCTGGAAGCTGTAGCTCGAGGTGGCCAATCCCGTCCTCGGCATCCTGGCGCTGCTGCGCGCTGCCTATGTTCTGGCGCGCGAAGGCGTTGTCACGTCGCTGCCCGCCGACGGCCTGACGGCCGGCCCGCTCTTGGCCTATCGCCTTGCCGGCCTGATGGCGCGAAAATCCGCCGACGAGGCGGAGCGGTCGATCAAGCTGTCGCGGGCGCTGAACCGGCTCGGGCCCTCTTATGTCAAGCTCGGCCAGTTCCTGGCGACGCGGCCGGACATCGTCGGGGTGAAGATCGCCGGCGAGCTGGCAAGCCTTCAGGACAGCGTGCCGCCCTTTCCGCGGGCCGAGGCGATCGCGGAGATCGAGGTCTCGCTCGGCCGGCGCATCGACGATCTCTTCCTGGAATTCGGCGATGTCGTCGGCGCCGCCTCGATCGCCCAGGTCCATCGGGCGCGGGTGCGCGACCGCGAGGGGCGCGAACATGACGTGGCCGTCAAGGTCATCCGTCCGGGCGTTCGCCTGCGATTCCTGCGCGAGCTCGAGGCCTTCAGCTTCATCGCCCGCTTTCTCGAGCGCTTCGTCAAATCGTCGCGTCGGCTGCGGCCGGTTGCCGTGGTGGAGACGCTGGCACAGTCGACCCGGATCGAGATGGATCTGAGGCTCGAGGCCGCCGCCTCGTCGGAAATGGCCGAGAACGTCGCGAACGATCCGAAATTCCGGGTCCCGACGATCGACTGGGAGCGCACCGGCCGCGACGTGCTGACGATGGAATGGATCGACGGCATCAAGATGAACGACGTCGCCGCGGTGACGGCGGCCGGTCACGACCTGCCGGCGCTCGGCGTCAACGTCGTGCAGTCCTTTCTCCGCCATTCGATGCGCGACGGCTTCTTCCACGCCGACATGCACCCCGGCAATCTCTTCGTCGCGCCGGACGGCACCATCGTCGCCGTCGATCTCGGCATCGTCGGCCGGCTCAGCGCCGATTCCCGGCGGTTTCTGGCCGAAATCCTCTACGGCTTCATCCGCCGCGACTACAAACGCGTCGCCGAAGTGCATTTCGAGGCGGGCTACGTGCCGCGCCACCAGGACGTCCTGTCGTTTGCGCAGGCGCTGCGGGCGATCGGCGAGCCGATCCACGGCCAGCCGGCCGAGACGATCTCGATGGGCCATCTGCTGACCCTCCTGTTCGAGGTGACCGAACTGTTCGAGATGCGCACGCGCCCCGAACTGATCCTTCTGCAGAAGACCATGGTCGTCGTCGAGGGTGTCGCCCGCTCCTTCGATCCGAAATTCAACATGTGGGTTGCGGCCGAGCCGGTCGTGTCGGAATACATCCTGTCCGAGCTCGGCCCCGCGGCAAAACTGCGCGACGCCCGCGACGGCCTCGAAGCGCTGATGCGCATCGCCAAGCGCCTGCCGCAGTTCGCCGACGGCATCGAAATCCTCGCCCATCAGTTGCCCGAGCTGATCGAGAACGGCATCAGGATCAACGACGACACGCTGGTGGAACTCGCCCAGGACACCAAAGTCGGCATCATCTCCGGGCATATCGCGCAGTGGGTGACGGCCCTGGCGCTGGTCGGGATCGCGGTGGGGCTGTTGACGTGAGGACGGTGTTGTAGCCCTCAGGGACGGCTGATATCTTCCTCAGGGAAGGTTTAGCCGATGGCCCGCATGATCCTTGATCAGCTTGACCCAGAGATCGAGCGTCTGCTCGAGCTTCGCGCGCAGCGTACCGGACGCAGCGTCGAGCGCGAGGCGGAGAGCATCCTCGGCCTGGCGCTAGCACCGGGAAAAAAAGGGCGCGCGTTAAAACGTGATCGTCTAGCGGTCGAGAATGACGTCCGGGACATTCTCGCTCTGGGTCAGCGACTCCCCAAGGATTTCGACCTCAAGCAGTTCAGCGACGAATTGTCGGACGGAGTCGGGTGATCGTCGTCGACACCTCGGCCCTCGTCGCGGTACTGAACGAAGAGCCGTCGGCCGAGCGCGTTGTCCGCCGGGCACTGGATGCCGAGCGGATCTTCCTCTCCAGCGGCACGGCAGTCGAACTTGGCATCGTCGTCTTCTCCAAATGGGGCCCGAGCGGCCTGCAGCGCCTCGATCTCATCGTGCGGCGACTGCAGATCGATACCGTGGACCTTACTGCCGAAGAAGCGCGGATCGCCGTCGCGGCCTATTCGACATATGGCCGCGGGACCGGTAGTCCTGCCCGTCTGAATTTCGGCGACTGCTTTGCCTATGCCTTGGCCAAGGCGCGCGGTCTGCCGCTGCTTTTTGTGGGAGACGATTTCGTGCACACGGACCTCGTGTCGGCGCTTGACCGCGCATGACGCTCTCTTCCAAGCGCATCCTCCTCATCGTCGGCGGCGGCATCGCGGCCTACAAGGCGCTCGATCTCATCCGGCGGCTGCGCGAGCGCGGCGCGACGGTGATCCCGGTGATGACGCGGGCGGCGGGCGAGTTCGTGACGGCACTGTCGGTCGGCGCGCTGGCCGGGGGCCGCGTGTATGGCGACCTGTTCGACCGCGAGGACGAGCAGGATGTCGGCCATATCCGGCTGGCGCGCGAGTGTGACGCGATCGTCGTTGCGCCGGCGACGGCGGACCGCATGGCGATGCTGGCGACCGGACGGGCGGACGATCTCGCCGGTGCCGTGCTGCTCGCCGCCCGCGTGCCGGTGCTTCTCGCCCCGGCGATGAACCCGGCGATGTGGGACCATCCGGCGACGCGCCGAAATCTCGCGCAGCTCAAGGCCGACGGCGTCCACGTCGTCGGGCCGAACGCCGGCGAGATGGCGGAGACGAACGAGTCCGGCCTTGGCCGCATGGCCGAGCCGCTCGAGATCGTCGCCGCGCTGGCGGCGCTTCTCGCGCCCGTCACGCAGAGCCTCAGGGGACGGCACGCGGTGGTCACGTCGGGGCCGACGCACGAGCCGATCGATCCCGTGCGCTACATCGCCAACCGCTCATCCGGCCGCCAGGGCCATGCCATCGCCGCCGCGCTCGCCCGGCGCGGTGCGCGGGTGACCCTCGTCTGCGGGCCCGTCACGATCCCGGCGCCGGCCGGCGTCGATGTCGTCGCGGTCGAGACGGCGCGCGACATGTTGGCGGCGGTGGAAAACGCTCTGCCCGCGGACATCGCCGTCTTCGTCGCCGCCGTCGCGGACTGGCGGACCGCGGACGCCGCGGATGCCAAGATCAAGAAGGGGCCGGACGGTCCGCCGGCGCTGGCGCTGGTCGAAAATCCGGACATCCTCGCCGCCACCGGCCATCATCGCCAGCGGCCGCGGCTCGTCGTCGGCTTTGCCGCCGAGACCAACGACCTCCTCGCCAACGCCGTCGCCAAGCTCGACCGCAAGGGCGCCGACCTCATCCTCGCCAATGACGTCTCCAAGGGCGGCGCCGACCAGGGCGTCATGGGCGGGGCGACGAACACCGTCCACCTCGTCACCCGGGCCGGCAGCGAAGCCTGGCCGCAGATGACGAAGGAGGCGGTCGCCGAGCGTCTGGCCGACCGCCTTGCCGACATGCTGGAGGCCGACATGAAGGAGACCGCCCCGTGACCCGCCCCATCGTCCGATTCGTGCGCCTCTCCCATGCGGGCGACCTGCCGCTGCCCGCCTATCAGAGCCCCGGCGCAGCCGGGGCCGACCTGATGGCGGCGCTGGACACACCACTGGTGATGGCGCCGGGCACCCGGGCGCTGGTGCCCTCCGGCTTCATGGTAGCCGTGCCCGCCGGTTTCGAGATGCAGGTGCGGCCGCGCTCGGGGCTTGCCGCCAAGCACGGGGTGACGGTTCTCAACGCGCCCGGCACCGTCGACAGCGACTATCGCGGCGAGGTCATGGCGATCCTCGTCAACCACGGCGATGCCGCCTTCACGATCCGGCACGGCGACCGCATCGCGCAGATCGTCATCGCGCCGGTGACGGCGGCGGCGTTCGAGGAGGTCGGCGACCTCGACGAGACCGACCGCGGCGCTGCCGGTTTCGGCTCGACGGGCCGTTGAAGCACGTTGTCGCCTGGGCTTAGCAGACGGCGGCCTCGTACTTCTGGCGAGGACGGCTCCGCTGCGGTGTCAGCGATCCCGGCCTGCGGCGACCATCCTGATCTCGGAAGCGGTGGGGGCGGCGTCCAGCCTTTGCCGTCCCCCGTCGCGCACGACGATCCCACTGGTCTCCCGCGTCAGCGCGCCGGTGGCGCCGCGGTTATCGCCGGTCTGGCGGACCAGCCGGACGAGGTTGGCGATGTCGACGCGGTTGCGGCCATTCTTCTTGGCCTTGTAGAGATTGGCGTCGGCGGCGCGGTAGAGCATGTCGTAGGGCAAGGCGTTCTGGAACGTCACGCCGCCGAGGCTGACGGACAGACGTGTCGGCTGGGCACTGGGGCCGACCGTCAGGCCGTGGATCGCCAGCCGCAGCCGCTCGGCGACGAGACGCGCCTCCTCATATCCGGCATTGCGCAGGAGGATGGCGAACTCCTCGCCGCCGATGCGACCGACAATATCGTCCTGGCGCAGCGAACGCCGCAACGTCGCGGCGATCGCGATCAAGGCCTGGTCGCCGGTGGCATGGCCGAGCCGGTCGTTGATGCGTTTGAAGTGGTCGGCGTCGAGGATCAGCAGCGTGAAGAACTGGCCGTCTCCCTGGCGGCGGCCCAAATGGCGAAGTTCGCTTTCCACCTTCGCCTGGAAGGTCGTCTTGTTCAGGACCCGCGTCAGGCCGTCCCGTGTCGCCCTGTCGAAAAGCTGCGTATTGTCGGCGCGCAGGGCCGAGATGCGGGCGATGATGTAGATCTGGATCGGCACGGCGCTGACGAAAATCGCGCCGAGCGAGAAGAAGGCCGCCGACCGGGCGGACTCGAAACCGAAACCATCGAAATAGTGGTAGGCGGCGATGACCGTCACGACGCCCATCACCACCGTCAGCCCGAACGTCTCCAGGCAGATGCGCTTTATCGAATCGAGTTGCTGCTGCAAGGACTTCGCCTCATGGGTCGGAGTGGCTGACTGTGGCGGTGCGGCCTTGCCGAAGTGTGAAGGGGAGTGGGCAAGTTTTGCACGTCGGCGCATTAGGTGTCCGCGGCAGGGCGCGGGGGGCGTTCAGCCTCTGCGCCCTTCGACCGCGGCGTCGTCGGAAAGGCTGTATTCTCGCCAGATGCGCCGCGTTTTCCAGACAGGAACACCGGCGGCATTGCGCCCTTCAGCGAACCGCAATGCCGCCATCTGGCCGTTCCAGGAAAAGAACTTTCGCCTTTTCGCGTGCAGGCGGACGGCTTGGCTCTCGCGAATGGCCTGGTTTAGCCTATTGTATCGGGTCGAAGCGGGAGTTTGGCGTACCGGGTCGCATCGGCCCGAGATTCCTTCCGTCCATTCCAACAGGAGCGATATCGATGGACAAGGCAGTGAACGAGGGCAAGGCCCGCACGCACGGTCGCGGCAGGATCTACGACTCCATCGTCGACACGATCGGTGACACGCCGATCGTCCGGCTCGACAAGCTGGCCCGCGAAAAGGGCGTCAAGGCGAACCTCCTTGCCAAGCTCGAATTCTTCAACCCGACGTCGAGCGTCAAGGACCGGATCGGCGTGGCGATGATCGAGGCGCTGGAGGCCTCGGGCACGATCACTCCGGGCAAGACCACGCTGATCGAGCCGACTTCGGGCAATACCGGCATCGGCCTGGCGTTTGCCGCCGCCTCCAAAGGCTATCAGCTGATCCTGACGATGCCCGAGACGATGTCGGTCGAGCGGCGCAAGATGCTGCGCCTGCTGGGTGCGGAACTCGTGCTCACCGAGGGTGCCAAGGGCATGAAGGGCGCCATCGCCAAGGCCGAAGAGCTCCAGAAGAGCATTCCGAACGCCGTCATCCCGCAGCAGTTCGAGAACGCCGCCAATCCCGAGATCCACCGCGTGACGACCGCCGAGGAAATCTGGAACGATACGGACGGCAAGGTCGACATCTTCGTTTCCGGCATCGGCACCGGCGGCACGATCACCGGGGCCGGCCAGGTCCTGAAGGCCCGCAACCCCCAGCTCCAGATCATCGCCGTCGAGCCGGAGGCCTCGCCCATCCTGTCGGGCGGCACGCCGGGACCGCACAAGATCCAGGGCATCGGTGCAGGCTTTGCGCCCGCCATCCTCGACCGCGGCATCTACGACGAAGTGGTGACGGTCGGCAACGACACGGCCTTCGACTATGCCCGTCTCGTCGCCCGGCTCGAGGGCGTGCCGGTCGGGATCTCGTCCGGCGCCGCGCTCGCCGCCGCCATCAAGGTCGGTCTTCGGCCGGAGAACGAGGGCAAGAACATCGTCGTCATCATCCCCTCCTTTGCCGAACGCTACCTGTCGACGGCGCTGTTCGAGGGCCTTGTCGACGACGAGCCGGTGGAGCCCCCCAAAGGCGCGCCGTCGATCTGACGCGCTGCGAGCGCTTCTTGCCGAAGCCGGGTGCCCGCAGCCCCACCCGCCACGCCGGCGATGGTCTTGTGCGGGCGCCACAGCAGAAACGCGGCTATCTGCGGGATACCCGCATCGGAAATCCCCGATCGGGTTGGACGGTGATCTTCTGCACCGGAACAGGATGCCGCGTCCCGACGAAGTCGAAACGCAGGTGCCGCATCAGTTCGGCGAGCAGGATCACGCCCTCCTGCATGGCAAAGCTCTGGCCGATGCAGACGCGCGGGCCGATGCCGAAGGGCAGGTACTGGTAGCGGTCGATCGATGCCCGGCTCTCCGGCAGGAAGCGCTCCGGCAGGAAGCAGGCGGGGTTCTTCCACAGGCTCTCATGCCGGTGGACCAGCCAGGGCAGGACCAGCACCGAGGCGCCGGCGGGAATTTCGAGGTCGCCGAAGCGGTCGTCTGCGACCGCCGTGCGGTTCAGAGAGGGAGCCGGCGGATAGAGGCGCATCGCCTCCTCGAAGGCGGCCCTTGTATAGACCAGCCGGTCGACCCAGCCGGCGGGTTCGCCCTCCAGCCCCGGCAGCAGCGCGTCGAGCTCGGCCTCGACCTTTGCCCGCTCCTCCGGCGCCTGGCTGAGGAGATAGAGCGTCCAGCCGAGCGCCCGCGCCGTGGTCTCGTGGCCGGCCCCGATGAAGGTGATGATGTTGTCCTCGATCTCCGACCGCGAGAGCCCCTCGGCCTCCAGCAGAAGCGTCAGGAAATCGCGCGGGGCAGCGCCGGGGTCGCTGGCGACGAGTGCCTGGCGGCGGTCGATGGTCGCCCCGATCAGCTTGCGGAAATAGGCCTGGGAGCGTCCGGCCATGATCCGGGCGATGCGCGGCAGGAAGGCCGGCGCGTCGAGGAGATCGAGCGGATCGACCCGCCCCATCCGGCCGAGAAAGCCCTCCATGGAGCGGGCAAACTCCTCCGGTGGGCTGGCGATGTCGTCCGTGAAAAGCGTCGCCTGCAGGATGTCGTAGGTGAGGAGCGTCATCTGGTGGGCGATCTCGGCGCGTCCATCGGGCAAGGCCGCCAGCCTCTCGGCGAAGAGCGCCGTCCGGCGCTGCATGATCGGCGCGAACCCCTGGATGTTCCTGGGCGTGAACACCGGCGCGAGCGCCCGGCGGGTCCGGCGCCAGAGTTCGCCCTCGGCGGTGAGCAACCCGTCGCGCAGCATGGGCCTCAGGATGCGCTGGCGCAGCGGCTGCATGACGTAGTTGCCGGCATTCTCCACCATGAGGTAGCGGATCGCGGCGGGATCGTTGACGATGATGGTCGGCGTTTTCAGCCAGTCGGAACGGACATGCGGCTCGCGATAGGCGCGCTCTGCCCAGATCCGCAGCGGGTTGCGCGCGGCGGTGTAGACGAAGCGGGCAAAGCTCAGCGTCTTTTCCGGAGGTATCGGTGCCGGGGCACGAAACGGCAGGGGGCGGGTATCCATAAGCGGGTTTTCCTCTCAACTCACCCCGATATGGGCAGGACCACGCCCATTGCCCCCCGCGCCGGCACACAATGCCGATTCAGTTGCGGCGACCGGAAAGGCAGCGGCGGTAGGCGCGTTCGCCGGCCAGCTCCGCCTGGCGACGTGCCGCAGCGTTCGAACTGAAGCCTTCGCCCGAATCGCGGCTCCCTTCATACTGGTTCCCCGCGGTCTGGCGGGCATAGGTGCGGCAGAAGGCTTCGCTGCCGCGCGCCTCGGGATTGGCGGAAACACGCGCCCCGTAGATCGGCGAGGCAGAGGGATAGCGCGTGCCGTCGGTGCCGCCGCTGGTACAGCCAGCGAGAAGGGACAGGACGAGAAGTGGAGCAAGGCGATGCATGACGATCTCCCGGAGACTGTGAACTGACACAGCAACCAGACGCCGAACCGGCGGTTCCGCCGGGATCGCTGAGCCTGCATGCCGCCGGGTCGGCCATGTCTCCCCGGACCGTCCACCGCGCTTGGATTGGAGGACCCGACCCCCTATATTGAACTGACACATATCGGCGATTCGCTGCAGACACGCGCGCTCGCCCGAGCCCCAGGGAATTTCATGTCAGACGCGACCCAGGCCGACACCGGCGCCACCGCCGAATATGGCGCCGACTCGATCAAGGTACTGAAGGGACTGGACGCCGTGCGCAAGCGTCCGGGCATGTATATCGGCGATACCGACGACGGGTCGGGCCTGCACCACATGGTCTACGAGGTCGTCGACAATGCCATCGATGAGGCGCTGGGCGGGCACGCGACGCTCGTCACCGTGACGCTCAATCCGGACGGTTCCTGCACCGTGACCGACAATGGCCGCGGCATTCCGACCGACATCCACACCGGCGAAGGCGTCTCGGCGGCCGAGGTCATCATGACCCAGCTGCATGCCGGCGGAAAATTCGATCAGAACTCCTACAAGGTCTCGGGCGGCCTGCACGGCGTCGGCGTCTCCGTCGTCAACGCGCTGTCGGCCTGGCTGAAGATGAAGATCCGCCGCAAGGGCCAGATCTTCGAGATGAGCTTCACCCACGGCGTGCCGGACTCGCCGCTGATCGCCACGGGCGATGCGGGCACCGACACCGGCACCGAGATCACGTTCCAGCCCTCGCAGGAGACCTTCACCAAGGTCGAGTTCGACATCGCGACACTGGAACACCGGCTGCGCGAACTCGCCTTCCTGAATTCCGGCGTGATGATCGTTCTCACCGACCGCCGGCACGTCGACGAAAAGCGCGTCGAGCTCTTCTACGAGGGCGGCCTCGAGGCCTTCGTGCGTTATCTCGACCGTGCCCGCAAGCCGCTGATATCGGACCCGATCGTGCTGCACGGCGAGAAGGACGGCATCGTCGTCGAGGTCGCGATGTGGTGGAACGACAGCTACCAGGACACGGTCCTCTGCTTCACCAACAACATCCCGCAGCGCGACGGCGGCACGCATATGGCGGGCTTTCGCGGCGGCCTGACGCGGCAGGTGACGGGCTATGCCGAGAGCTCGGGCACCTTGAAGCGCGAAAAGGTCCAGCCGACCGGCGACGACTGCCGCGAGGGGCTGACCTGCGTCCTCTCGGTGAAGGTGCCGGATCCGAAATTCTCTTCGCAGACGAAGGACAAGCTCGTCTCCTCCGAGGTTCGCCCGGTGGTGGAAAGCCTCGTCAACGACAAGCTGAAGGAGTGGTTCGAGGAGCACCCCGCCGAGGGCAAGGTCGTCATGGCCAAGGTCGTCGAGGCGGCGGCCGCCCGCGAGGCGGCGCGCAAGGCGCGCGAACTGACCCGGCGCAAGGGCGCGCTCGACATCTCGTCCCTCCCCGGCAAGCTCGCCGACTGCCAGGAGCGCGATCCGGCAAAATCGGAAATCTTCATCGTCGAGGGTGATTCCGCCGGCGGCTCGGCCAAGGGAGCCCGCTCGCGCCAGAACCAGGCGATCCTGCCGCTCCGCGGCAAGATCCTCAACGTCGAGCGCGCCCGCTTCGACCGCATGCTGGCGTCAGACCAGGTCGGCACGCTGATCACGGCGCTCGGCACCTCGATCGGCAAGGACGAGTTCAACGCCGACAAGGCGCGCTACCACAAGATCATCATCATGACGGACGCCGACGTCGACGGCGCCCATATCCGCACCCTCCTCCTCACCTTCTTCTTCCGGCAGATGCCGGCGCTGATCGAGCGCGGCTACATCTACATCGCCCAGCCGCCGCTGTTCAAAGTCACGCGCGGCAAGCAGTCGCAATATCTCAAGAACGAGAAGGCGATGGAGAACTACCTGATCGAGGGTGGCCTCGAGGATGCGACGCTGACGCTCTCCAGCGGCGAAGTGCGCGTCGGCCGCGATCTGCGTGCCGCCGTCGACGATGCGCTCGCCGTCCGCTCGGTGCTGTCGGGTCTTCACAGCCGCTACGACCGCGCCGTCGTCGAGCAGACGGCGATTGCCGGCGCGCTCAATCCGGACGTCGCCGACGACAAGGAGAGGGCCACCGCCATCGTCGCCGCGATCGCCAGCCGGCTCGACGAGATCGCCGAGGAAGGCGACGGTCCCTGGGCCGGCGAGGTCGACGGCGGGGGCTACCGCTTCACCCGCACCGTGCGCGGCGTTCTCGAGGTGCGCAATGTCGACGCGCCCCTCGTCAATTCGGGCGACGCCATTGCCCTTCACCGGCTCTCGGCCCGTCTCGGCGAGGTCTATACCGGCTCGCCGGTGCTGAAGCGCAAGGACACCGAGCGCCGCATTTCCGGCCCGCTGGAACTTCTGAACGCCGTCTTCGAGGTCGGCCGCAAGGGCCTGTCGCTGCAGCGCTACAAGGGCCTCGGCGAGATGGATCCGGAGCAGCTGTGGGAGACGACGCTCGACCCGGAAGTGCGCTCCCTCCTGCAGGTCAGGATCCAGGACGCGACGGAAGCCGACCTGCTGTTCTCCCGCCTGATGGGCGACGAGGTCGAGCCCCGCCGCGAGTTCATCCAGGACAACGCCCTCCAGGTCGCCAATCTCGACATCTGATACCTGCTGTGGCGGTGTGGGCGGACGGTGGCGCAAGTCCGGATCATGGCGGCACGAAAGGCATGGCTCTTTCGTCGTCGCCGAAGTTTTGGAGGCTGAAACCCTCGCCCATGTCGAAGCGGATGGTCGGCCTCCCTTTGGAGCCTCTCCCGTCCCTGCCTCAGTCCGCCAGCGCCGTTTCGAGACGGGAAAGCCGGGCCTTCTCTTCCTGGCGGGCCGCCAGCGCCTGCGCCATGTCGACGGATTCGAATCGCACGCTCTGGTGCGGCTGCAGCTGACCGATCAGGTCCATGTCGGCCGAGATCACCGTGCCGAGCATGAAATATCCGCCGCCGGAGACGGCGTCGCGGTGGAGGATGATCGGCTCGGTGCCGCCCGGCACCTGGATGGAGCCGTAGGGATAGCAGCTGTCGACGATGTTGGAGGGATCGGAGCCGGCGCCGAAGGGCTGCTCGCGCGGCACGAAGTCGAGCTTCTGGCCGCCGCGGAAGCGGTAGCCGATGCGGTCGGCCTCGGGCGCGACCTTCCAGCTGTCCTCGAAGAAGGTCGCCTGCGCGCCCTCGGTGAGGCGGTGCCAGTAGAGCCCTGGCAGGACGCGCACGGTGGTTCCCGTCGCGCTGACAGCGCGGCGGATGTCCGCTGCGAGAGCAATGCCTTCGCGGCCCGGTCCGGTCGGCGTGCCGAGCTTGACCTGATCACCCGCCTTCAGGGCACGTCCCTCGAAGCCGCCAAGCGCGCCGAGCGCGTAGGTCGAGCGCGATCCGAGCACCGCCGGCACGTCGATGCCGCCGGCGACGGCGATGTAGGCGCGGGCGCCGCCCTTCAGGAAACCGAAGGACAGAACCTGGCCCGCTGCGACCTTGAACGCTGTCCAGCCGGGCTGCTCGACGCCGTCGACCTTGGGCGGCAGGTCGGCGCCGGTGACCGCGACGAGCGCGTCGCTGGCAAAACGCAGCTCCGGCCCGAGGAACACCGCCTCGAGCCCGGCGGCCCCGTCCTCGTTGCCGACGAGGCGGTTGGCGGCGATCAGCGCGAAGCGGTCCATCGCGCCGGAGATCGGCAGGCCGAGATGGTAGTAGCCGGGACGGCCGAGGTCCTGCACCGTCGTGGCGAGGCCCGGCTTGACGACATCGAACATGCTGACATCAGCCATCCAGGGCCTCCAGGAGCTTGGCGTTGGTGCCTTCGGGATCGGCGGTGAAGGCGTCGAGGGAGAAGCGGACGGGGACGATCCTTGGTTCGAAGCGGCCGGCCTCCACGGCTTCCACCGCGGCATCGTAGGCGGCGCGGTCGATCGGCTTGAACTTGATGATGTCGCCGGGTCGGAAGATCATCAGCTCCTTGAGATAGCTGATCTCCCCCTTCGGATCGTAGATCGGCATCGGCGTCACCCCGAACATCTGGTAGCCGCCGGCGCCGCGCACCGAATAGATACAGCCGAAGCAGCCGCCATGACCGACCGTCAGTTTTGGCGTGTCGGTGCGGGGACGCAGGTATTTCGGCACCTCGATCTGCTTCGAGCGCTCCACCAGCTGGTAGATGAACGGCAGGCCGGCGACGAAGCCGACCATCGAGACGAACCACGGCGCGCCCGCATGCGCCGATATGAATGCCTCGACGCTGTCGTAGCCATTGATCCGGGCGCCATATTCAAGATCGGTCGAGTCCGGGTCCTGATGCCGCTCGCGAAACCGCATCAGGGTCTCGTGCGTCCAGGGGTCGTTGTAGAGGACGGGGATCTCGATGATCCGGGTCTCGATCGTCTTGTCCGCGCTCTCCGCCGCCGCTTCGAAGTCCTTCAGCCTCTCCATCAGCGCCTCCGGCGCGATCACGTCGGGATCGAACTTGATCTGGAACGAGGCGTTGGCCGGGCAGATCTCGGTGATGCCGGCAATGCCGCTGTCGCGCACGGCATTGGTCATCGAGAGGCTCTTGAAGAAGGCCTCGAGCGACATTTCCTCGTCCACCTCGACGAAGATGTGCTCGTCGCCGCCGAAGGAATAGCGTGTCGTCATCGGCTGGTTTCCGCTTCGGGAGATGAGGGAGAGCCGAGGGGATGGGCGGTGAGCCAATCCTCCAGCCAGCGGGTGTGGAAATTCCCGGCCCGCACCTGCGGATCGGCGGCCAGCGCCACGTGCAGCGGCGTCGTGGTCGGCAGACCCTCGACGCGCAGCTCCGTCAGGGCCCGGGCCATCCGGGTGATGGCGGCGTCGCGCGTCTCGTCATGGACGACGAGCTTGCCGAGGAGGGAATCGTAGAAGGGCGGCACGGCATAGCCGGGATAGAGGAGGGTGTCGAAGCGCACGCCCATGCCGCCGGGAATTTCCAGCGCGATGACGGTGCCGGGGGCCGGGCGGAAGTCGAGCGCCGGATCCTCGGCGCAGATCCGCGCCTCCACGGCATGACCGCGCAGGTGCACGTCCTCCTGCCGGATCGTCAGCGCCTCGCCATGGGCGATGCGGATCATCCAGCGAACAAGGTCGATGCCGGTGACCATCTCGGTGACGGGATGCTCGACCTGGATGCGGGTGTTCATCTCGATGAAGAAGAACTCGCCGGTGGTCTCGTCGAAAAGATATTCGAGCGTCCCGGCGCCGCGATAGCCGACCCGCTCGGCGAGGCGCACAGCCGATGTGCACAGCGCGTCGCGCTGGTCGGGCCTGAGGCAGGCGGCGGGAGCCTCCTCCCAGACCTTCTGGCGGCGGCGCTGCAGCGAGCATTCGCGCTCGAACAGGTGGATGGCGCGGGTGCCGTCGCCCAGAATCTGCACCTCGACATGCCGCGCCTTGGCGATGAAGCGCTCGAGATAGAGCCCGCCGTTGCCGAAGGCGGCCTTCGCCTCGCCGCTCGCCTGCGGGATCAGGGCCGCGAGCTCGGTCTCGTCGCGGGCGACACGGATGCCGCGCCCGCCGCCGCCGGCCGAAGCCTTGATCATCACGGGGTAGCCGATGTCGCGGGCGGCGAGGATCGCCACCTCGACGCTCTCCACCACGCCGTCGCTGCCCGGTACCGTCGGCACGCCGGCTTCCATCGCTTCCTGCCGGGCGCGGGCCTTGTCGCCCATCTTGCGGATCGTCTCCGGCCGCGGGCCGATGAAGACGAGGCCGGCCGCCTCCACCATCTCGGCGAACTCGGCATTCTCCGACAGAAAGCCGTAGCCGGGATGCACCGCATCGCAGCCGCTGTCGATCGCAGCCTGCACCATGACCGCCTTGTTCAGATAGGATTTCGTCGCATGCGCCGGGCCGACCGGCATCGTCTCGTCGGCGAGCCGGGCGGCCAGCATCGCGCCGTCCACCGCGCTCACCGCCTGGACGGTGGCAAGGCCGAGCTCGCGGGCGGCGCGGATGATGCGGACGGCGATCTCGCCGCGATTGGCGACGAAGACCTTGGAGATCGCCATCGTCTCAGGCGTCGAGGTCGTAGAGCGGCTGGCCCGCCATCACCGCGTCCTCGTTGTCGACATGGAAGGCCTTCAGCGTGCCGGCCTCTTCGGCGACGACCGGGGTGAAGGACTTCATCACCTCGATCAGCCCGATCGTGTCGCCGACCGCGACGGCGTCGCCCTCGGTCTTGAACACGGGCTCGCCGGGCGAAGCCGAGCGGTAGAAGGTGCCCGGGAGGGGGGCCTGAATGGTCTTGACGGTCATGCTGGGCCGGATCCTGGTTGCGTCGACACTCCGAAGAGACTTGCAAAACTCGGGCAGGCGGTAAAATCGCAAATTAAAATCCAGGCCATCGGAAAATTCGATATGGTGCGGTCAGACCCTTCGCCAGGGAGACGCACCATGTCCGTTTCGCTCAAGCAGATCCGCTATTTCGTCGCCGCCGCCGAGGCCGGGCGGATCGGCCAGGCGGCGGTCGCGCTGAATGTTTCGCAGTCGGCGGTCACCGCCGCCATCCAGCAGCTCGAGGCGCTGCTCGGCACGAAGCTTCTGGAGCGCACGCCCTCCGGCGTCACCGTCACGCTCGAGGGCAGCCGCTTCCTGTCGCAGGGACGGCAGATTCTGGCGGCGGTCGCCGAGGCCGTGCACAGCCCGCATGTCTCGGGCGGCGCCATCACCGGCAAGGTCCGCGTCGGCGTCACCTACACCGTTGCGGGTTATTTCCTGCCGCGCCACCAGATGCGGTTCCAGTCCAATTTTCCCGGCGTCACGCTGGAACTGTTCGAGGCGCCGCGCGACGTTCTGGAGCAGGCGCTGGCCGACGGGGTGCTCGACATCGCGGTGCTGCTGGTCTCCAACCTGCGCGACGAGGCCCGGATCGCCAGCGAAATCCTCACCCGGTCGCCGCGCCGGCTCTGGCTCGCGCCGGGCCATCCCCTGACCGCGGCCGAGCGGGTGCGGCTCGCCGACATCGCGCAGCACCCCTATGTCATGCTGACGGTCGACGAGGCGAAACACACGGCGATGCGCTACTGGAGCGCCGCGGATCTCGAGCCGCGCACCATCTTCCGCACCTCCTCGGTGGAGGCCGTGCGGTCGATGGTGGCCGGCGGAATGGGGATCACCGTCCTGTCGGAACTGATTTACCGGCCATGGTCCTTGGAGGGCCAGCGGATCGAGACGCGCATCATCGAGGACGAGGTGCCGAGCATGGACGTCGGCCTCGCCTGGAGCCGCGAGGCCGATCTAGGCAGCGCCACCGAGGCGTTCCGCAACTTCATGCGCTTCGCCGTGACCGGCGTCGGCGTCAGTCGCACTGTTGCGGCCGGGGAAAGCGAAGGGCTCGTCCGAAGGCCATCGGATTTTCAGATGTCGTCGCCCGCTTAATACGATTTGACGGGCGGGCCCGCTGTTATCCACGTTTGACACCAACGGCCGATCCCGGACCGGCGAAGCGAGGTGCTGAATGGGTGTCACCATCAATTGCGACATGGGAGAGGGGTTCAGCCTCTACCGTTGCGGCGACGATGCCGCCATCATGCCGCATATCCACATCGCCAACGTCGCCTGCGGCTTCCATGCCTCCGACCCCTCGATCATGCGCGCCGCGGTGAAGCTGGCCGGCGAGCACGGCGTCGCCGTCGGGGCGCATCCGTCCTTTCCCGACCTGCAGGGTTTTGGCCGGCGCGAGATGAAGATGGGCCGCGACGAACTCTCGGCCTGCATCGTCTATCAGGTCGGCGCGCTGAAGGCCTTTCTCGACGAGGCGGGAATGCCGCTCAACCACATCAAGCCGCATGGGGCGCTCTACGGCGCCGCCATCCGCAGCGAGGAGGTGGCGGAAGCCATTGCCGACGCCGCCGAGATTTTTGGCGTGCCGCTGCTCGGCATGGCCGGTACGCTCCAGGAAACCGTCTACACCAGGCGTACGATCCCCTTCATCGCCGAATACTATGCCGACCTCGACTACGACGCCGAGGGCAAGCTCATCATCACCCGCCAGCACGCCGCCAAGGACGCCGCGGAAGCGGCGCGCCGGGCCGTGCGGGTGATGAGTGAGGGCCTGGCGACGACCATCGAGGGCGGCGACCTGCCGATGCGCGCCGACACGGTCTGCATCCATTCCGATACGCCGGGGGCCGATCAGCTGGCACGCGCCGTCAACGCGGCCCTGCGCCCCTGGTTCGGTTGACCGCCAGCGTCGGAAGCAATTGGCTGACGCGCGTTGCCGTACAAGGCGAGGGCCCGCCCCTCGCTCGGACAAAACGCTTGGGGGTGTTCCGCCCGCAGGGCCGTTCACAGGGATAGGAGTTGCGTGCGATGCGAGCCACCTTCTCGACCAGCAGCAGTCCCAAGGGCGGCAGCAAGGCGTTTTGGCAGCAGGCCGTCTCACAGACCTATTTCCCGCTCGATCTGCGCTTCCAGTCGGTCGGCGCGTTCGACGGCACGCTCGACGCCTGGACGCTCGGGTCGATCGCGCTCTCGCGCAACCGATGCGATGGGCTCCTCTACCGGCGTCATGAGCGCCACCTTCTGAACGAACGGGAAGAGAGCTTTCTCATCACGGTGCCGGAGGTGGCGGAGATCCGCTTCGCCCAGGACGGCAAGGAGGTGCAGTGCCGTCCCGGCCAGTTCCTGATAGAGCGCAGCCATCTGCCCTATGATTTCAGCCACCGCGAGCGCGCCGCACTCTGGGTGCTGAAGATCCCGAGCGACGTTCTGCGCGCCCGCATCGCCCGACCGGAGCGCCTGGCGACGCTGCAGTTCGACGCCAGCCGCAGCGTCGGCGCGCTGTTCGTCGACATGCTGCGCCTCACGGCGCCACGGCTCGACGAGATGGAGGCAGATGAGCGCGCGCGGATGGGACGCCATCTCGTCGATCTCCTGGCCATGGCGATCGAGGCCGACCAGAGGGTTCTCGTCGGCCGCTCGTCCTCGGTGCGCAACGCCCATCTTCACCGCGCCGAGCACTTCATTGGCAGCCACCTGCGCGATCCGCACTTGGCACCGCAGGCCATCGCCGACGGCTGCGGCATCTCGCTGCGCTATCTGCACCAGCTGTTCGAGGCCGAGGGAACGACGGTTTCGGCGCATGTCCGGAACCGGCGGCTGTTGATGTGCGACGCGGCGCTGAAGGACCCGCACTGCCGCAAGGCGATCGCTGAGATCGCCTATGACTGGGGGTTCGGCGACCAGGCGCAGTTCAGCCGCAGCTACCGGGCGCGGTTTGGCTGCACGCCGAGCGAGGTCCGCGCCGCCGCGCGTGAGGCGAGCCAGCCCGTCTGAGCGTGCCTGCGCTGCACAGGGCAACGCCGCGCGATGCTGCACTGCATGGTTGGTAAACGGGCAGAACGGACCGCGGCCCAAAATTTGTGCCGAAGTGCACAGAGGATCAAAGTTTGATGCGCTGGGGACCAAGAGAAGCAGCGGAAAAGGCCGTTTAATCCCTCCCGAGAGCGCGGGCACCATCCTGCTGCCGCCAGAGGCCGGACGCGATCGTCATCGTGCGACCGGGCGGCGGGAGACCCCGCGCAACCGCCAGGAGACCGGAAAGGGAAACGCTCACCGTGCAGAATCTTCGCGTAGCCGTCGATGTCGGGGGCACCTTCACCGACATCTGCATCATGGACGAGGACACCGGTTTCATCCGGATCGAGAAGACCTCCTCCACACCCGATCCGATCGACGGGATCATGGGTGGCGTGGCCAAGGCCGGCATCGACCTGGCCAGGGTGGCGCTGTTCTCGCACGGCACGACGGTGGCGACCAACGCGCTGATCACCCGCCGCCTGCCGCGCACCGCCATGGTCTCGACGGAAGGCTTTCGCGACGTGATCGAGATCCGCCGCGCCAACAAGGAAGACCTCTGGGACGTCTACAAGGACGTCGTCAAACCCTACATTCCGCGCCGCGACCGGCTGACCGTGCCCGAGCGCATCGACAGCGCCGGCAATGTGGTCGAGGCGCTGGACGAGGAGAAGGCACGGGACGTCGCCCGCATCCTGAAGAAGCGCGGCGTCGCGGCGATCGCCGTCTGCTTCATGAACGCCTATCTGAACGGCGAGAACGAGCGCCGCATGCGCGAGATCCTCCTCGAAGCGATGCCGGACGTGCCGGTGTCGATCTCCTCGCAGGTGCTGCCGGAAATCTTCGAGCACGAGCGCTTCTCGACCACCGTCGTCAACGCCGCGCTGAGCCCGGTCGTCGTCAGCTACACCACAAGACTTGGCGACCGTCTCGCCGCCGAGGGCTACACCCGCGATCTTCTCCTCCTGCACACCGGCGGCGGCGTGATGACACCGGCGAGCGTCAAGGATTTCGCCGCCCGTCTCGCCGGCTCGGGCATTGCCGCCGGCGCCATCGCCAGCCGCCATATCGCCGGTCTGTGCGGCTATCCCAATTCGATCGGCCTCGACATGGGCGGCACCTCGACCGACGTCTCGCTCGCCTATGAGGGCCAGTCGCGGGTGACCAAGGACTGGTACATCGAGTTCGGCTATCCCATCCGCTTCTCGTCGATCGAGGTGCTGACGATCGGCGCCGGCGGTGGCTCGCTCGCCTGGACGGACGATGCAGGCTCGCTGCGCAATGGCCCGCAGTCGGCCGGCGCGTTCCCGGGGCCGGCCTGCTACGGCAACGGCAATGCGCAGCCGACCAATACCGACGCCAATGTCACGCTCGGCCGTCTCGGCACCAGCCTTGCCGGCGGCAAGGTGACGCTCGACCCGGTGCTCGCCCGCACCGCCGTCGAGGAGGGCGTCGCCAAGGGCTTCTCCCTCTCCACCGAGGCGGCGGCCGATGCGATCCTGCGCGTCGCCAATGCCAACATGTCCGACGCCGTGCGGCTGATCTCGATCAGCCGCGGCTATGATCCGCGTGATTTCGCCCTCGTTGCCTTCGGCGGGGCAGGCGCCCTGCACGGCGTCGACGTCGCCCGCGAACTGTCGATCCCGGTGGTGATCGTGCCGCCGAACCCCGGCGTCACCTCGGCGCTGGGCTGCCTCCTCGTCGACATGCAGCACGATTTCTCCGAAAACTGCATGGTCGATGCCGAGGCGGCCGATCCCGCCACCATCGAGGCGCAGTTCGCCCGCATCGAGCGCGAGGCGCTGGACCGGCTGATCCACGAGGGCGTCGCCGAGGGCGACATCGTGCTGCAGCGGACGATCGACATGATGTATCGCGGCCAGTGGCGCTCGCTCGCCGTCTCGACGCCGAGCCCGATCGGCTCGATCGCCGACCTCGTCGCCGACTTCCACCGCGAGCACCACCGCGAATACAATTTCCGCCGCGACGATGCGCCGGTCAGCTTCTTCCGCGTCAACGTCAAGGCGATCGGCGTCGTGCCGAAGGCGGAACTGGCGGTGCACGCTCCGACCGGGGTGGTTCCCGATCCGGTCGGTCGACGGGAAGTCTGGTTCGAGAATCAGGCGCACGACACGCCCGTCTACCAGCGCGACGATCTTCCCTGCGGCTTCGTCTTGGCGGGTCCCGCGATCGTCGACCAGGTCGACAGCACCACGGTCGTGCCGCCCGGCGCCCGGGCCGAGGTCGACAAGTATCTGAACCTCATCATCCGCGTGAAGGGCTGACACCCATGGCCAGCGAACAGACTCTCGATCCCGTGACCTTCGAGGTCCTGAAGAACTCCTTCATCACCAGCGTCGACCAGATGGGCGAGCAGATCCTTCGGACCTGCTACTCCTTCGTGATCTACAACCACGACTTCTCCAGCGGCCTGCATGACGCCAACGGAGAATGCGCCGCGCAAGGCAATCAGGACATCGCCGTCCACGTCGGCACGCTGCATTTCACCTGCAAGGACGTGATGCGCGCCTTCGAGGGCGACATGCACGAGGGCGACGTCTTCGCCATCAACGACCCCTATGCCGGCGGCACCCACTTCTCCGACGTGCGCCTGGTCAGGCCGATCTTCTCCGAGGGCAAGATCATCGCCTTTTCCCAGTCGAACGGCCACTGGTCGGATGTCGGCGGCAGCGTGCCCGGCTCCTTCGACGTCTCGGCCAAGGACATGTTCCGCGAGGGCCTGCGCATCACGCCGGTTCGGCTGTTCGACAAGGGCGTATTCCGCAAGGACGTGGCCAATCTGATCGCGTCCAACACCCGCGATCCCGCGTCGATCATCGGCGACATCCAGTCCCAGGCCGAGGCGACGGCCGTCTGCGAGCGCGAGATCCTGCGCCTCGTCGGCAAGTATGGCCGCGATACGGTCGAGACCGGCCTTTCCGAGGTGCAGGACTATGTCGAGCGCGCCGTGCGCCAGCGCATCGCCGCGCTGCCGGACGGCGAGTGGGAGACGGTCGACTTCATCGACCGCGACCCGTCGGGCGGCGAAGGCATGATCCCGATCCGCATCAAGATGACGATCAAGGGCGACAAGGCGATCTACGATTTCACCGGCAGCCATCCGGTGATCGGCACGATCTACAACTCCGCCTTCGGCACCACGTTTTCGGCCGTCGCCGCCGGGATGAAGACCTTCTTCCCCGACCTGCCGCTGAATTCCGGCTTCTACCGGGCCTTCGAGATCATCGCGCCGGAAGGCTCGATCGTCGATGCGAAGTGGCCGGTGGCGGTGACCGGCTTCCTGATGCCGTTCGAGAAGATCATGAACTCGATCTACGAGATGTGGTCGCAGCTGATGCCGGAACGGGCGCTGGCCTGCGCCTTCAACCTCGAATATCTCCTGACCGGCGGGCGCGACGCCCGCAGCGACGACAAGCCCATCTTCATGTTCTACGACTGGCTGCCGGGCGGCTGGGGCGGGCGCAACGGCAAGGACGGCGCCAACGTCACCACCGCCTGCTTCGGCACCGGCATGATGGCCCAGCCGGTCGAGGGGCAGGAGCGCGCCAACCCGATCCTCACCACCGAATGCGAGATCCTGCGCGATACGGCCGGTCCCGGCAAATGGCGTGGCGGCGTCGGCGTGCGCAAGACATCGCTGATGCTCGCGGCCGAGGACACCGTGATCTCCTACATCTGCGACCGCGAATGCGCGATCGTCTGGGGCATCGAAGGCGGGCTTCCCTCCAGCCCGCACGGCCTGACGCTGAAGCGGGCCGGCGCCGAGCACACGGAACGGCTCGGCACCATCTTCTCCGACGTCAAGATCGGCGAGGGCGACGTGTTCTCGCGGCCGACGGCCGGCGGCGGCGGATTCGGCGACCCGCTCGACCGCGATCCCGCGCATGTCCTGGAAGACGTCATCGACGACTATGTCTCGATCGAGCGCGCCGCCAAGGACTACGGCGTCGTCATCCGCGCCATCGACCCCGAGCTCTGCGATTACGCGCTCGACTCGGCTGCGACCGAGGCCCTGCGCGCCGAGATCCGCCAAAAGCGGGTCGCCTGGGCCCGCACCGATCCGGAAGGCGTCGCGGCGCAATTCCGACGTGGCGAGATCGATGCGCTCGACGCGATCCGCCAGCATGCGGTGATCCTCGACTGGGGCACGGGCGAGCTTCTTCCCGAATCCACGCGGCAGTTCCGCGAGACCTTCGAGCGGCGATCCGTCGCCAACTGGGCTGCCGTGTAGGCAGCGCGAAGCAGTGCCGTCGGACGGGGCGCAAACCCGCGCCTCCCGTCCGCTTCCCCCTCAAGCAAGAAGGATTGCAGCCATGTTTCTTCGCTCTCGCCTCCGCCACAGCCTCGCTGCCGCCACCTGTCTCGGCATGGTCGCCGGTGCGGTGTCGCCCAGTCTCGCCGCCGACGCCGCCTGGTGGCCGATGAAGATCTACGACTCCTCCTCCGGCACGCCGGTGGATGCCGAGTACACGCCGCTGGAAAAGGCAGAGAAGCCCTACAATCTGTGCGTTCTGTTCCCGCACATGAAGGACAGCTTCTGGGTCGCGGTCGCCTACGGCATCGTCAAGCAGGCCGAGGCGATGAACGTCAACATGACGCTCTACGAGGCCGGCGGCTACGAGAACCTGCCCAAGCAGCTCTCGCAGTTCGACGACTGCCTGGCGAGCGGTTCGGACGCGATCATCGTCGGCGCGATCTCGGGCGCGGGCCTCGAGCAGAAATTCAAGGAAGCCGCGGCCAAGAACATTCCGGTCGTCGGCGTCACCAACCCCATTCCGGCCAATGCGACGCCCGCCGCCAATGCCGTCGACTTCGTCGCCATGGGCGCGGTGACCGGCGAGGGCCTGCTCGCGCAGCTGCCGGCCGGCGAAAAGGCCAATGTCGTGACCTTCCCGGGCCCGGCAGGCTCGGGCTGGGCCGAATCCTTCAACGAAGGATTCAAGACGGCGGTTTCCAAGAACCCGGACGTGACGATCCTCGACGAGAAGTTCGGCGACAGCGGCGTCGCCGTGCAGCTGCAGCTCATCCAGGATGCGCTGCAGGCGCATCCCGAGATGAACGTGATCTGGGGATCGGCCCCGACGGCGGAAGCGGCGATCGGTGCCGTGGCCGAAGCCGGGCGCACCGACATCAAGATCATGTCGTCCTACGAGAACCAGGCCATGCTCGACGCGCTGAACCGCGGTGACATCCTGGCCTTCGCGACGCAGTATCCGGTTGGCGAGGGCGCCATCGCCATCGACCAGGCGGTCCGGCTGCTCGAGAAGAAGCCGGTGATGAGCCTCGTCCAGCCGGTGGCGGCGGTGGTCGACAAGACCACCGTGCCGAACCTGCAGATGGACCTGATCCTGGCACCGGGCGACTGGACGCCGGTCTACAGCGTCAAGGCCAAGTAGTCCCCGGCGGAAACCCGAAGCGAAGGAGACGACATGGGGCAGACCGGCGAAGTCGGAACGCACTGCCGGGAGACGGAGCCTCTGCTCCACCTGGCGGGCATCTCGAAGCGGTTCACGGGCGTTCTGGCCCTCGACCGGGTCGATTTCGACGTGCGCGCCGGCGAGCTTCATGTGCTCTTCGGCGAAAACGGGGCGGGGAAGTCGACGCTGATCAACGTCATCGCCGGCACCTTCCCGCCCGATGGTGGCGAGTTTCGCTTCGGCGGCGAGGAGATCCGCCACCTCACGCCGCAGCGTGCCCGCGCCATCGGCATCAGCCCGGTCTTCCAGGAATTCTCGCTGGTGCCGACCATGACCGTCGAGGAGAACCTCTTCCTCGGCCGCGAGCTGTCCGCCGGCGGCGTGCTGCGCGCCGGCGACATGCGCAAGCAAGCGCGGGCGCTGATCGACGAGCTTGGTTTCGATCTCGATCCCGCCGCCCGCGTCGACGACCTGTCACGGGCGCACCAGCAGATGGTCGAAATCGCCAAGGCCCTGCTCGGCAGAGCGCGCCTTCTGATCCTCGACGAGCCGACGGCCTCGCTCACCGAAAGGGAGACCGGCCGGCTGTTCGAACTGATCGCCAAGCTGAAGGCCCAAGGCGTCGGCATCATCTACGTCTCGCACCGCATGCGGGAAATCCGGGCGCTCGCCGACCGCGTCACCGTGCTGCGCGATGGAAAGCTGATCCGCACGCTCGACGCCGCTGCCGTCACCGACGGTGAACTGGTCGAATTGATGACCGGCCGCAAGATCGACGTGCTGTTTCCAGCCATCGCCCACGTGCCCGGTACGGTGGCCGTCGACGTCGAAAATCTCTCCGTCGCCGGCGGCATCGTCTCGGATGTCAATTTCTACGCCCGCACCGGGGAGATCACCGGCATTGCCGGTCTGGTCGGCTGCGGCAAGTCCGAGCTGGTGCGTGCCATCTACGGGCTCGAGCCGGTGACAGGCGGCACCGTCCGCCTGCACGGCATGCCCTATGAATCGGCCGATCCGCGCGCCAGCCTGCGCAAGGGCGTGGCGTATTTTCCGGCCAACCGCGTCGCCGAAGGGCTCGCGCTGTCGCGGCCGATCCGCGAGAACGCCTCGATGACGGCGCTCGACCTCAAGCGGTTCGTCACCTTCGGCATGCTGCGCCAGGGTGCCGAGAAGCTGCTGATCAACCCGATCATGGAACAGCTGAATCTGCGCCCGCCCAACATCGAGCGCGCCGTCGGCAACCTCTCCGGCGGCAACCGCCAGAAGGTGATGCTCGGGCGGGCGCTGACGCGCGACCTCTCGATCTTCCTGTTCGACGAGCCGAGCGTCGGGATCGACGTCGGCGCCAAGGTCGAGGTCTACGAATTCATGAAGCGGCTCGTCGAGGCGGGCGCGGCGGTGATCGTCGTCTCGTCTGAACTCCCGGAGGTGCTGGCCTTGTCGAACCGTCTCTACGTGATGCACCACGGCCGCATCGCCGCCGAGCTCGAAGGCGCGGCGAAGACGGAGCAGAACGTCCTGTCGAGCTTCTTCAAGGACCATCTCGCCGAGGCCGCGGCATGAGCGCCGCCGCCGCGCGCCAATCGGGCGCCCCCGCGCGATCGGGCTTTGCGCTCCGGCTCGGTTTCCTGCCCGTTCTCCTTATCGTCGTCGTCATCGGCATGTCGCTGGTCTCGCCGCAGTTCTACGGCCCGATCAACATCATCAACATTCTGCGCAACGCATCCCTGCTCACCATCGTCGCCTGCGGCCAGGCGATCGTCATCATCGCCGGCGGCTTCGACCTCTCCGTCGGCGCGGTGATCGCACTGGCCAGCGTCGTCACCGCCAAGGTGATGGGCATGGCCGCTCTCGCCTTTCCCGGCAACGACGCGGCGATCATCGCCTGCGGCGTGCTCGCCGGCCTCGGCTCGGGCCTCGCGATCGGGCTGGTCAACGGCATCTGCGTCGCCCGGCTGAAGGTCTCGGGCTTCGTGGTGACGCTCGGCACCATGTCGGCTGCGGCCGGCGTCGGCCTGATGATCACCAGCGGCATCCCTGTCTACGGCATGCCGGAAAGCTTCGTGAAGGAATTTGGCCGGGCCCAGTTCCTCGGCCTGCCGACGGCGATCTACGTCGCCATCGCGGTCGTGCTGGTGATGATCTTCGTGCAGCGGCGGACGCTGTTCGGGCGCTATGTCTTCGCCATCGGCGGCAATGCCGAGGCGGCGACGATTTCCGGCGTATCGGTCAACCGCCACCTTGTCGGCACCTACGCCCTGTCCGGCGTTTTGGCAGCGGCCACCGGCATTCTCCTGACCGCCCAGGTCGGCTCCGGCCAGGCGAGTTTCGGCGGCGACCGGATGATGCTGCAGTCGATCGCCGCAGCGGTGATTGGCGGCGTCAGCCTTCGCGGCGGCATCGGCCGGATCGAGATCGTCACCGTCAGCGCGCTGTTCCTGACCATTCTCAGCAATGCCCTCAACCTTCTGCAGATCGACTCGCGGCTGCAGCCGGTCTTCCTCGGCGTCATCATGGTGGCGGCGGTGGCGGCCGAGGAACAGGGCCGCAGGAGGAAGACTCGTGTCTGACCTGTCTCCCCCGCTCGCCGTCGCCGACACGGCTTCCTCCCCGTCCTGGAGCGCGCAGCTCTGGCAGTGGGCGCTGCCGATCGCCCTCGTCGTCCTCTTTCTCGCCTTCTCGATCGCCGACAGCCGCGTTCTCTCCGCCGCCAACCTCGTCAACATCGCCCAGCAGACGAGCTACATCGCGCTGTTCGCCATGGCGCAGGCCGTGGTCATCATCACCCGCGGCTTCGACCTCTCGCTCGGACCGGCGGTATCGATGGTCAGCGTCGGTGCGGCCGTGGCGATGACGGCGGCCGTCGGTGGTGGCAGCGATCCCGTCACGGTGTTGCTGATCGGCCTCGTCGCGGGCATAGGCCTCGGTGCCGCCACGGGCCTGTTCAACGGCGTGGTGATCGCGCTGCTCGGCGTCAGCCCCTTCGTCGCCACGCTCGGCAGCTACAACATCGCCATCGGCATCGCCACGACGCTGTCGGCCGGCAAGCCGGTGCAGGGCATGCCGGACCTGTTCTCGACGCTGCTCTATCGCGGCGACGTGTTCGGCGTCCCGGCGGCGATCGTCATCGCCGTCCTCGCCGGCCTGGTCCTGCATTTCGCCCTGACCCGCACCGTGTTCGGCCGCTCGCTCTACCTCGTCGGCACCAATCCGCGCGCGGCGGCGGTTGCCGGCATCCCGGTGAGGCGCGTCCTCGTCTCCGCCTATGTGCTCTGCTCCTGTCTCGCCGCACTCGGCGCCCTGATGCTGACGGCCCGCACCGGCTCGGGCGAGCCCAATCTCGGCGGCTCGCTGTCCCTCCAGGCGATCGCCGCGGCCGTCGTCGGCGGCACGAGCCTCGCCGGCGGGCGCGGCGGCGTCGGCACGGCCGTCCTCGGCGCGCTGTTCATCACCATCCTGTCCAACGGCATGAACCTGACGCGCATCGACGGCTACGTGCAGATGGTCGTGCTGGGGGCGATCGTCATCATCGGCGTGGTCCTCGACCGGGCCCGCCTGAAGACGCGCTGAAGGCCAGCCCTTCGCTGGATCTCAACGACGGCGCGGCTGACATATCGGCGGCCACGCGAAAGCCAATCCGGAGATCGCCGCCATGCCCCCCGATATCTACCTCGCCCCGTCGCTGCCCGCCGCGGTCGATGCGCTCGACGAGCGTGGCGAGGCCGGCGCACCGCTGGCGGGCGGCACCTGGATCATGCGCGCGCCCTTGCGCGGCGCGGCGTTCAAGCCCGCTTATGTCGCTCTCTCGCGGATCGCAGCGCTGAAGACGATCGCGGTCGGCGAGGCACGCATCGAGATTGGCGCCGGCGCCACCCATGCGGCACTGGCGAAGGCTCTCGACGGTCTGTCCGGCCTCGAAGCCCTGGCGACGGCTGCCGGCAAATCCGCCAATCCGGCGGTGCGCCACATGGCGACGGTCGGCGGCAATCTCGCGGCGCATGATTTTGCCGCCGCCGATCTCGTCCCGGCGCTGCTGGCGCTCGGCGCCGAGGTGGAGATCGCCGGCCGCCGCGGCGAGGAGCGGATGGCGATCGAGACTTTCCTGCACCGGCGCACCGCGCTCGGCCCGGGGCGGCTTCTGACAAAAATCGTCCTGCCGCGCTCCGCGGCGCGGTCCGCGCATGCGCGGTTGCCGCTGCGCAAGGCCGGCGACTATCCGGTGGCGGTGGTGAGCCTTGCCGTGACCCTGGATGGGGCGGGGCGGATCGCGATCGCCGACATCGCCGTCGGCTCGGTCGAGGCGGTCGCCCGCCGCTGGACATCGCTCGAAGCCGCGCTGGCCGGACAGGCGCTCGACCCCGACACCCTCGCGCGGCTCGCCGAGACGCACAGTGCCGACTTCACCGGCCGCGACGGCGTCGAGGCACCCGGCTGGTACCGCGTCAGGGTCCTGCCGGCGCTGGTGCGGCGCGCCGCCACTTTGCTTCTCGCCGCCGCCTGACTGGAGGACATACCATGCCGATCGAGATGACGATCAACGGAGAAAGACGCTCTTCCACCGCCGCTGCCCTGGTGCCGCTCGTCGACGTGCTGCGCGACGAGTTCCACCTCACCGGCGCCAAGCCCGTCTGCCGCGAAGGTTTCTGCGGCGCCTGCATGGTGCTCGTCGACGGCACGCCGGTCCTGTCCTGCCTGACGCCCGCAGCGCTCGCCGAAGGAACCGACATCGTCACCGTCGAGGGACTGTCCGCCGGCGGCGTTCCCTCACCGCTGCAGGCCGCCTTCGAGGCGCACGACGCCGTCCAGTGCGGCATGTGCTTTCCCGGCATGGTCGTCGCGCTGACGGATTTCCTGGCGCGCACCCAGCAGCCGAGCCGCGAGGCGGTGCGTGCCGCGCTGTCCGGCAACATCTGTCGCTGCACGGGCTATGAGCGCATCGTCGATGCCGCTCTGTCCGTCGCCACCGGTCGATAGGAGCACGGCATGGACACCTCGCCCGACGCCTCGGTCATGGATTTCCGCCGGCGCGATGCCCTGGACAAGCTGATGGGCCTCACGCGCTATACGATCGACCGCAAAAGCGCCGGCATGCTGCACGCCGTGGTGCTGCGCGCCGCCGTTCCGTCCGGCCGCATCCTCAGCCTCGATACCGCGAAGGCGGAGGCGATGCCGGGTGTCAGGGCGATCGTCACGGCGGCGGATGCGCCGGGACAGGCGGGCATCGGCATTGCCGACCACCCGCTGTTTGCCCGCGACGTCGTGCGCTACGACGGCGAGCCGCTCGCCGCCGTCGCCGCCGAGACGCTGGCCGAGGCCGAGGCGGCGATGCGGGCGATCGAGGTGGAGATCGCGCCGCTTCCTGCGGTCGTCGACATGGAAGCCGCGCTCGCGCCGGGCGCGCCGCTCGTCCACCCGGACTGGGCGGACTACGATGTTCTGTTCGAGGGCGGCGCGCATGGCGGCAACATCGCCTGGGAGGCGAGCTCGGTGCGCGGCGACGTCGATGCAGCCTTCGCGCGCGACGACGTCACCGTGGTCGAGAGCTCTTTTCGCGTCGGTCGCCAGAACCACGTCTCGTTCGAGCCGCGTGCGGTGCTGGCGCACTTCGAGGATGGGCGGTTCCACATCGAGACGTCGACGCAGGTGCCGTGGACGGTCCGCAATACCACGGCACGGCTGATCGGGGTGCCGGCCTCGGACGTGCGGGTGACGGTCCCGGCCGTCGGCGGCGCCTTCGGCCTGAAGTTCGACTGGGCGATGGAGCCCTTCGCCGCGCTGCTCGCACGCAAGGCAAGGCGCCCGGTGCGCCTCGTCAACACGCGGCAGGAGGAGATGCTGACCTGCCTGTTTCGCGAAAACGCCGAGATTCTCATCCGCTCGGCGGTGACGGCGGACGGCGAGATCGCCGGGCGCGAGGCCGTGGTGCTGATGGACTGCGGCGCCTATGGCGGGGAGCAGATCTTTCTCACCACCATGACCGCCCATACGCTCGGCGGAAACTACCGGCTCGGCGCGGCGCGCCTCGTTTCGCGCGCCGTCTATACGCACTCGCCGCCGAATGGCGCCTTTCGCGCCTGCAACGGCGTCTACAACACCTTCGCGCTGGAGCGGCATACCGACGAGATCGCAGCGGCGATCGGCATGGACCGGCTGGAATTCCGGCGCCGCAACGTGCTCGGCGACGGCGATCTCGGCGCCACCGGCCAGGTCTTCGAGGGTGCGGTGCTGCGTCCGATGCTGGACAAGATGCAGGCCCTGCGCGCGCAGAGCCCGGTCGCCGTGCCGAACGATGGGCGCCTCTACGGGCATGCGACGACTGTCGGCACCTGGTTCGTCTTCACCGGCCCCTCCGCGGCCACCGTCAACATGAATGCCGACGGCAGCGCGACGCTGGTCACCTCCGGCGTCGAGATCGGGTCGGGCTCGATGATGCAGGCGCTGCCGCAGATCGTCGCCGGCGCGCTCGGCCTGAGGCCCGACCAGGTGATCGTGCGCACCGCCGATACCGATGCGGCCGGCTTCGACGTCGGCGTCGGCGGCGGCCGCACCACGGTCTCGCTCGGGGCCGCCAGCCTTTCGGCGGCCGAGGCGGTGCGCACGACGCTTCTGAGGATGGCGGGCGAGATGCTGGAGGCCGACCCTGAGGATCTCGTGATGACGGAGGGCCGGATCGAGATCGCCGGGGCGAACGGGTTCGGTTACACGATTGCCGAGGTCGCGGCGCGGGCGCAGGCCAAGCACGGACCCGTCGCCGGTACCGGCGCCTTCACCGGACGGGGAACGCCGGCGATGTCGGGCTGCGCCGCCGGGCATTTCATCGAGGCGCTCGATATCCCGGTCTTCGCCGTGCATGACTGCGACGTCGCCGTCGACCCCGAGACCGGCCATGTCGAGGTGCTGGCCTATCGCGTCGTCCAGGATGTGGGCCGGGCGCTGAACCCGAGCGCCATCCATGGCCAGATCCAGGGCGGCGTCGTGCAGGGCCTCGGCTACGCGCTGCACGAGGAAGCCTCCATCGATGCCGGCGGCCGGATCTGCCAGGGCGGCTTCGAGACCTACCGCCTGCCGCTCGCCGAGGACGTGGTGCCGGTCACGATCGCGCTGCACGAGGGGGCGCCCTCGATGGGCCCGCTCGGCACCAAGGGCGCGGGCGAAGTACCGATTCTCAATGTCGGGGCGACGATCGCCTGCGCCGTGGCCAACGCCACTGGCCGGCGCGTCGAGGAACTGCCGCTGACGCCGCCGCGGGTGCTGGAAATGCTCCTCGACCGCAAGCCGGCGCTCGCCTTCCCGCACATCGCGCCGCGCTGGAGCGACAACCTCCTGCGCCCGCATGGGCGGCCCGACTGAGATCTGGGACGGGCGGCCCGGCGGCGCCGGGCTTTTGACGCGATGCCGCCGGGTTACAGGGCCGCGAGCGTGTCCCGCATGGCCTCGATCAGCGTGTCGGCATTGTCGCGCGAGAATACCATGGGCGGGCGGATCTTCAGGACGTTGGCGTGCGGGCCCGAGGCGCTGATCAGCACCCGTCGTTCCCGCAGACCGTTGACGAGGCGCGTCGTGATCGCGGCGTCGGGCGTCTTCGCCCGGGCATCGCTTACCATCTCGACGCCGATGAACAGGCCCACCCCGCGCACGTCGCCGATGCAGGGAAACGCCTCGGCGAGCCTGGACAGGCCGGCGCGGATATAGGCGCCGACGTTCAGGGCATTTTCCTGCAACCGCTCGGACGAGAGCGCGTGGAGCACGGCGATGCCGGCGGCCGCCGCGACCGGATTGCCGCCGAAAGTATTGAAGTAACGGCTGCGGCGGCCGAACTCGGCGATCACCTCCGGCTTCACGACGACGCCGGCCATCGGATATCCGTTGCCCATCGGCTTGCCGAGCGTGACCATGTCCGGCTCGACGCCGTGGCGCTCGAAACCCCACATCGTGTCGCCGGTGCGCCCGAAGCCCGGCTGCACCTCGTCGGCGACGAACAGGCCGCCCGCATGGTGGATCGCCTCGACCGCCGGCTTGAGGAAGCCTCGGGGCTCGGGAACGACGCCATCGCTGGAGAAGATCGTGTCGACGATGAGCAGGGCCGGCTTGATGCCGTGCCGCCGGAGATCGTCGATCGCTCCGCGGACGTCGCGGCCAAACCGGTCGCGCGCCTCTTCCGGCGACTGGCGGTAGGGGTCGGGCGGCGCGACCGTGCGCACATGCGGCCCGAGAGCGACGGACTCGCCAAGCGAGGGGGAGAACTCGGACACTGTCGCGGTGACGCCGTGATAGGCGAGGCTGGTGACGATGATGCCGGTGCCGCCGGTGACGGAGCGCGCCACCCGGACCGCGAGGTCGTTCGCCTCGCTGCCGGTGCAGGTCAGCATCGCCTGGCTGAGAGCGGTGGGAAACGTCGCCGTCAGCTGCTCGGCGTAGTCGATGACGCTCTCGTGGAGATAGCGGGTGTGGGTGTTGAGGATGGCGGTCTGCCGGGTGATCGCCTCGACGACGGCGGGATGGCAATGGCCGAGCGAGGCGACGTTGTTGTAGGCGTCGAGATAGGCCTTGCCGTCATGGTCGTACAGCCAGACGCCGTCGCCCCGGACGATGTGGATGGGGCGCTCGTAGAAGAGCCGGTAGGCTGGACCCATGACCTTCTCCCGCCGCGCGATGAGCGCCTGCTCGGCCGGGCTGAGTCGGGCGAAGTCGTCGGCGCCGAAAGCGTTGACCATGGTCATGGGTTCAGGCCTTGCAACTGTCGTGAATGAGCTGGCGGAGATCGGCTTCGGGCGCCTCGGACAGGTGCGCGAGGCCGAGACAGGCGGACCGGTGGTTGCGCAGGATGTAAGCGCTCTCGTCCGGCCGCAGCGAGGCGCGCCATTCGGTGATGATCATGGTCATCGCCAGCCGCGCGGCGATGAGCGTCGGCAGAACCTCGGTCTCGGCAGGCGTCAGCGGCACCACGGCGCCGAAGCCGCGCAGCAGGGCGGACAGCTTTTCCGCCCAATCCTCGCCGCTGAGATGGTAGGCGGCCGCCACCGCCAGATCGTTCACCCTCGGGCCGTGAACCATGTCGCCGAAGTCGATGATGCCGACGACCGCGTCCGGCCGCTGGGGGTCGACGAGGATGTTGTAGGGATTGAAGTCGTTGTGGATCACCTGCGCCGGCAGATCGCCGAGGCCGGGCAGGACGCGGCCGGAAAAGTCGTCGAGGACCCGCTGGATGACCGGCCGTCGCGCGGCATCGACGAAGCCGAGCAGCGAGGCGAGATCCGCGAAATGCGACAGGTCCCACAGGAGCTTGCCCGCGGGCGGTCGCGCCGTGGCGCCGGCCAGTCCGGCCGACAGGCTGCCAAGCGCCAGACCCAGCGCGTGGCACTGCTTCGCACTGGCCGGGGTCGCCCCCATCAGCTCTCCCTCGAGATAGGTCAGGAGCTGCACCACCCGGCTGCCATCCGGCACCGGAAGCGCAAAGCTCGCCTGACCGTCGAGGGTCGGCACCAGGCGCGGCACGGGAACGAGGAGGGTTGTCTTTGCCAGATGCAGGAGCACGTCCGCCTGAAACGCCAGGGATAGTACGTCCTCGACCGGGTTCGCGATCTTGAGGGTGAAATTCCCGTCGTCGGTCGCCAGCTGGAACGTCTCGTCGCGCTCGCTCGACAGGCGTTTCGCGACGCCGACCTTGCCGAACACCGTCAGGGCCAGCTCCTCGACCTGCGCAATCGCGCAAGGCTCCCAATGTGCGTTGAGAACATCATTCTCGGGGGCATGAGGCGGCTGAGCCATAGGGATTCCAGAAAACAAGCGACTGCGTGCGCCATGCGAGACCATGACGACGATAGTCTTTTGATGCATGATGCGTCAAGAACGGCAGCGAACGGACGATGGGGCAGGCTTCCCATTTGTCGACGATGTGGGCAGGGATGGTCGTGGAGCCGAGCAATGAGTGACTTTCAGCCAATCGACCGCAGCAGCCTGTACGAAGGCGTCTACGCCAGGCTTGCGCTCGCGCTGACCGAGGGGGCGCTGAAACCGGACGACAAGCTGCGCATCCGGACGCTGTCGGACCAGTTCGGCGTCAGCGTCACACCGGTACGGGACGCGATCCTGCGCCTGGTCGAGGCACATGCGCTGGAGTGGCGTGGCCCGAAAGATATCCGGGTGCCGCGAATGACGGCGCGGCAGCTGGACGAGGTCCGATTGATCCGGTTGCGGCTCGAAGGGCTGGCAGCGCGGCTGGCGGCCCAGAACATCGATCGGCCGGGCCTCCTCGCCCTTGCCGGGGTCGTTGCAGACAACGAGCGGGCACGATCGGCCGGAAATATTGCCGCGGCGGTGCGCCTGAACCGCGAATTCCACTTCAGCATCTGCGAAGCCGCCGGCCTGCCGGTGCTGCGTGGCATGATCCAGAGCCTCTGGCTTCGCATGGGTCCCCTGATCGCGTCAGTCTACGAACTCGGCGGGGAGGCGATGATCCGTCACCACTACGACATCCTGCGGGCGATCGAGGAGGGGGACGGCGACGCGGCCGATACCGCCATCCAGGCCGACATCAACGACGCCGTGAAGTTTTTCGAGCTTGCTGGAATTCTGGGGAACGGGCCGTAGACTCCAACCGTGGGCTCGGCTGGCGTCCCCAACCGGGTGGGTCTCAAAACTTGATCGCCGGCCCCGAACTCCAGTGCAGGAAACAGAAACAAGGGACCGCGCTGCGCCCATTTCGGGCGCTCGACGTGAGTGGGCTCACACCTCATCGCTGACATTCGTCACAGCCGATCGCAGAGTGCCCGCCTTGGCTCTTCTGGGTCGCTCGGAGACGTTCTGTCGCACCGGAATCGGCCCCGGCAAAGGCGCACTTCAGAACTGGACCCCACGCGTCAGCGCGCCGTCGATGACGAGGTTCGTGCCGCTGACGAAGCTGGCCGCAGGCGAAGCGAGAAACACGACGCCGTTGGCGATTTCCTGCGGCGTCGCCATCCGTCCCGTGGGGTTGAGGGCGAGCGACTCTGCGAAGAGTTTCGGGTTGCCCGTCTCGATCTGATCCCAGATGCCGCCGGGAAATTTGGTATTGCCGGGCGAGGCCGTATTCGCGCGGATACCCTTGGCGGCAAGCTGGTAGGCCAACCCTTGGGTGTAATGGATTATGGCCGCCTTCATCGTGCCGTATGGCCCGGCGGTGAAGTCGATCTCGCGGCCGGACACGCTGGAAACTGTGACGATCGACCCCTTCCCGCTCTTCTCTAGAAAGGGCATCGCGGCTTCGACGAGGCGAACGGTGCCCATCAGATCGGTCTGGAATTCCTTGTTCCAGCTCTCTTCTTCAGCCCCGATGGAAAGAGCGCTGACATTTGCGACGACAATGTCGACGCCGCCGAAGTCCGCACCAACCTCGGCGACCCACGCCTTCAGAGCCGGCCCGTCGGACACGTCCACCACGGCGCCGGTGGCCCGGCCGCCGAAAGCTCCCAGCCTGTCGGCCGCGGCCGCCACCTCCCCGGCATTGCGCGCGCAGATTGCGACGTCGCAGCCTTCCCGGGCAAGCGTTTCGGCAATGGCCCAGCCAATCCCTTTGGTGCCGCCGGTGACGAGTGCTTTGAGGCCCTTCAAGCCGAGATCCATGGCAGATACCTTACGTGGCGCGGGTGGGACGTGGCGCGGGCGGGACGTGGCGCGGGTGGGGGCGTGCGATCTTCGCCCGCTTCAGATGATCGAGGCAGCAAGCCAGCACAAGTTTTCGCATTTGCGCCAGCTTGGCAAGCGGCAGAACATCGGGAAGGATCCACCTTGCGAAAAACGGCGCCGGGCATCCGAATGGGCGATTGACACCCCCGGCAACGCGCGTCGGCTTAAATCCTAGGCGTCGGGCAGAGCTGCCACATCGCGCCACGGAATTCGACAAGCTTTCACTCACATCGGCACCGTCGCCACCCAGCATCCAAGCTGAGGGGGCTTTTTGGGTTTGGACGACGATGACAAGGCGCACGCACCAGATCGGCTTGATCCTGTCGACGGCCGGCTCCTACGGGGCGCTCGGTCAGTCAATGCTGAACGGTGCCCTGCTCGCCTGTCGCGAACTGTCGGCGGATCCGGCGCTCGGCATTACGCTGGAACCGGTACACCGCGATCCCGCGGGCCTGCTTCCAGCCTATGCCGACGCTGCCGAAGCGCTTCTGAGGTGGTGCAGATCGTCACCTCCGAGAAGGTATCCGACGAGATCGCCCGGCTGCGCCGCGAGAGCATGCGCGCCCGGATGAGCGTCGAGGCCTTCAGCGAAATGCTGGTCCAGCGATGGCTTCCCCTGTGCTTTTGGACCTAGATTGCAAGCTGGCGCCGCATTTCCTCCAGACGTTCCATGGCAATGACACCGTCATGAATCGTCGGCGCCGGTGTCGCCTCGCCCAGGAGGCCGGGGACCACGTCCGCCAGGAGAGCATGATAGCCCTTGTAATCCTCGTTGGCGGCGGCGGTGAAGTTCGGCTTCCATGTGAGCGAGTCTTCCGCGTCGAGAAGCGTCGCGGCGGGATCGGACACCTTGAAGGGCGGATTGCGGTGCCAGCGCACCTCGACCACGTCATCGATCTCGAGGCGCTGATGGTCTCCCATGATCTCGATGCGCTCGACGGGTGTGCCGCGAGACTGGACCGTGCCCATGACGACCGTGCCAATCGCCCCGCATTCGAAGTCAAAGCCGACATGGAAGAGGATGTGGCCAGGGGTTTTCTCGACCTTGCGGGCCGTGATCTTCGTGACCGGCGAAACGAGATGCGAGACCAGGTCCATGTAGTGGACGCAATGGTGCAACAGGAACCCGGTATAGTCGACGTTGCCGGTGAAGTAGCCGGGCGCTGTCATGTAGTAGCCGGTCAGGCCGAGCACATCGCCGAAGCGGCCGGACTTCAATACGTTGTGGGCAATCTTGTTGCCGACAGAATAGCGTTTCATGAAGCCGACCAGGAGCGGCTTGCCCGAGCGCCGCGAAGCCTCCGCGAGCTCGCGCGCCCCCGCGGCCGAGCCGGAGGGCGGCTTTTCCATGAAGACGGGAAGGCCCTTCTGCAGTGCCGCCTTGCCGAAGGTGAGATGCTGGTCCGGGCCGACGGCCATTCCGATCGCGTCGAGGCCGCTCGTGGCGATGAGCGCATGCGCATCCGAGGTCAACGTGGAGACGCCGAACTGACGCCCCGCCACCTTCAGGCGATCGGCGTCGATATCGCAGAGCGCGGCGATCTCCACGTCGTGACGCAGGAGCTGCGGCAGCAGCATCTGCGTTGCATGAAGGCCGCAGCCGATCCAACCGATCCGAAGTGTCATCGTCTGAATTCCGTCAGTGCGAGGTGAGACTTTATGAACGCCGCGCTGGCGGCGAGCCGCTCGCTTTCGTCTTCGTGCGGCGGGCGCCACTGCGCGAACGGCACGCCGAAGCGGTCGTCGTTCCGGCGGAACGGTTCCAGCGAGATGGGACCGCGATAGCCGACCTCGTGGAGAGCGCGGAAGACAGACACCCAGTCGACCGAGCCGGTTCCGGGAAAGCCGCGATGGTTCTCGTTGGCCTGGAAGTGCCGGATGCGCGCCCCGCCAAGGAGAATCGCCTCGGCGATGGACGCTTCCTCCATCGCCATGTGGAAGGTGTCGAGCATCAGCTGGACGGACGGGTGATCGACGGCGTCGAGCAACTCGATCGCCTGCTGCGTCGTGCAGAGGACATCGCTTTCGAAGCGGTTCAGCGGCTCGACGGCAAGCGTCACGCCCGTTCCGGCCGCATGGGCGCCGGCGGCTTTCAGGCCTTCGACGCAGCGGGCCTTGCGGGCCAGCCGCTCCTCTTCCGTCACCGGTGCGGGCGGGCGTCCGGCAAAGACGAGGGGATTCCCCGTGAGCGGCCCGCCGACGATCGTGGCGCCGAGCTCGATGGCGCAGTCGACGGTGTAGCGCAGATAGTCGACACCGCCCCGATGGGCGTCCGGCTCGGCCGAGGAAAGGTTGCGCTGGAGATTGACGCGCGCGGCGAGCACGACGCCGAGGCCGGCATCGGAAAGCGCCTTGGCCGTCTCGCGCGTGTCGAGTTCGCCGGGCTCGGGAACGAGCAGTTCGACGAAATCGAAGCCGAGCTTCTTCATCCTGACAAAAAGCGGGAAATGCTCGGCCGTGAAAGGCCTCGCATATTGCATGGAGATCAACCCGACCGGGTTCATGAGGCAATCTTTCCTTGGCGGAGGGACGGGAAGTTCGGATGGCGGCGTGCGGTCAGCCCTTGACCGCGCCTTGCGTGAGGCCGCCGACGAGTCGGCGTTGGACGAGGAGGAAGAGGATCGTGACGGGAAGGGCGCCGACGACGCCGCCAGCCGCGAGCAGGCCCCATTCGATCTGGAACTCGCCGATCAGCGTCTGGATGGCGACGGTGACGGTGCGCACGTTTCGCCCGCCCAGCGTCAGCGCGTAGAGATACTCGTTCCAGGCCGTGATGAAGATATAGATGCCCGTCGAGATGATGCCGGGCAGCGCCAGCGGCAGGACCACCCGCCGAAGGGCGGTGAGGCGCGAGCAGCCGTCGATCATCGCGGCCTCGTCGAGGCTTTTGGGAATCGCCCCGATATAGCTCGTCAGCATCCAGACCGCGAAGGGAATGGCCGTCGTCGCATTCGCGATGATGAGCCCGATATGCGTGTCGAGAATGCCGAGCCGCCGCATCATGATGAAGAGCGGCAGGATGAGGAGGACGATCGGGAACATGTTGACGAGGAGGAACTGCAGCATCAGCGCCTTTCGCCCTGCGAAGCGGAAGCGCGAAAAGGCATAGGCCGCCGTTACCGATACGAGAAGACCGAGAACCACCGTTCCGAACGCGACGATGAAGCTGTGGCCCATATTGTCCAGGAAGGACGTCTGCCTGAGCAGCCGCACGTAATTGTCCGTGCTCCAGCCGGACGGACCGACCGAGACGCCCTGCGAGACGATTTCGGCCGAGGGGGTCAGCGAGGTCAGGATCATCCAGGCAAAGGGACCGAGTGCCAGAAGGACGATCAGCGCGACCGGAATGTGCGTCGTCAGGAGACGCTTCAGGAAGCTCTGGCGGTTCATCGTTCGACCTCCCGCATCGTGCGGGCGATGTAGATCGCGACGACGGAGCCAAGAATGAGCGTGAAGGTCACTGCGATCGCGGAGCCGTAGCCGAAGTCGAGGTTCTGGCGCGCCTTCACGAAGGCGTAGAGCGGCAGCGTCGTCGTAGCGTAGCCGGGGCCGCCGCCGGTCATGACAAAGATGACGTCCATCGAGTTCGCCACCCAGATGACCCGGAGCAGTCCGGCGGTGGCGAGTACGGGGGCGATGCCGGGCAAGGTGATGTGGCGGAACTGACGCCAGGCGCTGGCGCCGTCGATCGAGGCGGCTTCGTACTGGCTCTTCGGGATGCCCTGGAGGGCCGCAAGGATCATCACGGCGAAGAACGGAAAGCCCTGCCAGGTCAGCGTGGCGATGATGGCATAGATCGCGATGTCGGGATCGGCGAGCCATGGCACGGCCGCGGTGATGACGGAGAGATAGAGGAGAAGATCGTTGAGGACGCCGATATTGGGATCGTAGATCCAGCGCCACATCAACGCGATCACCACGCTCGGCAGCGCCCAGGGAATGATGACGAGCGCGCGGGCGAGACCCCGCCAGGCGAACTCGCGATTCAGGAGAATGGCCGCGAGGAGCCCCAGCCCCATCTGCAGCGGCACGGTGAGGCCGATCCAAAGCGCGGTGTTGCCGAGCGCTTCCCAGAAGACGGGATCGGCATAGAGCTTGAGGTAATTGGCGAGCCCGACGAAGTGGCTCGCATTGGGGCGAAACAGGATCAGTTCGTAGAAGCTCGTCATCACCGCTTCCGCCATCGGCAGGAAGACGACGACGAGAACGACGAGGACCGCCGGCGCCAGAAGCGCGTAGGGCGTCAGCCCCTCGCGCGAGAAGCGCCGTCGCGGCGCGCCTTCCAACGCGGATATGTCTTGAAGCGTGGACATGGAGATGCGCCTTCGGATCGACCGAGAGGATGGGCACCGGAGGCTCCGGCGCCCAGGTTGGGAAGCGGCTATTCGGCGAAGAGCGCCTGCAGCTTCTTCATCATCTCGGCCGGGGTGATCTGGCCGGTCATCGCCTGCTGCATCGAGGCCTGCCATTCGGTGTTGACGAAATCGGCCGTCGCGGAAGACTGCGGCAGGACCGCCGCGAAGGGCAGCGAGGCGAGCGTGGCATCCACGAAGCGCTTCTCGTGTCCGGCCCAGCCGGCAGAACCCGTCTTCGTCACCGGCAGCTGGTTGGTCGCCTTGACGAACTCAACGTTGTTCTCCGGCTCGGCCAGGAAAGAGATCCACTTCCAGGCCGCGTCCTTCACTTGCGAATCGGCGAAGATTGCCAGCGACTCGTCGCCATAGGATGTCCAGGCCTTCCCGTCGCACTGGGGTACCGGCACCGCCGATACCTTGTCGCCGAGCGCCGCGACGAGATCCTTGGACGAGCCGATATGGTGGATCGTCATGGCCGTCTTGCCGGACTTGAAGGCGCCGATGATCTCCTGGAAGCCGTCGTTCGGCGAGGAGGGCGGGATCGACTTGTCCTTGGTGAACATGTCGACCAGCCACTCGTTGGCGGCGATCGCCTGAGGATTGTCGAGCCCGCCTGGCTTCAGCTCGGCGCCCCGCGAAAGGACGAACGAGCCCCACTGATCCCAGCCGCCCTTTCCGCCGCGAAAGCCGAAGCCGTAAGTGTCGGGCGCCTTGGTCAGGGTCCTGGCGGCGGTACGGAACTCCTCGCAGGTTTTCGGGGGCTGCAGGCCGGCTGCCTCGAAGAGGTCGGTGCGGTAGTAGAGGTAAAGGACGACGTACTGGATGGGGAGATAGTAGGCGCTGCCGTCCGGTCCGGCGTTGAGGGGCAACAGATTGTCGAGAAGCTCGGCCTTGCCGGGCCAGGCGTCGATGCGCCCGCCCAGAGGCTCCAGCGCGCCCATCTCGATCAGGCGCGGCTGGGCAAAGAGCTTCACCATCGCCGCGTCCGGGGCGTTGCCGCCGACGAGCGCGGTGTAGAGATTGTCGTAATAGCTGTTCCAGGGGACGTTCTCGGCCTCGATCTGGATATCGGGGTTGGCCGTCTGGAACTTCGTGACGAGAGCCGACATCGGGTTCTCGGGATTGTCGAAATGGTACCAGAAGCGCACCGTCTCCGCTTGCGCCATCGAGGCGCCGAGCGATGTGAAGAGGGCAAGCGCCCCGGCAAGAAGTTTCAGACTTTTCATAATCATTCCTCCCATTCGTTTTTCAGGAAAGGCCGCGGACAAAATCCGCCGCCCGCCCCAGCGCCTCCCGCGCCTGGGGTAGTTCGTTGCTCATCTGCAGGAAGCCGTGCACGACTCCCGGTACGATCGTCGTGCGCTCCGTCCGGCCGCAAGCGGCAAGCCGCGCCTCCAGACCCAGCGTGTCGCTGAGAAGCGGGTCGATGCCGGCCGCCATCAGATGCAGCGGCGGAAGGGCGGCGAGCGCCGAATCTTCGGCCAGAAGCGGCGATACGAGCGGCGACCGACGCGCCGTTTCGTCCGCGAGGTAGTAGGCCCAGTAGCGCTGCATCTTCGCGCGCGTGAGGCCCGGCCCGTCCGCGAAGATCCGATAGGACGGCGTCTCGAAATCGGCGGCATAGACGCCGTAGAAGAGAAGGGCTGCATCGGCCCGAAGCCGCCCGGCCTCGTGGAGCATCGCCGAGACGCAAAGGCCGGCGCCGGCGCTGTCGCCCGCCAGCACCAGCGGCCCGGGACGAACGCCGAAGCGTGCCGTTGCCGCAAACGCCGAGCGCCAGGCGGCGACGACGTCGAGCAGCCCCGCGGGATAGGGATGCTCGGGCGCCAGTCGGTAATCCGGCAGGATCACAGGCAAGCCGGCTTCGGTGGCGAGAACCCGCGCGCAGCGCTCGTGACTTTCCGGGCTGCAGAAGGCGAAACCGCCGCCATGGACGAAGAGAATCGCACCCGCTCCGGCGTTCGGGGGAACGATCGCCAGGAGACGGGTATCGGCCGAGCCGAGGACGGCATCCGCGGACACGACGGCCGTCCCCACGCGCTCCATCGGCGGCAGGTCGACGTTCCAGCGCCTGTTTCCCTCTTCCGCGACGCGCCTTCCTTCCGCCGGCTGCAGGAGCGTCGGATCCGGCTGCGGTCCGTCTTCCGCAGCCATCCGAGCCATCAACGCAGCCATCTCGGGCGCAAGCTCGGTCGCGAAGGCCGGGGGAGCTTCGACGGTGCTCATTGGATCTGGTCCGGAAAGACGTTCGGGCCGAAATCCACGATCGTCGCGATATGGTGAAAAAGCGCGGCCGAAGCGGCGGCGAGGTCCCGGGCTTCGATCGCGGCGACGATGGGTTCGTGACGCTGGGCCGTCTGCACGAGATCGCGCGCCTCCGCCGAGCGCGAGATCTTGAAGCGGTGATTGTGAAGGAGGCAGCGCCGCAGGATCGGGTCGAGTGCGCCGAGCTTGGCATCGGCAAAGATTCGACTGTGGAACTCCCGGTCGATGGAGGCGAGTTCCAGCTCGTCACCCGCCTTGGCAGCCTCCACCATGGCTTCCTGGAGGGCCTTCAAGTCCGCCGTCAGCGTGCGGCTGGGATGGCGCAGGACATGGACAATGCCCCGGCATTCGATGGACTGGCGGATGCGGAAGAGCTCGACCGCCTCCTCCAGCGTACAATCGGAGACCTGGGTGCCACGATACCCGTTGCGCTGGACGAGGCCTTCGTCCTGAAGCTGGAGCAGCGCTTCGCGCACCGTGCCCTGGCTGCAGCCGAAGCGCATCGCAAGGTCCAGCTCGACCAGGGCGTGCCCCGCGGCGAGCTCGCCGAGCATGATCTCGCGCTTCAGGGAGGTGAAGGCTGCGGCGGACTTGCCCGTCGCGACGCGCTTTCCCGCTCCGTTGCGGCGCCCGATCAGACCATGCGGCTCGTTCAATCCGACCTCCCTTGCCAGTCATTATCGATATCATTATTGATAATAGACGAAAGATCAAGCGGTCGGAAGGAGACCCATGTCAGCCATCGCCTTGAAGGCCATCCGCAAGGACTACGGCTCAGTGAATGTGATCAAGCGGATCGACCTCGAGATCGCGAGCGGCGAGTTCGTCGTCCTCGTCGGCCCGTCCGGCTGCGGCAAGTCCACGCTCCTGAGGATGATTGCGGGACTGGAGGAAATTACCGCCGGCGATCTCGTGATCGGCGGACGCTCCGTCGGGCACCTGCCCCCGGCCGAGCGCAACATCGCGATGGTGTTCCAGGATTACGCGCTCTATCCGCACATGAGCGTCGAGGACAACATGGCCTTCGGCCTGAAGATGCGAAACGCCGATCCCTCCGCCATCGCCGAGAAGGTCAAGGCGGCTTCCGCCATCCTGAAGCTGGATCCGTTTCTTGCTCGACTTCCCGCGCAACTCTCTGGTGGCCAGCGCCAGCGCGTCGCCATGGGGCGCGCCATCGTGCGCGATCCCGATGCCTTCCTCTTCGACGAGCCTCTGTCCAATCTCGACGCGGCGCTGCGTGTCGAGATGCGATTGGAGATTGCCAAGCTTCATCGGCGCATCAAGGCGACGACCGTCTACGTCACGCATGATCAGGTCGAGGCCATGACCCTGGCAGATCGGATCGTGGTGATGAACGGGGGAAACATGGAGCAGGTCGGAGCGCCGCTCGACCTCTATCACCGACCTCAGACACTCTTCGTGGCGAAGTTCATCGGCAGTCCGACAATGAACACGCTCGATTGCGATGTCGTGGCTGGTGGGGACGGCCACCTTCGGCTCCGTTTGCCCATCGGCGAGGTCGATGTGCCGCTTCCCGATGCCCCTCGCGCCCTCGAGCGCGTCACGCTCGGCATTCGCTCGGAAGATCTCGAAGTCTGCTCTTCCGAGGCGGCGTGGTTCACAGGCGAGTTGTCGGTCGTCGAGCGGCTGGGCAGCCAGATCTTTGGCTATATCGACATCGGCCGAGACCGGATGATGACGGTGGAGTTCCCTCGGACCAGCACGGTCCACGTCGGCGAGCGCATTTCGGTGGCGGGGCGGGGAGAACGGGTTCATCTCTTCAATTCGAGTGATGGCCGTCGCATCAACTGAGACCGCTTCGATAGGCCGAGGGTTCGATTCGAAGAAAAGCCATCCCGCTTTAGTCTGAGGAAAGTGAACGGCTGCTTTTGCTGCTTTGTGCGCTGGGAGCGGCAGGACCGCTCGGGAATGAGGAACTGCCGGGGCCGCCGGCTCATGGCAGCGGGGGCCGCCGGTGGGCGGTCGGAACTACCGCCTCGCGACATCACCGCGGCCGTAGGCGAGCAGCATCACGATGATGACGGTTCCGTAGATGATCTGACGGCCGGCTTCCTCCATCTGCATCACGGCGAGGATCGATTGCAGGAGGGTGATCAGGATGACGCCGGCGATCGTGCCGAGATAATTGCCGCGGCCGCCGAGGACGTTCGTGCCGCCGAGAACAACGGCCGCGATGGCTGGCAGGAGATAGCTGTCGCCCATGGCCTGGTAGGCCTTGGTCGAATAGCCCGCCAGGAGCACCCCGGCGAAAGCCGCCGCGGCCCCGGAGAGAACGAAGCAGCCGATGATGACGGCATTGGTGTTGACGCCGGAAAGATAAGCCGCCTGTTCCCGGTTGCCGACCGCATAGACCCGCCGGCCGAAGGCGGTCCGGTTGAGGAGGAAGATCACCGCCGCGCCGACGATGATCCACATGAAGAGCGCATTCGGAATGCCGAGGATCGGCCGGGCGACCGCCAGAAAGTGCATGGCGTCGGTCGCATGATCCTGCGGGGCCGAGCCGCCCGTGTGAAGCACCATCAATCCCTGCACCACCGCGTTCATCCCGAGGGTGAAGATCATCGACGGCAGCCGGAGATAGGCGACGCCGAGCCCGTTCACGAGACCGACCAGCGCGCCGCAGAGTATGCCGGCCGGAATGGCGAGGATCTCGCCGGGGGTGCCGTACCAGCCCGCCACCGCCGTCGCCATCATCGCGCCGAGCGTCACCGTCCAGGGGATCGAGAGATCGATATGCCCGATCAGGATCACCAGCATCGCGCCCGAGGCGATGACACCGAGGAAGGCGCTGATCTGCAGCTGTTGGAGAAGATATTCCGGCGACAGGAACTCGCGTGAATACATCGCGCCGCCGGCCAGAAGAACGGCGATGCAGCCAAAGGCGATCATGACGGAGCGATCGAGACCGAAGCGGGCAAGCCGCGCCGGCGAGACGGGAGGGGAGAGAAGATCGGTCACGCCAGGACTTCCAGCCGGTTGCGGATGCGCAGCATGCGAATGGCGCCGAGCGAGACCGCGGCCAGGAGCACGACGCCCTGGAACAGCGGCTGCCAGAGCGGATCGAAATCGAAGACGAAGAGGAGATCCTCGATCGTCCGCAGCACGAAAGCGCCGAAGATCGAGCCGATGGCCGAGCCCCAGCCGCCGAAGAGCGAGGTTCCGCCAATGACGACGGCGGCGATCGAATTCAGCGTGTAGGTGCCGGCGATCGGCGCGGAGGCTTCGCCCGAATAGGTGTTGAAGGTCAGCATCAGGCCGCCGATCGAGGCGAGAAAGCCCGACAGCGTGTAGGCCAGGAGTTTTGCCCGCTGGACCGGCACTCCCGACATGTAGGCGGCCTGCTCGTTCGAGCCCGTCGCATAGGCCGCGCGCCCGAGGACCGAACGGCGGAACGGGACCCAGACGAAGACGACGACGGCGAGGAGCACCGCGAGGGCGGCCGGAACCGTCCCGAACATCTGACCCGTCAGCATGTCGGCGATGTCGGACTGGACGTCTCCGCCGGGGCCCGGCCGCACGATGAGCGCTAGACCGTAGAAGATCGCGCCCGTCGCCAGCGTCGTGATGATCGGCTGCAGCCGTCCCCAGACGACGATGGCGCCATTGAGGAACCCGGCGAGTGCGCCGATGCCGAGCACCACGACGATGCCGAGCGCCCCCTCGCCCGGCGTCCCGACGACGATGGACGAGGCGACGCAATTGGCCAGGACGAAGACCATGCCGACCGACAGGTCGAGACCGCGCGTCAGGACGGGCAAGGTCTGAGCCATCGCCACCAGCGCCAGGAGAACCGCCTTGTTCGTGGCCGTCGTCGCCACCGCCGGCGTCAGACCTGCGGAGTGGTTGGAGATGTAGAGGGCGAACATGGCGGCGAAGAGCAAGATGGCGCCGAGAAGGCCGCGGTGATGGCGGACGAAGAAGCCGAGATCTCTCACGCAGCATGCTCCCCGACGTTGAAGGCGGTCTCGATCATGGTCGTCTCGTTCAGCGTCTCGCCGGCGAGTTCGCGCGCGACCTTCCCGCCGTACATCACGAGGACGCGGTCGCAGCAGCCGATCAGTTCGGCATAGTCGGTGGAGTAATAGAGGACGGCCAGACCCTGCCCGGCCAGGTCGCGCAGCAGGCGGTAGATCTCCTGCTTCGTGCCGACGTCGATTCCCCGGGTCGGATCGTTCAAGAGAATGATCCCAGGGCGGGTCATCAGCCATTTGGCCAGCACGACCTTCTGCTGGTTGCCGCCGGACAGGTTCGAGACCGGCGCCGAGAGGTCCCCCGCCTTCACCTTCAGGCTCTGTACCATGTCCCCGATCGCGGCCGCCTCGCGGCTTCGGTCGATCGACAGGCCGGACTTGAAGCGCGACAGGGCGGCAAGGCTCATATTGTCCTCGACGCTCATCGCCAGCATCAGCCCCTCGGTCTTGCGGTCCTCGGGGATTAGCGCGAGCGGCAGGTCGCAGCGCATGGCCGCGCGCGGACCGTCGATCTTGACCGGCCGGCCGCCGACGTCGATCGTCCCCGACACGTTCTTCAGGACGCCGAAGAGCGCCAGGAGAAGTTCGCGCTGACCCTGGCCGTCGAGCCCGCCAAGCCCGACGATCTCGCCCTTCCTCACCTCCAGCGATATGCCGCGAAGTTCGCGCCCCCAGGTCAGATCGCGGGCCGAGAGAGCGACCGGCGCGTCCGGCGATGGCGCCGGCTTTTCGGGATAGGGATGGGTCACCTCCCGTCCGATCATCATCTGCACGATCTCGTCGACCGAGCGGGCGCCTTTGCGGAAAGTCTCGATGTGCCGGCCGTTGCGAAAGACGCTCGCGACATCGGCAAGGTCCTCGATCTCCTGCATGCGATGCGACACGTAGAGAATCGCCACCCCTTCGCCGCGCAGGCGACGGATGATCGCGTAGACACGCTTCACGTCCTCGGCGGTCAGGGCCGACGTCGCCTCGTCGAGGATCAGCACCTTCGGCTTCTTGGCGAGCGCCTTGGCGATCTCCACCATCTGGCGCCGCGAGAGCGGCAGGTTCTTCACCAGTTCGCTCGGATGCACGTCCTCGCAACCGACGAGGGCGAGGAGCTCGCTCGCCCGGCGCCGCTGCGCCCGACCGTCGATCAGGCCGAAACGACGGGGCGGATCGACGATGGACAGGTTGTCGGCCACCGTCATGTCCGGGATCAGCGACAGTTCCTGGAAGACGCAGACGACGCCGGCGGCCATCGCCTGGACCGGGTTGCGGAAGACGACCTTGTGGCCGTCGACATAGACGTCGCCGTCGCTGGGATCCGTGACGCCCGATGCGATCTTGATCAGCGTCGACTTTCCGGCCCCGTTTTCGCCGAGCACGGCGTGAATCGTGCCGGGCCGGGCGGCGAAATCGACATCCGTCAGCGCCGCGACGCCGCCATAGCGCTTGGAAACGCCGCGAAGCTCGAGGACCGGCGCGAGGCCGCCGTCCACGCCGGAGATCTGCCGCGTCACGGACGGGTTCGACGCCTGGCCGGGCAATGGCCTCGACGGGGAAGAGAAATCGCGCACGGGTCAGAACGCCCTTTCCGGCAAAGGCCATGGGATCCGGGGCCCGGAGGCGGCGACGTGCCGTCCCCGGGCCGGAATGAAGAGATCGCGGTCTACTGGTTGACCTCGGTCTGGCCCATGATTTCCTGCGCGGTGAAGTTGATTCCGCAGGTCGGGAAGGAATTGCCGACGAAGAAGTTGTCGGTCTCCTTGGCGTAGAAGCTCTCGCCGTCCTTGAAGTCGGGATCGGACACGATCGAGAGCGGCAGCGCGATCGACTGCGGCACCACCTCGCCCTCCAGGGCGGCCAGCGCCGTCTTCATGGCGACGGCCACCTGCGCCGGACCGCTGCCCGCCGAGGTGCATTTCAGCCCATCCTTGGAATGCTCGGAGCAAAGCTTGCGGAAGCCGTTTTCCGTCTCGCCACCGACGGGAACGAAGGGGTGCCCGGCGTCGATCATGGCGCGCACCGTTCCGGTCGAGCCGCCCTGCACGGAGACGCCGTCGAACGCCTTGTGCACCGCAATGGCATCGGCCACGACCTTCTGCGCGGTGCCGTCATCCCAGCGCCCGACGACCTCGACCGTCTCCCAGGGGCCCGGAGAGGCGGCCAGAACTTCCTGGATGCCGTCATGGCGGTCGCGATCGACCGAGGTGCCGGTGACACCGCGTACTTCCAGGAGCTTGCCCTTGCCGCCGGGAACGTTCTTGACGAGCCACTCGCCCCAGAGCTTGCCGAGGCCCTTCTGGTCGACGTTGACATTGATCGCCTCGTCGGTGTCCAGCGTATTGTCGAATGCCACGAGCACGACGCCCGCGGCCCTGGCGCGCTTGATCACCGGCTTGAAGGCGGTCGGGTTCTGCGCGTTGACGATGACCGCGTCGTAACCGGAGTTGATGAAGTTATCGACGGCGGCGATCTGCGCCGCGACGTCGTCGCCCGTCGAGACCACCTTGAATTCCTTCAGCTTCGCCTTCACCTCGGGCTGCTCGGCATAGGCCTTTGCCGTCTGCACCATCTGGATTCGCCAGGTGTTGCCGATGAAGCCGTTGGCCAGCGCGACGCGGTAGGGACCTTCCTTCTTCGGATACTGGAAGAACTTCGTCTCGGCGGTCAGCGGCTTGTAGCATTCGGGATCGGCGCTCGGACCGGAAACGATCTCCGGTCCCGCAGCCTTCGCGCCGGCCGTCATGGCGAGCACGGCGGCCGTCACGGCAAGCCCGGCAATGAAAGGGCCGCGACGCCGCTTCGGTGATGTCGGCTGGAATGTCATGCTGTTTCCTCCCCAGGATACGATCATCTGCGCAGCCCCCGTCTGAGGGACAGCGTCAGTCCTCTGCCGAGAGGCTGCGGCCGGGTCACGCCCGTCGGGCGCGGCCTGTCGCAGATCCCGGATCCGGCTTCGCGGCAGCCTCCCAGCAACCTTGCGAAAGCACGCAGATCGCTAACTAGGATATGAGTTTCGCAAAGCCGGCAAGAGACAATCGTGCGGTGGAACCCGGCGGCGGCGCATGCCTTTGGCCACCTCTTCCACAAGGGCCCCAAACGGCGCCCCGGCTTGCGGTTGCGGCCAGGATGCAGGGCGCCGCTGAAGCGTGCGCGGCGGCATCCGGGTGCGAGCCTGGCGGCGGTATCGGAGGTCCTTTCCTTCGCAGGACGGTGCGCGCGTTCAACAAGGGCGAGCAGATTTGAACTGCCGCCTTCACCTTGCACGGGTTGCGAAAACCGGGCGCTCGTCATGACCTGGCTTGTGAGTTGCCGAGGCTGTCTTGCGTGGATGCCCGCCATCACTTTTGCCCCCTCGTTCTGCGCTCCCTGCGCTTCCGGCTTTGGCGCAGCCGCTGACATTCTTGCAAAAATCTGAAATTGCTCGTCTTAGAAGATGCGTTCGAAAGCCGGCGCATGTCGGATGGCCTCTGGCATGCCGTGCCGGCGGAGTGGGAGTTGAGACATGGCACGCAAGATCAGGGACGCGTCCTGGCTGGTGGACGAGGCGGCCGAGAGCGCGCCGGCCGTTCCCTGCTGGCTGTGCGGGCGTGACTTGGGAAAGACGGTCGACCGGTTTCACCCTGTTCCCAAAAGCCGGGGCGGCCGCGACACCGTGCCGGTCCATCCGATCTGCCGCGAGACCATCGACGCCAATTTCTCGGCAAGCGAACTCGTTCGCCATGCCGAAAGCGGAACGCCCCTCACCGACAACGAGACGGTCGCCCGCTTCGTGAGATGGGTCGCGGGCAAGCCCGCCGACTTCCACTCCGCGACGAAGTCCGGACGATAGGACTGCCCGCCTGAGGCCGATCAGCTTCGCCGTGGCGCTGCGGCCAAGGACCCGCCCCATCCCTCGCCGCCGCCGGGCGGGCGTTGCAATAGCCCGATCGGCTCCGCCGCGATACCGACGGCGCCCCGATCTCAGCTCTTGTGAAAGCTCTCCTGCAGCCCGTAGACGGGCGTCGGAATCCCCTCGTGGCGTGCCTTCAGCTGCAGGGCCAGGAACTGCGAGTAGTGGCGGGACTGGTGGAGATTGCCGCCGTGGAACCAGAGGTTCTCCACCTGCGTCGGCTTCCACATATTGCGCTGCTCGCCCTCCCAGGGACCGGGATCCTTGGGCGTATCCGAGCCGAGGCCCCAGCATTTCCCGACCCTGTCGGCGGTCTCGCGGTCGACGAGGTCGGCGACCCAGCCGTTCATCGAGCCATAGCCGGTGGCATAGACGATGAGGTCGGCGGGAAGATGCGTTCCGTCCTTCAGGAGGACGCCGTCCTCGGTGATCTCCGCGATGTCGCTGCCGCTCTTCAGCTTGATCTTGCCGTCGATGATCAGCTGGCTCGCGCCGACGTCGATGTAGTAGCCCGAGCCCCGCCGGAGATACTTCATGAACAGGCCGGAGCCGTCAGCGCCCCAGTCGAGCATGAAGCCGGCCTTTTCCAGGTCCTCGTAGAATTTCGCGTCACGCTCGCGGATGGCCTCGTAGACCGGGATCTGGAAGGTGTGGAGGATGCGGTAGGGGAGCGAGGCGAAGACGAGGTCGGCCTTGGCGGTCGTCACGCCGTTGGCGACAGCCTCTTCCGAATAGAGCGAGCCGAGGCCGAGCTCCATCAGCGAGTCCGATTTGACGATGTGGGTCGAGGAGCGCTGCACCATGGTGACGTCGGCCCCGGCCTCCCAGAGCGCCGCACAGATGTCGTGGGCGGAATTGTTGGAGCCGACGACCACCGCGCGCTTGTCCTTCCAGGCGTCGGGGCCGGGATGCTGCGAGGAATGATGCTGCTCGCCCTTGAACCGCTCCATGCCGGGGAATGACGGCCAGTTCGCCTTGGCCGACATGCCGGTGGCGAAGACCAGCTGCCTCGGTTGCAAGACGATCTCCCGGCCGTCCTTCTCGACGGTGACGGCCCAGGTCTTCGTGCCCTCGTCGAATTTGGCGCTTTTGGCCGTGGTCGAGCTCCAGTAGTTGAGCTCCATCACCTTGGTGTACATTTCCAGCCAGTCGCCGATCTTGTCCTTCGGGGCGAAGACCGGCCAGTTCTTCGGGAAATCGAGATAGGGGAGATGGTCGTACCAGACGGGGTCGTGCAGGCAGAGCGACTTGTAGCGCTTGCGCCAGCTGTCGCCGGCCCGCTCGTTCTTCTCGACGATGATGGTCGGCACGCCAAGCTGGCGCAGCCGCGCGCCAAGCGCGATGCCGCCCTGGCCGCCGCCGATGATGACCACCTCGGGCTGTGTGGTATGGCCGAGCTCCTCGGCCTCCTTCTGCCGTTTTTCCAGCCAGCTCAGCCTGTCCTTCGCCGCGCCGTGCTCGGCGCCCATCGGCCGGCGCTCGGCCATGGGCTCCTCGAAACCCTTCAGCTCGGTCATGGTGGTGAGAAAGGTCCAGGCCTTGCCGTCCTTCAGCCTGAGATGCCCGCGGCCGCGCGCGACCTCGGTCTCGAAGGTGAACCAGCTCTCGGTGACGCCGCCGGCTTCCGACGGCTCTTCCTCGATGCGAAAATTGTGCGGCCGGACGCTGGTGAGCACCGTCTGCAGCATGGCGCGGATCTCGTCGGGCCCCTCCAGCGTCTTGATGTTCCAGGTGAAGCTGACGAGGTCGCGCCAGAAACTCTCCTCGCCGAACAGGGCCGCCGCCGCGCCCGCCTCGCCGGCGGCAAGCACCGCCTCGAAGCGTCTCAGCCAGGTCTCCACCGTGCCCCGGTCCGTGGTCGGCGGTCGTTCCAGCGTCTCGCTCATCCCGTGTCTCCCCGAGGTCGGTGCCGGGAGAAGGATTGCCGGGCGACGGCGGCTTGTCCATCATGCAGGTGCGAAACGCGGATGCAGCATGGGCAGCGGCGGAGGCGCATTTTGGGCCAGCCCCGGGCTGCGGCGGGACGCATTCCCGATGCGGTTTGTCCCGGCCGCTTCCGGGTCCGGAAGGAACACCGCGCGCTGTTTGCAAACAGCGGCGCCGCCGCCTATCCCTGCCCCGGCAAGATCCGGTCCGGCGGACGGTGCCCGTCCATCAGGGTGCGGATGTTGATGATGACCTTCTCGCCCATGTCGATCCGCGCCTCGATCGTCGCCGAGCCCATATGCGGCAGGAGGACGACGCGGTGCTCCTCGGCGAGCTTCATCAGGCGCTTGTCGATGGCCGGCTCGCCCTCGAAGACGTCGAGGCCGGCGCCGGCGATGCGCCCCTCCTCGATCAGCTTGACCAGCGCCTGCTGGTCGATGATCTCGCCGCGGGCGATGTTGACGATGAAGGCGTGCGCCGGCATCAGCGCCAGCCGACGCGCCGACAGGAGATGGAAGGTCGCCGGCGTCGAGGGACAATTGACCGAGACGATGTCCATGCGGGCGAGCATCTGGTCGAGGCTCTCCCAGTAGGTCGCGCCGAGCTCGGTCTCCGTCTTGGGGCTGACGCGGTGCCGGTTGTGATAGTGGATCTCGAGCCCGAAGGCTCTTGCCCGCCGGGCGACGGCGGTGCCGATGCGGCCCATGCCGACGATGCCGAGCTTCTTGCCGGTGATGCGGCGGCCGAGCATCCAGGTCGGCGACCAGCCGGCCCAGCGCTCGCCGGAGATGAGGCGGCTGCCGCCCTCGACGAGACGACGGGGCACGGCGAGGATCAGCGCCATGGTCATGTCGGCGGTGTCCTCGTTGAGGACGTTCGGCGTGTTGGTGACGAAGATGCCGCGGGCGTGCGCCGCCTCGACGTCGATGTTGTCGACACCGTTGCCGTAGTTGGCGATGAGCTTCAGCCGCTCGCCGGCCTGGGCGATCATCGAGCGGTCGATGCGATCCGTCACGGTCGGCACCAGAACGTCGACGCGCCGCATCGCCGCCACCAGCTCGGGCTGGCTCATCGGCGCGTCGGTGGCGTTGAAGCTGACGTCGAAAAGCTCGCCCATGCGCTGCTCGATCGGCTCGGGCAACCGGCGCGTGATGGCGACGACAGGCATTTTCCTCTCGGTCACGCTTCCGTCTCCCCGACCCCGGCCTCAAGGGCTTGTTAACCTCAACGCGCGATGATCGGCGCATCGAGAAGCCCGTCCATAGCAAGCAGCGATCCGAAAAACAAAGCGTCCCGGTCACGGCCGGCGCCGTACCGACGCTCGCCCCTTGCAATCCTGGCCTCGGCCCTGGAATCTTAGTCTGGAGTAACCCGTGCGTCGTGCATTCCGTGGCCTCGCCCTTGCCGGCATCGCATCGATCTTCGCCAGCCTGTCCGTGCCGGCCGTGGCGCAGGAAACCGGCTCGATCACCGGCGCCTATTCCAAGCTTGCGCTGCCGCGCTTCGTCTCGCTGAAGTCCGCGCGGGTCAATCTGCGCGTGGGACCCGGCCGCGACTACGCGGTGACGTGGCTGTATCTGAAGCCCGGCCTGCCGGTGGAAGTCGTGCAGGAATACGAGCTGTGGCGCCGCGTGCGCGATAGCGAGGGCACCGAGGGCTGGGTCTATCACTCGCTCCTGTCAGGCGACCGCACGGCGATCGCCGCTCCCTGGCTGAAAGGCAAGAGCACGACGATCGACATGCACAGGTCGGCGACCGAAGACGCCGCCCTCGTCGCCCAGCTCGAGCCCGGCGTCGTCACCAAGGTCGACGAATGCGGCCTCGGCTGGTGCGCGGTCGAGGTGTCCGGCCGCAAGGGCTACCTGCGCCAGCGCGAGATCTGGGGCGTCTATCCGGACGAGCGCTTCTAAAGCGGAATGGCTTTTCTTCGAATCGCCGTCCCGCTTTCGTCCTTTGTTTCCGCATGATCTCTTTCCGAAAGCCGGAAGCCACCTTTCGGGATCATGCTCTAGCGGCGGCGCCGCCGGACGAGGCTCTTCCGGCGCCCCGCGACGCCCGAACAGCACTTCGGCTCATCGGGCAACGAAAAAGGACGAAGAGGCTGAATGCCTCTCGTCCTTTTGTCTTCCAGCGTGTCGTCTTGTCTTAAAGAGTGTCTTCCAGCGCCCTGCCCCCACCCCCGTCTCCCAGCGCCCTGGCTTCTAGAAGCAAGGCCGAGGATACCGGTCCGGCCGTCGGTGCGATCAGGTCGCCGGCGCGGCAGCCTTGCGGCGCAGGCGGACGACGACGTCGACATTGACGATCTCCATCCCCTCCGGCGGCTCCGGCAGGCGATCGAGCCTGAGGCCTTCACCGGGAATGTCGATCATCTGATTTTCTTCCTCGAGGAAGAAGTGATGGTGATCGGAGGTATTGGTGTCGAAATAGGTCCGCTGGCCCTCGCCGGTCAGCGGCCGGATGATGCCGACGTCGGTGAACTGGTGCAGCGTATTGTAGACGGTCGCCAGCGATACGGGTTCACCGGCCTTGTGCGCTTCGGCGTAGAGCTCCTCGGCCGACAGATGGCGGTCGCCGGATCCGAAAATCAGGTTGCAGAGCGCCACGCGCTGGCGTGTCGGCCGCAGGCCGGCGGCGCGAAGACGCTCGAACACACAAAATGAATTCATCCGGGCCCGACTTTCCATCGATATTCCCACGCTTTCGATATCAAAGCTTGTCGCTCCTTCTTTAACGGAAGGACGAAGGTCCATGCAAGACCTGGTGCAAGACCTGGTGATTGTCGGCAGCGACGGCAACCGATGGCGGCGGCTACACGTCGCATCCGTCGCCAAGGACGGCAAGCGCCTTGCCCGAGCCGCGCAGCGGCAAGACGTAACGCCCGCGGGGGGTCGACACCTCCGCTGCCTTGCCGGCCTTCAGCGCCGCGATGAGAGGCGAGAACGCCTCGAAAGGAGCGATCCGGACAAGCTCGCCCGACGCCGTGGCGCCGGATCGCGCCGCCGCGATGAAGGCGACGCCGTCGACCGAGACGACGACGGTGTAGTCGGCATCGCGCGGCAGTCCCGCTCCGCCCGAGACGACAAGTGCCAGACGCCCGGCCCCCGCACAGCGAAACAGGAGGGCCGGCGTCGCGTCGCCGAGGAGATAGCCGGCCGAACGGCCGGAGCCGCCGACGGCCTGGCCCGTCCACCCCTCCGCCGCCATGGCGGGCTGGACGACGGGACCGGCGAGGCAGAGTGCCAGGATCGGTGCGAAGCGGCGGCTGATCGGCATTCGCGCTCCCCGGCAAATTCGCGTCCCGGCTGCCGGGCGCTTACAATCCTGCCGCAAAATCCTTAGCTTGGCCAGGAATGGGCGACAAGCGACGGCGGACGATCGGCATGGCACGGGTTTGTCTCGGGCTCGACCCGTGCTAAGGGCGACGCCGAAACCGGCGGGGACCGGACGGGTTGGGATGATCATGGCACCTGGCAAAGCGCATTACGATTACGACGAACTGATCAGTTGCGGCCACGGCCAGCTGTTCGGCCCCGGCAACGCGCAGCTTCCGCTGCCGCCGATGCTGATGTTCGACCGCATCACCGAAGTGACCACCGATGGCGGCCAGTTCGGCAAGGGGTCGATCAAGGCCGAGTTCGACGTCGATCCCGATCTCTGGTTCTTCAAATGCCATTTCGAGGGCGATCCGGTGATGCCGGGCTGTCTCGGGCTCGACGCGCTCTGGCAGCTCACCGGCTTCTATCTCGGCTGGCTCGGCGAGCCCGGCCGCGGCCGGGCACTCGGCGTCGGCGAGGTGAAGTTCACCGGCCAGGTGACACCGAAGGTCAAGCTCGTGGAATACGGCGTCGAGTTCAAGCGCGTCATGCGCTCGCGCCTGAAGCTCGGCATCGCCGAGGGCTGGATGAAGGCCGACGGCGAGGTCATCTACACCGCCAGCAGCCTGCGCGTCGGGCTGTTCTCGGACGAAGAGCCCGTCAGCGAATAGGCTTCTGGCGTGCCGAGCCCCGCCGGCGGCGGATGCGGGGCAGGACAAGTTTGGAGGAAATGCGATGAGACGTGTCGTGGTCACCGGAATGGGGATCGTGTCGTCGATCGGCAACGATATCGAAGAGGTCCTGGAGTCGCTGATGGAGGCCCGCTCCGGCGTCTCCTTCGCCGAGGACTATGCCAGCCATGGCTTCAAATGCCAGGTGCAGGGCGAGCCGAAGCTCGATCCCTTCGCCGTGCTCGACCGGCGCACCGCGCGCTTCATGAGCAAGGGCACGGCCTGGAACTACATCGCCATGGAGCAGGCGATCAAGGATTCCGGCCTCGAAGAGTCCGACATCGTCAATCCGCGCACCGGCATCATCATGGGCTCGGGCGGACCGTCGACCCGCATGATCGTCGAGGCTGCCGCGATCACCGAGAAAAGTGGCCCCCGGCGCATCGGTCCGACAGCCGTGCCGAAGGCGATGAGCTCGACCGCCTCGGCCGTGCTCGCCACCCAGTTCAAGATCAAGGGCGTCAACTACTCGATCTCTTCGGCCTGCGCGACGTCGAACCACTGCATCGGCAATGCCTACGAGACGATCCAGATCGGCAAGCAGGACATCATCTTCGCCGGCGGGTCGGAGGATCTCGACTGGACCATGTCGAACCTCTTCGACGCGATGGGTGCCATGTCGTCGGACTTCAACGACAAGCCGAGCGAGGCCAGCCGCGCCTATGACAAGGACCGCGACGGCTTCGTCATCGCCGGCGGTGCGGGCGTCCTGGTGCTCGAGGAATACGAGCACGCCAAGGCGCGCGGCGCCAAGATCCTCGCCGAGATCGTCGGCTACGGCGCGACCTCGGACGGCCACGACATGGTCGCCCCGTCCGGCGAGGGCGCGGCGCGCTGCATGCGCATGGCGCTCGAGACCGTCGACACCGAGATCGACTACATCAACCCGCACGCCACCTCGACGCCGGTCGGCGACAAGATGGAGATCCAGGCCATCCGCGAGGTTTTCGGGGCCAAGATCCCAAAGATCTCGGCGACAAAATCCCTGACCGGCCATTCGCTCGGGGCCACCGGCGTGCAGGAGGCGATCTACTCGATCCTGATGATGCAGAACGACTTCATCGTGAAGTCGGCGCATATCGACGAGATCGATCCGGAATTTGCCGACCTTCCGATCGTCAGGGAGCGCGTCGACAAGGCCGGTCTTCGGACCGTCCTCTCCAATTCGTTCGGATTCGGCGGCACGAATGCAACGCTGGTTTTCCGCAAAGTGGACGACTGATCGCGTCCCTGACTGTAATAGGGCGAAACATCACGTGTCATCAGCAGCTTGCCCGATATGCTATCGCCTGTCGCCAAGACACGGCGATGTGACGGACGAGACTAGCGAAGGGAATGCTCGATGGGCGATCTGATGAAGGGCAAGCGCGGCCTCGTTATGGGTGTCGCCAACCACAATTCCATCGCCTGGGGCGCCGCCAAGGCGCTGTCCGCCCAAGGCGCGGAAATCGCGCTGACCTATCAGGGCGAGGCGTTCGGCAAGCGGGTGAGACCGCTCGCCGCGGAGATCGGCTCGACGATCCTCCTCGACTGCGACGTCGAGGACATCGCCTCGGTCGACAGGGTGTTCGAGACGCTGAAGGCCGAATGGGGCACGATCGACTTCCTCGTCCACGCCCTCGCTTTCTCCGACAAGAACGAGCTGAAGGGCCTCTACGCCGACACGAGCCGCGACAACTTCGCCCGCACCATGCTGATCTCCTGCTTCTCCTTTACCGAGATCACCCGGCGGGCCACCGACATTATGACCTCGGGCGGCTCGCTTTTGACGCTGACCTATGGCGGCGCCACCCGCGTCATGCCGAACTATAACGTCATGGGCGTCGCCAAGGCGGCGCTGGAGGCCTCGGTGCGCTATCTCGCCGCCGACTACGGCCCGCGCAACATCCGCGTCAATGCCGTCTCGGCGGGCCCGGTGAGGACGCTTGCCGGCGCCGGCGTCTCGGATGCGCGGCTGATGCTGAACTACCAGCGCAAGAACGCGCCGCTCCGACGCAGCGTCTCGGTCGACGAGGTCGGCGGCTCGATCCTCTATCTCCTGTCGGACCTCGCCAATGGCGTCACCGGCGAGATCCACTACGTCGATTCCGGCTACAGCATCATGTCGATGCCCTCGCTCGACGAGTTGAAGATCCAGGAGCGCCGCGCCGCGATCGTCGACGACGAGACGGCAGCGCAGGCGGCGAAATAGCGGGCAGCGCCGCGCCGCCGGCCTTCCTGTGCCCGTGGGGCAGTCATGCCCCGCATATCGCTTGGGCAGTCATGCCCCGCATATCGCTGGATAATCACTGCCGCGAGAGTTCGGGCGATTGCCGAGATCACCCGAGAGGCTGGGATTCAGTCTGCCGCGCCGGATAGTGCGAAAACCGGGTCCGGCTTTTTAGCCGGGCGCCCTAGGCCGAAGGCCCCCGGCGTGCGGCGCGGCGGCGGCGCATGCCGATAGCCCCGGCGATTCCGGCACCGGCCGCCCAGCCACCGGCAAAGCCGGCAATGGTGAGGAACAGACCGTCGCCCGTCACCGGCAGTGCCGGGCGAAAATCACCGAGAGTCCGGCGCAGCAGAGCCCCGTCCGGGTCGCCGAGCGCCAGGAACGGCCGCAGCAGCGGCGGATTGCGCGTCAGGATGTCGTAGCGCTGCCGCAACTGTGCATACCGAGCGATGGTCGTCGCAGCATCCTCTCCCTGGCGCGCGACGAAGCTGTCTGAAGCCTCGCGCAAACGGGCCACGGCCGACTCCCGCGACAGTCCCGCCGTCGCCGCGCTCGCATCGAAACGCTCGACGACGCTCGCCAGGGCATCCACGGCCCCACCCAGGCGCTGCAGATATTGCTGGGTCAGTTCGCTGGCCTGGCTCACCAGACCGCCGAAGAAAAGTGCCGCGACGACGCGGATCAGCAGCGCGCTCATGCCGGCCGTGTCCATGCTTGCGACGGTGTCGGTTTAGGGCAGAAGGTCGTCTTCTCGCGGAGGCGCACGGTTTCATCCGGGATCATCATGCCCCGTCCTTCTCGATCCCCGTCAGCCTGGCCCCGTCAGCCTGGCATGTCGACGGGACGGAAGAAAGGCGGTGGCCCCGTGCGATAACGCTCACCGCCGGACGGCCGCCGCCATCGATATCGCTCCCCAGGGGCTTCAGAGCTGCTCCACGCGCTCGGGATGGACGACCTCGATCCGCCCCTCCAGCTTGTGTGGGGCAAGGCCTTCGCGCCAGGCGAGCAGATGCGGCATGGTGAAGTGCTTCGCCAGCGCTTCGCGCGTCTCCCATTGCTCGACGAAGACGAGGGTCTCCGGGTCCAGCACGCTGGCGAGAAGATCGTAGCGCAGGCATCCCGGTTCCAGCCGGGTGGCGTGAATGCATGGCGTCGCCGCGGCGACGACGGCCGCCTGCGAGCCGGGCCGGATCTTCAGTGTCGCGATCAAGTAAATCAATGTGTTCCTCCCCTTGCGCCCGAAGCTTCCGCAGCGCGTGCCCTTCATGCCGTGCCCGGGGGCCCCGCGTCCAGCGGGCGCATGAAAAAAGGCGCGCCCCTTGCGGAGCGCGCCTCGATCGAACATGCGGGAGAAAGGACGCTTACGCGGCCTCTTCGCCGCCCTTGATCTCTTCGCCGGTGGCCTGGTCGACGACCTTCATCGACAGGCGGACCTTGCCGCGCTCGTCGAAGCCCATCAGCTTGACCCAGACCTTCTGGCCTTCCTTGACGACGTCGGTCGTCTTGGAGACGCGCTCGGCGCCCAGCTGCGAGATGTGCACGAGACCGTCGCGCGAGCCGAAGAAGTTGACGAAGGCGCCGAACTCGACGGTCTTCACCACCGTGCCCTCGTAGATCACGCCGACTTCCGGCTCGGCGACGATGGAGTGGATCCACTTCCGCGCCGCTTCGATCTCCTTGGCCGAGGACGAGGCGATCTTGACGGTGCCGTCGTCCTCGATGTTGATCTTGGCGCCCGTCTTCTCGACGATCTCGCGGATGACCTTGCCGCCCGAGCCGATGACGTCGCGGATCTTGTCGGTCGGCACCATCATCACCTCGATGCGCGGCGCGAACTCGCCGAGCTCGGCGCGGTTGGTCGACAGGGCCTTGGCCATCTCGTCGAGGATGGTCAGGCGACCGCCCTTGGCCTGGTTGAGGGCGACCTTCATGATCTCCTCGGTGATGCCCTGGATCTTGATGTCCATCTGCAGCGAGGTGATGCCTTCGGAGGTACCGGCGACCTTGAAGTCCATGTCGCCGAGATGATCCTCGTCACCGAGGATGTCCGAGAGGACGGCGAAGCGCTCGTCTTCCTTGATCAGGCCCATGGCGATGCCCGCGACCGGACGGCCGAGCGGCACGCCCGCGTCCATCAGCGCCAGCGACGTGCCGCAGACGGTCGCCATCGAGGACGAGCCGTTGGACTCGGTCACCTCGGAGACGGCGCGGATCGTGTAGGGGAAGGCTTCCTTGCCGGGCAGCATCGGGCGAATGGCGCGCCAGGCGAGCTTGCCATGGCCGATTTCGCGGCGGCCGGGCGAACCCATGCGGCCGGTCTCGCCGACCGAATAGGGAGGAAAGTTGTAGTGGAGGAGGAAGCTCTCCTTGTAGGTCCCGGTCAGGGCGTCGACGAACTGCTCGTCCTCGCCGGTGCCGAGCGTGGCGACGACGAGCGCCTGGGTCTCGCCGCGGGTGAACAGCGCCGAGCCGTGGGTGCGCGGCAGGATGCCGGCCTCGGCGACGATCTGGCGGACCGTCGAGAGATCACGGCCGTCGATGCGGCTGCCGGTGTCGAGGATGTTCCAGCGGACGATCTTCGCCTGCAGGTCCTTGAACACCGCGCCGACGACTTCCTTCGGCGCCTTCGGATCCTGGCCCTCGGGCAGGAAATGCGCCATCACCTTCGCCTTCACCGCGTCGACGGCGGCGTAGCGGGCCATCTTGTCGGTGTTCTTGTACGCATCGCGCAGCTCGCCTTCGACGAGGGCGAGCATGTCCTTCTCGAGGCCGGAATTGTCGGCGGTGACGTGCTCGCGCGGCTCCTTGGCGGCGTGCTCGGCCAGCTGGATGATCGCGTCGATCACCGGCTGCAGGCCACGGTGGCCGAACATGACGGCGCCGAGCATGATGTCCTCGGACAGCTCATGGGCTTCCGATTCCACCATGAGGACGGCGTCGTGCGTGCCGGCGACGACGAGGTCGAGCTCGGACTCCGGCATTTCGTCGACATGCGGGTTCAGCTTGAACTCGCCGTTGATGTAGCCGACGCGGGCGCCGCCGATCGGGCCCATGAAGGGCACGCCCGACAGCGTCAGCGCGGCCGAGGCGGCGACGAGCGCGACCATGTCGGGATCGTTCTCGAGGTCATGCTGCAGGACGGTGAGGACGACCTGGGTGTCGTTCTTGTAGCCGGCGGCGAACAGCGGACGGATCGGCCGGTCGATGAGGCGCGAGGTCAGCGTCTCCTTCTCGGACGGACGGCCCTCGCGCTTGAAGAAGCCGCCCGGGATCTTGCCGGCGGCAAAGGTCTTTTCCTGGTAGTTGACGGTCAGCGGGAAGAAGTCGAAGCCGACCTTGGGCTTCTTCTCGGACACGACAGTGGCCAGAACGACGGTCTCGCCGTAGGTGGCGAGCACCGCGCCGTCGGCCTGGCGGGCGATCTTGCCGGTTTCCAGAGTGAGGGTACGGCCCGCCCACTCGATCTCGACTTTGTGCGTATTGAACATTGGATGTGTGCCTTTGGTGGGCGCCGCGGCCGGCCGGAGGGCCTTGCGCGGTCGCATTCGCTTGTCAGAAGCGTGTCATGGGCAAGACGACGGGAGGCTTCGGGAAAGGGCTGTCCCTCTCGGCACGATCGCGCCCGAACGGCTTTGCCGTCGCGGACCATGCCGGGAAGCCTCCGGCAATCCTGCCCCATGACCGTTTCGGTTCATCCCGGCCGCCTTTCGGCCGCCGGACGGGGCAGGGCCTCGCCCGAAAAGGCGAAGCTCCTGATAGAGAACCGGCGGGATCGTCCTCGGGACGCCCGCCGGGCAGTGGATACTAGCGGCGCAGGCCGAGGCGCGCGACGAGCGCGGTGTAGCGCGGCTCTTCCACGCGCTTCAGGTAATCGAGCAGGCTGCGGCGGGTGGCGACCATGCGCAGAAGGCCACGACGCGAGTGGTTGTCCTTCTTGTGCGACTTGAAATGGTCGGTCAGGTTGTTGATGCGCTCGGAGAGCAGCGCGACCTGGACTTCCGGCGAGCCGCTGTCGCCTTCCTTGGTCGCGAATTCCTTGATGACTTCAGCTTTACGCTCAGGCGTGATCGACATCGTCTAGCCCTTTCTGATGATGGGTTCTGGGTCGCCCGAGGCAGGGATGTCGTCCAGCCTGGGCCATGGAAGCGCGTGGACAGGGCCAAAAGCCCGTCGGCGCTGGGCGGGGTATAGTCCAATTTTGCGGGGAATGCCAGTCTGGTGCCGGAAGGGACCGATCCCCTCACAATCGGCAGGCACCCTTCACTCCCACCACGGATCGCCCTCCCGCCGGTCTCCCGTCCAACAGCCGCAGGAAAGTCGCTCCACGCCGCAGCGATCGATTCCGATATCGCGCAGCATCCGGTCGTCCCGCCGCGCCAGCAACTGCGCGAAGGCGGCTCGCCGCGCGCGTTCCATCCGTCTGGTCGCCCATCGCCGGCCGATGGCGATCCACAGGCTTTTCGACCAGCCCAGGCGGCGCTTCGGGGGGATTTCGGACATCTCGGCATCTCCTGTGAGCACCGCCCTTTCTTCGATCCGAAGCCAACATTTGACAAACGAGTTATTCCGCCATTTTCTATGAGAATTCCTCATGCCGATCGCGAGACATGCCGTGACGCTGGACAGCGAACTTCTGCGCACCTTCCTCGCCATCAACGATGCGGGAAATTTCACCAAGGCGGGCGAGGCCGTCGGTCGAACGCAGTCAGCCGTCAGCCTGCAGGTCAAACGCCTCGAGGGACTTGTCGGAGCGCCGCTCTTCACCCGCGGACCGCGCGGCGTGGTCGGCACGGCGGCGGCGGAATATCTGCTGCCCAACGCCCGGCGCATCATCGCCCTTCTCGACGAGACGTCCGCGGCCATGCGCAGCCGCCCGCTCAACGGGCCGGTGCGGATCGGCATGCCGGAAGAGTACAGCCACACCATCCTGCCGCAGGCGCTCGGCGCCTTCGCCAAGCGCCATCCGCTGGTCGAAGTGACGGTCAGCTATGCCAGTTCGGCCGCCAACCGCCAGGCCGTCGCGGCGGAGGGGCTCGAACTGGCCGTGGTCTTCGAAGAAGCCGGCACAGGATCTGCGGAATGGCTCGCCACTGACCCGACCGTCTGGGTCACCTCCACCGTCCACTGTGTTCACGAACAGGACCCGGTGCCGGTGGCGCTGAACGCGACGCAGGGCTGGTGCCGGGCGGTCGCGCTCAACTCGCTCGACCGCGCCGGCATCCGGTTTCGCGCGGCCTATACCGCCGACACATGCAGCCCCCTGCAGGCTGCGGTCACGTCGGGCCTTGCCATTGCGCCGCTCTGTCGCAGCCAGATTCCGCCGAAGTGCCGCGAGCTGACCGAAGGCGACGGTTTCGGCATCGTCGACAGCTCATCGGTCGGATTGTTGCGCAACTCCATGGCTACCGGAGCGGTCGTCGACGGCATGGCCGAGGCCATTCGCGGAGCCTTCGCGCAACGCACCTTCGAGTGACCAACCCTGGTCGCCCGCTCGGGCGGTTGCCAAGCTTGGCTGACACCCGCCTATACCGCTGATGCCGCGAAGTCAGCCGGCTTCAACGGCCGCCTTGCGATCAGCCCCGGCCGCCGAACACCCGCTTCGGCCGAAACTCGCCCTCCTCGACGGCGCCGAGCGCCACGAGGCGACCGCCGCCGGTGGCGTAGGCTTCCTCGCAGGAGGCGGGTGCGTCGCGGCCGCGCAGCAGCACGGGATTGCCGGAGCGCACCCTGCCCGCCTGCTCGTCGGTGAGCGGCACCTCGTAGAGATCGCCGAGGGCGAGCGCGGGATCGAGAACATATTCGTCGAGGCCGGAGAAATCGACGACGCGCGGCTTGGCACCGGCCTCGACCTCTTCCTCTGTCAGCGTCTCGCGGCCTTCGTCGGCCGCCATTTCGAGATCGGCGAGCGTCACCATGTCCTCTTCGTCGAAGGAGCCGACGACGATGCGCCGGAGATCGACGATGTGGCCGAAGCAGCCGAGATCGCGTCCCATGTCGCGGGCGATCGAGCGGACATAGGTGCCCTTGCCGCATTCGGCCTCGAAGACCGTCGTGTCCTCGGCCATCTCGACGAGATCGAGACTGTGGACCGTGACGGTGCGGGCGGCGATCTCGAACACCTCGCCCTCGCGGGCCAAGTCATAGGCCCGGTTGCCGTCGATCTTGATCGCCGAAAACTGCGGCGGCACCTGACTGATCTCGCCGGTATAGCGTGCCATGATCGCGTCGACGTCGGCCCGGCTGGGCCTTGCGTCGGAAACGTTCACGGCCGTGCCCTCGGTGTCGTCGGTGGTCGTCTCGACGCCCCATTTCACCGTGAACTGATAGACCTTGCGGCCATCCATCACGTAGGGAACGGTCTTCGTCGCATCGCCGAGCGCGATCGGCAGCATGCCGGAGGCCAGCGGGTCCAGCGTTCCCGCGTGACCCGCCTTCTGGGCGAAGTACAGCCATTTGATCTTCGAGACCGCCTCGGTCGATCCCATGCCTCTCGGCTTGTCGAAGATCACCCAGCCGGAAACCGGCCGGCCCTTCGGCTTCTTGCCGCGTCGTGGTGTCATGCTACTCGGTCGCCTCCGAGCGCTTCACCATGACTTCCGCGGTCTTGGCGCGGCAATCGGCGGGCAGCTTCTGCTTGCGCCCGACCTTCTGATAGCCGCGCTGCATCATGCGCTCGGCCGAGATCCGGCCGGCAAAGGTGGTGGAGGAATTGTGCGGGCCGTAATCGTCGCCGAGCGCCTGGATCAGCATCGGATCGAGAGCGGCCATCGGCGGCAGCTCGTTGCGGATCGCCTCTTCCATCGCCTTCGTGGCTTCGGCGGAATAGGCGATCTCGGCGACCTTGGTCGAGATCGGATCAGGCGTGCGCAGCGAGCGGTCGAGCGAATAGGGCAGGCCCGATTCCTCGATCATGGTGACGAGCGCGCGGGCGTCGTCGGAGTCCATGGAGCGGGCATTCACGTACAGCTGGTAGCGTTCGCCGGGGGATTTCGCGCCCAGTTTCTCATCTGTCCAAATCATGGTCGTCGTCCTTTTCTCGTGTCTCTGCAGCAAGGTCCCTGGCGACTTCCGGCGAGCGCAGCAGCGCGTCGATGCGGGCGTAGTTGTCGAAGGACGTATCGGTCTTGAACCGGATATCCGGCATGTACTTCATCGTCCGCAACGCCGGTGTGATCCGGCCGCGGACAAACTTCGAGTGGCGGTTCAGTGCCTCGACATAGGGCTCGACGTCGGCCTGGCCGAGAACGGTGATATAGGCCGTCGCCAGCTTCAGGTCGGTCGCCATGCGCACCTCGGTGACCGAGATCACCGCGCGGTCGAGCAGCGGGTCGTTGAACGACTCGCGCGCCAGCACCTCCGTCACGGCGTGACGGACCTTCTCGCCGATGCCGAGCTGGCGGTTTGTCGGGCCGGCATCTTTCCTACCGGCCATTCTGGCTGCGTCCCATGGTGTTCGTCTTTTCTGTTGTGTCCCGTCTGCCGAGACGTGGGGCCTGCGGCGGAGACGAAAAGCCTGCACTGCCGTTTCCGGCAGTCCCGCCGCGCCTGTCGACCGGTTCCATGCGATCTGGCGGACAGCCTGCCCTCGCATCTCGCGGGCAGGTCATCCCCGTTTCGCGCGGGCGCTGTCATGCAGCGCTGTGGCTCCGCTCGAAGCCATGCGCATCGGAAGTGTACCACGATCGAGCGGCAAGCCGATGTCACCGGGCGGCGGCGCCCCGAGGATCTGCCGATCCGGCCTTTTTCCAAATAGGCAACGGCCCGGATGGTTGATCCGGGCCGCCTGACTGCAACGTCGAAGGTCGCCTAGAGCGTGCGGGCGAAATGCTCGACGCGGAAGCACTCGATGACGTCGCCCTGGCGCATGTCCTCATATTTCTCGAAGGCCATGCCGCATTCCTGGCCCGACGGCACTTCCGACACTTCGTCCTTGAAGCGCTTGAGCGTCGACAGCTTGCCCTCGTGGATGACGACGCCGTCGCGGATGAGGCGCACGCCCGCACCGCGCTCGACCTTGCCTTCGGTGATCCGGCAGCCGGCGACCTTGCCGACCTTGGTGATGTGGAAGACCTCGAGGATCTGCGCGTTGCCGAGGAAGGTCTCGCGACGCTCCGGCGACAGGAGGCCCGACATCGCCTGTTTCACATCGTCCACGAGGTCGTAGATGATGTTGTAGTAGCGGATCTCGATGCCCTCGCGCTCCGAGGCCGTCCGCGCCTGGGCATTGGCCCGGACGTTGAAGCCGATGATCGCGGCGTTGGACGAGGAGGCCAGCGTGATGTCCGACTCGGTGATCGCGCCGGCACCCGAATGGATGATCCGCGCCCTGACCTCGTCGGTGCCGAGCTTGTCGAGGGCGGAGATGATCGCCTCGACCGAACCCTGCACGTCGCCCTTGATCAGGAGCGGGAACTCCTTGAGCCCCGTATCCTGCAACTGCGACATCATCTGCTCGAGCGAGCCGCGCTGGCCGGCGGACTTCGCCACCTGCTTCTCGCGCGTCAGGCGCTGACGGTATTCCGAGATCTCGCGGGCGCGGGCCTCGTCGTTGACGACGGCGAAGCGATCGCCGGCCTGCGGGGTGCCCTGCATGCCGAGCACCTCGATCGGCATCGACGGCTCGGCCTTCTTCAGCTGCGCGCCCTTGTCGTTGACGATGGCGCGGACCTTGCCCCACATGTCGCCGGCCACGACGATGTCGCCGATGGCAAGCGTGCCGGACTGGACGAGCACGGTCGCGACCGGGCCGCGACCCTTGTCGAGCTGTGCCTCGATGACGACGCCCTCGGCGGTGCGGTTCGGATCGGCCTGGAGTTCGAGGAGTTCGGCCTGGAGCTGGATGGCCTCCAGGAGCTTGTCGAGCCCGAGCCCCGTCGTGGCCGAAACCTCGACGTCGAGCACCTCGCCGCCCATGGATTCGACGAAGACCTCGTGCTGCAGAAGCTGCGTGCGCACCTTCTGGGCATCGGCCGCCGGCTTGTCGATCTTGTTGATCGCCACGATGATCGGAACGCCCGCCGCCTTGGCATGCTTGATCGATTCGATCGTCTGCGGCATCACGCTGTCGTCGGCCGCGACCACGAGAATCGCGATGTCGGTCGCCTGCGCGCCGCGGGCCCGCATGGCGGTGAAGGCGGCATGGCCCGGCGTGTCGATGAAGGTGATCGGGTAGCCCTCGTGGACCACCTGATAGGCACCGATGTGCTGGGTGATGCCGCCGGCCTCGCCGGTGACGACCTTGGTGTGGCGGATCGCGTCGAGCAGCGAGGTCTTGCCGTGGTCGACATGGCCCATGATGGTGACGACCGGCGGCCGCGACACGAGGTTCTCGACATTGTCGGCGACGTTGAAGATGCCTTCCTCGATGTCGGAGGCGGCGACGCGCTTCGGTGTATGGCCGAATTCCGACGCGATGAGCTCGGCCAGATCGGCGTCGATGACGTCGCCCGGCTTCATCATCTGGCCCTGCGCCATCAGGAACTTGATGACGTCGACGGCCCGCTCCGACATGCGGTTGGCGAGTTCCTGGATGGTAATCGTTTCTGGGATGGTGACCTCACGCGCGATCTTCTCACGCTGTTGATTCATTTGCGAGCGCTTCAGCTTGTCCTGGCGGCGACGCATCGACGACAGCGACCGGCCACGGGCGCCCTCTTCCGACGTCAACGCCTTGTCGAGCGTCAGCTTGCCCTTGCGGCGATCTTCCTCGGTGCGGGCACGGGTCGGCTTGGCGACCTCGACCTTGACCGAGCGGCGTGCGCCGGCAGGGCCGCCGCGCGAACGGCCGGCGACTTCCTCGAGTTCGCCATCGGCACGGCGCGTGCCCTTGACGACTTCGCCGCGCGCCGGACGGACCAGCGGATCCTCGCCGGGGACATTGCTGACCGGCGGCTGGGCGATATTGGCAGGACGGCGCGAGGCCTCCTCCTCGGCCTTGCGGCGGGCGGCCTGCTCGGCTTCGAGACGCGCGGCCTCCTCGGCCTGGCGACGCTCGCTCTCCTCGCGCTCGGCGCGGCGACGCTCGTCGTCGGCAACGCGGCGCGCCTCATCGGCAAGGAAGAGGCGACGCTCTTCCGCTTCGCGCTGCTTGGCGAGTTCGAGCGCCCGGCGGCGGGCGTCCATCTCGCGCGACGACAGGTCGTTGAGGACGGCACCGCGCGGCTGACGGCCCGGCGTGGCGGCCGCCGGCCGCGGCGTCGGCGCCGCGGGGCGCACGGGTTGGGCGGACGGACCGGACCGATTGGCGTTCGGCCCCTGCGACTGGCCCGTGCGACCCGAAGGCTGCGGCGCGCCGGTGCGGCCCGCACCCTGGTAACCCGTTGCCGGACGAGCCGGCGCGGAAGACGACGGCGCTGCCGGCTTTGCCGGGGCTGGCGAAACGGCAGCAGCCGGCGCGGACTGCGCAGCAGGCGGGCTCGCAGCGGGCGCCTTCGCCTCCACGACGGCCGGAGCCGGCGCTTGTGCTGCGGGCGTCTCGGCGACGGGTGCCTCGACCGTGGCGGCGAGGGGCGCCGCCTCGGCCTTCGGCTCGACGACCTTGGCAACTGGCTCGGGCGCCGGCGATGCAGCGGCGGGCTCGGCCGCGACCGGCGCGGTCGATGCCGGTGTCGGCGGCACGACGGCCTCAGAGATCGGCGCAGCCGGCTTCGGCGCCTCGGCGACGGGCGCCTGGGCAGCCGCCTGCAGCGAGGCGGCCAGCGCCGCGGCGCGGTCGGCCGACAACGGCGGGGTCGGCCCGTCCTTGGCATCCTGCGGGCCGACGATACGGCGCTTCTTCGTTTCCACGACGACGTTGTTCGTCCGGCCATGCGAGAAGCTCTGGCGGACCGTCGACTGCTCGACACCCGGGCGCTTCAGCGTCAGGGTCTTCTTCGTGTTCACGCTCAGCGTCTTGTCGTCGCCGGATTTCGTGTCGCTCATCTAGACTTCCGCTTCCTGTGCAGGTTCGACCCCACACCCACCATCCATGCCGGGACCATCCGCCTGCGGATGATCCGAATTCTTCTTCGTGGCGTCCTCCCCGCCTGTCGGCGCATCCGCCTCCGGGGAGTTCGCTTGGGTCCGGGGACCCCGATATGTCGACAGCGCTTCCAAACGCTTCAGAAGGGCTGCGCCCGCATCGCCGGCAAGGACGGCAGCATGTATCACATTCTCGCCGCCGAAGGCCAAACCCATTTCATCCGAGGTAAACGGACGAAAAACCGGGATGGGATCGGCGTCCCCCAACGCCACGGCGGCGGTGCGGGCATTGTCCAGTTTGCGGATGCCGTCGGCCGCCGCATCCGTCGCATGCACGACGGCGATCGCGCGGCCCGTGCGGATGGCGATATCCACCTTGGCCGCGCCGGTGACGAACTCGCCGGCTTTGCGGGCGAGCCCGAAAAAGCCGAGCGCGCCGCGCCGGAGCAATTCATCGACCTCGGCCCCCAGGGTCTCGGCCGCCTTGACGTCTTTCTTCAGCGCCCGCCCGAAGAGCTTGCGCTTGACGGCGAGATCCACCGCCGCGCGGTTGGCCTCGACATGTGCGCCTCGGCCCGGCAGTCGCCGACGGAAATCCGCAACGACGGAGCCGTCGGGCGCCGCGACGAAGCGGATCAGTTCCTCGGGCTCGAAGGTCCGGCGCGACACGATGCACATGCGCGTGTTCACCTCGCCCTCCAGCCCGTCACCGGCTTCCGGCACTTCAGAGCCGGAGCCGGTCTCGTTCGCCGATTCGTCACCGGACACCAAGAGGTTCTCTCCGTCCTCCTCAGCCCGCAACCGCTTCGACACCCTCTTCTTCGTCCACGGCCGGTCCGGCCAATTCTTCTTCGGTCACCCAGCCGGCCTTGACGCGGGCCTGCATGACCATGCGGTCAGCATCCACGCGGCTGATCTCGAAGGCCGAAAGCGCCCCGGGAAAGCGCTTGGTCTCGCCGTCCTTGCGCTCGGTCCAGCCGATGAGGTCGTCGGCGGCGCAGCCGGCGAAATCTTCCATCGTCTTGATGCCGTCCTCGCCAAGTGCGACGAGCATCGGCGTCGTCAGCCCGTCGATTCCGCGCAGCGCGTCCTCGACACCCAGATCCTTGCGCTTGGTGTCGAACTCGCTTTCGCGGCGCTCCAGATATTCCTGCGCCCGCGACTGGATCTCTTCCGCCGTATCGTCGTCGAAGCCTTCGATCGACGCCACTTCGTCGCGACCGACGAAGGCGACTTCCTCGACCGAGGTGAAGCCTTCCGAGGCCAGCAACTGGCCGACCATCTCGTCGACGTTGAGCGCGTTCATGAACAGATCCGAACGCTCGGCGAATTCCTTCTGCCGACGCTCCGACTCTTCCTGCTCGGTCAGGATGTCGATATCCCAGCCGGTCAGCTGCGAAGCAAGGCGGACGTTCTGGCCGCGACGGCCGATCGCAAGAGACAATTGGTCATCGGGAACGACAACTTCAATACGCTCGGCATCTTCGTCGAGGACGACCTTCGACACTTCCGCCGGCTGCAGCGCATTGACGAGGAAGGAAGCGGCGTCCGGCGACCAGGGAATGATGTCGATCTTTTCGCCCTGCAATTCGGCGACGACGGCCTGGACGCGAGAGCCGCGCATGCCGACGCAGGCACCGACCGGGTCGACCGAGGAATCGCGGCTCACCACGGCGATCTTGGCACGCGAGCCGGGATCGCGGGCAACCGACTTGATCTCGATGATGCCGTCGTAGATCTCCGGCACTTCCATGGTGAAGAGTTTCGCCATGAACTGCGGATGCGTGCGCGACAGGAAGATCTGCGGCCCGCGCGGCTCGCGTCGGACGTCGTAGACAAAGGCGCGGACGCGGTCGCCATAGCGGAAGAGCTCGCGCGGAATCTGCTCGTCGCGGCGGATGATGCCCTCGCCCTTGCCGAGATCGACGATGACATTGCCATACTCGACGCGCTTGACGGTCCCGTTGACGATCTCGCCGAGCCGGTCCTTGTATTCCTCGAACTGCTTGTCGCGCTCGGCGTCGCGAACCTTCTGGACGATCACCTGCTTGGCCGACTGGGCGGCGATGCGGCCGAAATCCATCGGCGGCAGCTGCTCGGCGATGAAGTCGCCGGGCTCTGCGTCGGGATTCTTGTCGCGGGCCAGGTCGAGGTAGATCTGGGTGTTGGGGTCCTCGACCTCCTCCACCACTTCCAGGAGCCGCTGCAGCTTCATCTCACCGGTCTTGGTGTTGATGTCGACGCGGATGTTCGTCTCCTGGCCATACTTTGACCGGGCAGCCTTCTGGATGGCCTCGGCCATCGCCTCGATGACGATTTCGCGGTCGATCGACTTCTCGCGCGCGACGGCATCTGCAATCTGCAGAAGCTCGAGCCGGTTCGCACTGACTGCCATCAAATCTCTCCTCAACCAAAGCCGCGTTCGGGCGCTTGCGGGTCAGGCCCGTTCGCGCCGCCGCGATTTTCGTTCGTGACAGGCGCCGCGCGCCCGCTGTGTCTACTGGTCCTGCCCGGTGGCCGGATCGTTGTCGTTCTCGCCATGCCCCTTGCGGGCCGCCTTGTCAGCCTTCAATGCCGCGTCGATCAGCTCGTCCGTCAGGATCAGCCTCGCATCGGTGATCGCATCGAGCGCGATCTCGACGACGAGTTCCTCCTCCGGATGCGCCTGGTCACGCTCGAAGCGGATCGCGTCGCGCAGCACTTCGACGATCTTACCACGAAACCGCTTGCGCCCGGAAACCAGGCGCGAGGTCTCGAGCTTGATCAGGTGATGCGTCCAGGTGGCAAAGTCCGCATGGCGCACCAGCGGGCGGTCGATTCCGGGAGACGACACTTCGAGATGATATTCCTGCTCGATCGGGTCCTCGACATCCAGCACCGGCGAAACCGCCCGGCTGACCGCCTCGCAATCCTCGACCGCCATCGTGCCATCGGCACGCTCGGCCATGATCTGCAGCGTCATGCCGTTCAGCTGCGAGATCCGGACGCGCACCAGCCGATAGCCGAGCTGCGCGATGACCGGCTCCACGATAGCCGCGATCGCTCCCTCGAGCCCCTCCTCGACAATGAGGCGGGCATCGGCGGCATCAGCTTCGGACTTCCCGTCGTCGTTCGTCACGCGCTCTCCGGCGTTGCGGACCGCTGTCGCAGTCCCGTTGGTCGCGCTGCCGCACAGGGTCATGGCGAAACGAAGGATCGTTTCGTCTCGTCGATGCCGCGCGCGGAACCGGACCCCGGTAACAAAAAAGAGCGGGACCGGCAGGACCCACTCTCACGACTGCATCGCTGAGAATTTGAATGCGATATAGGCCAATTTGGCCGCGGCATCAACCCGCCGCGTGCGGCAGGCGGCGAAAGACGAGATAGCGCGGCTGCCGGCCCTCGCGCAGCGCCTTCGCTTCGTAGCGCGTTCCCGGCCAGCCCTCATAGGGAATAAGGCGGTCCGCGGGCGATGGCGCCAGCTCGTCAAACGCGGCGTGCGCCGCGCAGTGCTTCAGCGTCCAGGCGACGTAGGAATCGATATCGGAGGCGAAACGAAACAGGGAACCGGGGGCGAGAACGCGGGCGAAGCGATCGAGATTGGCCGCGCTGACGAAGCGGCGCTTCCAGTGTCGCGGTTTTGGCCAGGGATCGGGATACAGGAGATCTATGCCGCCGAGCGAGCCGTCCGGCAACCAGTCGAGAAGGAGGGTGGCATCGTCGGAAAACAGCCGGATCCGGTCGGAGGGCTCAGCCTCCAGTGCCGCCAGCATCTTGGCCATGCCGTTGACGAAGGGTTCGGCGCCGAGGAAGCCGGAGCGAGGGTGGCGGCCCAGCATCGACAGGAGATGCTCCCCGCCGCCGAAGCCGATCTCCAGGCGGACCGCGTCGATGGGGCCGGGGAAAAGCTGCCGGATGTCGGCAGGCGCCGGCTGCGCCAGATCGAGGGAAAGTTGCGGCAGCAACGTCCTGAGCGTCGATGCCTGACCCGGACGCAACGTCTTGCCGTGGAGCCTCCCATAGAAGGCCTCGCGGAGCCGCGCCGGGCGCAAGGCTTCGGATGGCGCTGCCGCGTCGGCCAAAGCCGGCCGCGGCAGGCCCTGTTCGTCAACCGGCAAGGGCGGCCTTGAGCTTCGGCGCGAGGTCCGTCTTCTCCCAGGAGAAGGAGCCGTCACGGCCGGGCTTGCGGCCGAAATGGCCGTAGGCGGCGCTCTGCGCGTAGATCGGCTTGGACAGCTCCAGGTGTTCGCGGATGCCGCGCGGGGTCAGGCTCATGACCTGGCGCAGCGCCATCTCGAGCTTGTCCTCGTCGACCGTGCCGGTTCCATGCAGGTCGACATAGACCGACAGCGGCTCGGCGACGCCGATGGCATAGGACAACTGGATCGTGCAGCGGTCGGCATAACCGGCAGCGACGACGTTCTTGGCGAGATAGCGCGCGGCATAGGCCGCCGAACGATCGACCTTGGTCGGGTCCTTGCCGGAGAAGGCACCGCCGCCGTGGGGCGCCGCACCGCCGTAGGTGTCGACGATGATCTTGCGGCCGGTCAGGCCGGCATCGCCGTCCGGGCCGCCGATGACGAACTTGCCGGTCGGGTTGACGTGCCAGGCGCAGTCCTCGGCGATGCTGATCCCGGAGAGCTGCTCGCGGATGAAGGGCTCGACGATGGCGCGCACGTCGGCGGAGGAAAGCTCCTCGTCGAGATGCTGGGTCGACAGGACGATCGAGACCACCTCGGTCGGCACGCCCTTCTCGTAGCGCACGGTCACCTGGCTCTTGGCGTCGGGGCCGAGCTTGCCGGCGTCACCCTCGCCAGCCTTGCGGGCGCCGGCAAGGCGCTCGAGGATCTTGTGGGCGTAGTAGATGGGGGCCGGCATCAGGTCGGCAGTCTCGCGGCAGGCGTAGCCGAACATGATGCCCTGATCGCCCGCGCCCTCGTCCTTGTTGCCGGAGGCGTCGACGCCCTGAGCGATGTCAGCAGACTGGGCATGAAGAAGGACGTCGATCTTGGCGTTCTTCCAGTGAAAACCATCCTGCTCGTAGCCGATCGCCTTGACGGCCTTGCGGGCGGCCGCCTTGACCTTCGAGCGCATGGCCTTCTCGCTCATCGAGCAGCGGACTTCACCGGCGATGACGATCCGGTTCGTCGTCGCCAGGGTCTCGCAAGCAACCCGCACCAGGGTGGGATCCATTCCCGCCTTCTTAGCTTCCTTGAAGAACAGGTCGACGATCTCGTCCGAAATCCGGTCGCAGACCTTATCGGGATGTCCTTCCGAGACGCTTTCGCTCGTGAAAAGATATGCGTCGCGTGCCATGTTTGTCCCCAGTCTACGGGCCGCAGGCCGCCTCTTGCAGCCGCTGGAAGCCCAGTGCATCTCGTCTATAGGGTGGATTCAGTCATCTGTCGGGTGAATTCAGTCAAACGATGCCGCGCACAGGTCGCCCGCCCCTGGACAACACCGTGTCGGCGGCCGGGTTTGCAGGCGGAATACTCTTACGTCAAGCGAAAACGGCAAGGGTCGACCGCAAAACCGGCGTTCGATGCCGTTACGGGCCGGGTGTCTAGCTCGTGACCTCACCGTCAGCGCTGTCGCCGAGCGACCGAACCAGATCGATGATCCGACGCCGCACCTTCGGATCGCTGATCTTCACGAAAGCGCGGTTCAACTGCAGGCCCTCCGCCGTCGACAGGAAATCGACGACGTAATCGGGGCCCGAAGGCTCGCCGAGCCCGCCTGCTCCGTCCGTCAGCGCGCCGGGAACATCCTCGAAGAAAAACGAGACGGGGACATTCAGGACCTCGGTGATCCGCTGCAGGCGACTGGCGCCGATGCGGTTGGAGCCCTTCTCATACTTCTGGATCTGCTGGAAGGTGATGCCCAGAGCCTCGCCGAGTTTTTCCTGGCTCATGCCGAGCATGGTCCGGCGAAGGCGCACCCTCGAACCGACATGGGTATCGACGGGGTTGGGCTTTTTCTTGTTTTCGGTCATCGTTCAACCTTCGCCTTCCACAACGCCCGTTTTCCGCCTCCGGGCAATGGCCGGCCTCCCCTGGCCCCAGCAGGTGCAATATGGAAATTTTGCAACAGCAACATCCGTGTGCTCGTTATGCTTTGCGACAACACGCGTCAATCAATCCCGCCGGGCATTTTTTACGGAAAGCCAGCATAGCAGGAGTGAACTCATCGCGATCAAAATCCAATACGGAAGGTTTCCAACTCGTGAAAAGACTGTGAACGGTGCCACTACCGGCAGCTTTACTTCAAGCGTCCCCGCCGAACCGAGCGCCAATCCATCGATCGTCCGGCCATAGGCGTCCGTGACGACGGAGACCCCGGTATTGGCACTGCGCACCAGCGGGAGCCCGAGCGCGACGGCGGTCAGTCCTGACTGGCGCAGATGCTGATAGGGCCCGGGGGTGTTTCCATACCATGCGTCATTGGTGACATTGACGATGAAACCGGGTCGCTTCGCTGCGGAGCGATCGATCTCGTCCTGGAAAATGATCTCGTAGCAGATGAGCGGCAGGAAGGCGGGAATACCGGCCAGCATTACCGGCGAGCGGTCCGCACCCGCGGAAAACCCGCCGGGCAGGGAGGCGAGTTGGCGCAAGCCGAGACCCTCCAGAAAGCTCTGGAAGGGCAGGTATTCGCCGAAGGGAACAAGATGGGTCTTGTCCCGGGCATCGACGATGACACCTTCCTCGTCGATGACATAGACTGAATTATAATAGCGCGGCGCAGCGTCGTCGCGCCGCTCCGCCCGGGCGGCACCGGCGATCAGCGTCTCCCCCGGCTGCAGGGCCGTCGCCAGGCGGGCGATCGCGTCCGGCCTCTCCGTCAGGAGGAACGGCACCGAGGATTCCGGCCAGATGATCAGCGTCTTCGCCGCCAGCGGCGTCTCCGGACGGGTCTCGGTCAGTTGCACGAGCCGCGCGAAGTTGCGGTCGGCTTCGGCGGCGTCCCACTTCTCGGTCTGCGCGATGTTGGGCTGCACGACCCGCACGGCCACCCCGGCATCGGTCGGATTTTCGGCGGTTGCCAGGCGGTAGGCGCCGAAGCCCGCATGCGCAACAGCCAAAAGCGCCGCGAGGACAAGGGCGGGCGCGCGATCGCGCGGCGCCACCCAGAGCGCCGGCGCGGCGAAGACGAAGACGGCGGCAAGCGTCATGCCATGCAGGCCGACCACGGAGACCGACTGCATCAGCAGCGGAACGGGCGCGGCCATGACGCCGATCTCGTTCCAGGGAAAGCCGGTGAAGAGCATGCCCCTCAGGATTTCGACGAGGGAAAAGCTGACGGCGAGCGCGAGAATCCGCCACGGCCCGTCGACCCAGAAGGCTCGCGCCAGGGCGGCGGCAAGCCCGTAGTAGACGGCGAGGATCGCGGGCAAAACCAGAACGGCGAGGGGGATGGCCCAGAGGAAGGCATTGCCGTCGTTGAGCATGGCCGCACCGAGCCACCACAGGCCGGCGACGAAATAGCCGAAGCCGAAGGACCAGCCGATGCGGAAGGCAGGCGCGAGACGGCGAAGCGCGCCGGCCGCCGGATTGCCCGCCGCTCCGTCGAGCATCCAGACAAGAAGCGGAAAGCCGACGAAGCCCGCGGCGAAGAAATCGACAGGCGCCAGTCCGAGAGCGGTGATGGCACCGGCCAGCATCGCCAGCACCGCGCGGCGCCAGCCGTCCATCAGCACGACCCTTGCGGCAAGCTCTCGCATTCCATGAACCTCGTCGACCCGCACACCGAACGGAGCGGACCCTGCCGCTTTACCCATCCGGCCGCAAGCTTTCCTCAGGCTTGGCGAGCGTCCTTCGGCGCAGGCCGGGAAGCCCGCGCAAGACGACGCGCGGGAGGACATCCACCCCGTCACGGGTGATCGTCCTTGTCAGGACAGAGCCGTGCCGTCGGCCATCGCGTCGCCCTGCGCCAGACGCAGGATCCGCACGCGCAGAACCCGGCGCGGATCGGCGGCAAGGACATGGAATTCGAAGCCCTTGACGGCTTCGATCACTTCGCCCTGCGCCGGAACGCGGCCGAGCCTCGAGAACAGAAGGCCGCCGACGGTCTCAGCCTCCTCCTCGTAGTCGGAAAAGTCGAAGTCGTCGCCGATCATCGTCCTGACATGGTCGAGATCGGCGCGGGCATCGGCGACATAGTTGCCGTCGCCGCGGGCGACGATCATCGCCGCCTCATCGTCGTGCTCGTCCTCGATATTGCCGACGACCATCTCGATGATGTCCTCGAGCGAGACCAGACCGTCGGTGCCGCCATACTCGTCGATCACCAGCGCCATCTGCGTGCGCGTCGCCTGCATGCGCGCCATGAGGTTGGAGGCGAGCATCGACGGCGGCACGAACAGGACATCGCGCAGGAGCCCCAGGTCCTCGATGCTGCGGTCGAGATCGATATGCCCGAGGTCGAGCGGCGCATCGGCGGCGGCGCCTTGTGTCACCGCCGAGCCCGGCGCCGCCGGCGCCGGATTGCCGGTCTGGGCGCAGCGGGTGATGTGCGCGAGAACGTCGCGAAGATGGATCATGCCACGCGGATCGTCGAGATCCTCGCCGTAGACGGGCATGCGGGAATGGCCGCTGGCCTCGAATTCCCGCATCAGCTGGCCGAGCGTCGCGGTTATCTCGACCGCCTCGACATCGGCCCGCGGCACCATCACGTCCTCGACGCGCACTTCGCGCAGGCGCAGGATGTTGTTGAGCATCGCGCGCTCTTCGGTGGAAAACACGCCGTCACCGGTCCCCTGCAGGGCGTCGGTGAGATCCTGGCGGAGCATCGCCGGGACCCTCGGCTTCAGGCGCGCCAGGAATCCGGAAAGGAAACTCTGCCGCGGGGGCGCCAGCGGCTTCTGCCGGGCGCCGGGACTTCGGTCGTCCGGCGTTCGCTCGCCGAGCGTCTCGAAACTCGTCACGGATGGCCCGTCTTGGTCTCGGGGTGTCTTCATCTGGCTCATTGTCACCGCGTCGCTTCAAAGCTGTCCGCCGGGGTGGCGGGGACCATCATGGCATAGGGATCGGCAATGCCGAGATCGGCGAGGATCGCCGTCTCCAGGCGCTCCATCGCCTCCGCTTCGTCGCTCCCGACATGGTCATACCCGAGACAATGCAGGAAGCCGTGCACAACGAGATGGCAGAGATGGTCGCGCAGCGCCTTGTCCTCCGCCTCCGCCTCGCGCAGCAGCGTCTCGCGGGCGAAGATCACGTCGCCGAGCATCGGTCCCGGAAGGGCGCCCGGCGCGAGATCGACCAGCGGGAAGGACAGGACGTTGGTCGGCTTGTCGATGCCGCGCCACTCGGCATTGAGGAGCTTGACGGCAGCATCGTCGGCAAAGGTCGCGCCAAGTTCGGTGGCGACATCCCCGGGCAAAGCGAGATGGAAGGCTGTCGCCGTCAGGCAATCGAAGACGAGCAGTTCGAGGTCCCCGAGCCCCTGCTCCAGCCAGGCCTCGTCCTCGATGGCCAGAGCAAGGGTCAAACCGGCATAGGGTCGCCCGGAAGGCGCTTCGTCCTCTGAAGCGGCCGAGATCGCAGGCTGGGTAGCGGGCTGGCTCATTGTCGTTCGCTGGGCAAAACGGGGATGCGGCTGCGCGTGCTGTCGGCTTCGTAGGCCTCGACGATCGCCTGCACCAGATGATGGCGCACGACATCCTTCGACTCGAAGCGCACGGTCACGACGTTCGGAATGTCGCCGAGTACCCGCATGGCCTCGACGAGACCGGACTTCTGGCCGGGCGGCAGGTCGATCTGCGAGGGATCGCCGGTGACGACCATGCGGGCGTTCTCGCCGAGCCGGGTCAGGAACATCTTCATCTGCATCGACGTGGTGTTCTGCGCCTCGTCGAGGATGACGCAGCAGTTGGACAGCGTGCGGCCGCGCATGAAGGCGAGCGGCGCGATCTCGATCGCACCGGCGGCCAGCGCCCGCTCGACCTTCTCGGCCGGCATCATGTCGTAGAGCGCGTCGTAGAGGGGACGCAGATAGGGATCGACCTTCTCCTTCAGATCGCCCGGCAGGAAGCCGAGCCGCTCGCCGGCCTCGACCGCCGGCCGCGACAGGACGATGCGGTCGACCTGGCCGCGTTCGAGCAGCATGGCGGCATGGGCGACGGCGAGATAGGTCTTGCCGGTGCCGGCCGGGCCGACGCCGAGCACCAGCTCGGCCCGTTCCAGCGCGCGCATGTAGGCGTCCTGCGTCGATGTGCGGGCGTGAATGGTCTTCTTGCGCGTCGAGATCTGCGCCAGCGACATGCGGCCCTTCTTTTCCAGCGTCGGCAGCACCAGCTGGTCGTCCTGGGCGATCGCCATGCGGATCGCGCCCTCGACATCCGACTTCTGGATCTCGGCGCCGCCCTGGAGGCGGCCGTAGAGATGGTCGAGCGTGCGGCGCGCCTGCTCGCTCGCCATGGGATCACCCCGGAGCTCGACCTGGTTGCCGCGCGTGCGGGCATCGACGCCGAGCTTCTGCTCGATGACCGCCAGATGCTCGTCGAACTGTCCGAAAAGCGAACTCGCCAGCCGATTGTCCTCGTAGCTGAGAACGATATGCGCCATGTCGGACGCACCGGACGAGGGAACCGCTCCGCGAATGGCCTTCATGCGATCATCCTTACAGGCTGCCTGTCCGGGGGATTGGCCCCCACGGCCACCAGCGAATTCGCGACGAGGCTGTCGATCCTGACCCTGACGACGTCGCCGATGGCGCCGGCCGAAAGGGGAAGGACGACGGGCTGGAGATAGGGTGAGCGTCCGACGAGCTGATGGGGATAGCGGCCGGGCTTTTCGATCAGAACCTCGATCTCCTCGCCGACGAGCGAGCCCATGAAGGCGAGATTCTGTTCGCGCAAAAGCGCCTGCAGCCGCTCCAGCCGCTCCGACATCACGGCCTCCGGCACATGGTCCGGCATGTCGGCACCCGGCGTTCCCGGGCGCGGCGAATACTTGAACGAATAGGCGGAGGCGTAGAAGACGGTGCGCACGAGATCGAGCGTCGCCTGGAAATCTTCCTCGGTCTCGCCGGGAAAGCCGACGATGAAGTCGCCCGAGAGGGCGATGCCCGGACGGCTGCGGCGGATTTTCTCGACGAGGCTGACATAGTCCTCGGCCTTGTGGCGGCGGTTCATCGCCTTCAGGATGCGGTCCGAACCCGATTGCACCGGCAGATGCAGGTAAGGCATCAGCGCCGGCAGAGTCTGGTGCGCCTCGATCAGGTCGTCGCCCATGTCGCGCGGATGCGAGGTCGTGTAGCGCAGCCGGGCGATGCCGGGGATGTCCGCCAACCGGCGCAGGAGATCGCCGAGTCCGATGGCACCGCCGCCGTCCTCGCCCGACCAGGCGTTGACGTTCTGGCCGAGCAGCGTGATCTCGCGCACGCCGGCCTCGGCAAGGCGCCGGGCTTCGTCGATGATCTGGGCCGTCGGCCGGGACACCTCGGAACCGCGGGTATAGGGGACGACACAGAAGGTGCAGAACTTGTCGCAGCCCTCCTGCACGGTCAGGAAGGCGGCGACGCCACGGGCGAGGATCTGCCGGGGCAAGGGCGCGGGAAGATGGGCGAACTTGTCTTCGACGGCGTAGTCGGTGTCGACGACGCGCTCGCCGCCGGCGACGCGCGCCAGCGCCTGGGGCAGGCGGTGATAGGTCTGCGGACCGATGACGAGGTCGACGACCTTCGCCCTGTGAAGGATCTCGCGCCCCTCGGCCTGCGCCACGCAACCGGCAACGGCCACGTTCAGCGACTTGCCGACGGCCGCGCGCTCACGCTTCAGGACGCTGATGCGCCCGAGCTCGGAGTAGATCTTCTCAGCAGCCCGCTCGCGAATATGGCAGGTGTTGAGAAGAATGAGGTCGGCATCCTCGATCGTCTCCGTCGGCGCATAGCCGTCGCTGGCCAGGGCGTCGCCCATGCGCTGCGAATCGTAGACGTTCATCTGGCAGCCATAGGTCTTGATGAAGACCTTGCGGGTTTCGGCCGCGACCGGCCGGAGAGCCGGGGTGCTGTCTTCCCCCGCGATACCATCGTCGTGACTTGAAGTCATGCGCCCTTCTGGAAGACCTGTCTGCCAATCTCCTATATCGGCTCGGCAGGCATCGGACGCAAGCGGTGATTGACGTTTGCGGGCAAAGATGCGGGATCGGCATGGAGAGTGTGTCCGGCGAGACTCTGCCCCATCAGCCGGCGCACCTCGACCTCCGCGTCCCGGGCGACGGCCTTGCGGTCGCTCTCGGGCGTGAACGGAATCGGCGTTCCGAACGAGATCTCGACGTCGATCGCCCCCTCCTGCAGAAAGCGGACCAGATGCGGGCCCAGCGTCACGTCGCCCGGCCAGGCGGCCAGCGGCCTGTGGAACCGACCGAGCGGCAGGCCGTGGGCGCGGACATAGGCGATGGAGACGGGCTGGACGACGACGGCATCGGCCCCCGAGCGCTTCAGCGCGGCTTGTGCGGCCCCGAACAGTGCCGTCTTGAATGGCAGCACCATGTTGCCGTCAGAAGTCGTTCCCTCGGCGAACAGCACCATCGCGTCGCCGTGGCTCAGCCGGTCGGCAATGGCATCGGCCTGCTCGCCGGTGCGCCGGCGCTCGTCGCGGGCGACAAAGACGGTGCGCTGGAGGCGCGCGAGCTGGCCGAAGGCCGGCCAGGAGCGGACCTCGGACTTGGCGATGAAGGAGAGCGGCAGCACGCCGCCGAGCGCGATGATATCGGCCCAGGACTGGTGGTTGGCCACGACCAGCATCGGGCGGCCCTTGGCCGGCACGCCATGGACGATGACCCTCAGTCCCGCCAGGGGACAGGCGATTCGGTGCCAGACGAGCGGCAGGTAGCGGGCGACCGGCCATTTCAGCCAGATCGCCAGCGCCTGCAGGGGCAACAGGACCAGCGTCGTCAATGTCAGCACGACGACGAGGAGGGCAATCCTCAGCCAGGCCATCAAGCGAACGGATCCATGCCGAGCGAGACC
>NZ_AP025032.1:4427500-4577500 GCF_019973775.1 Aureimonas sp. SA4125 | reverse complement strand
GGGTTAGCCGGCCCCTAAGGCGAGGCCGAAAGGCGTAGTCGATGGGAACCACGTTAATAATCGTGGGCCTGGTGGAGAGTGACGGATCGCGTGTATCGTAGGGTCTTATTGGATTGATCCTGCGGTGAAGCGGTTCCAGGAAATAGCCCCACCGTATAGACCGTACCCTAAACCGACACAGGTGGACTGGTAGAGTATACCAAGGCGCTTGAGAGAACTATGCTGAAGGAACTCGGCAAATTGCACGCGTAACTTCGGAAGAAGCGTGACCCCCATGTACGCAAGTGGGTGGGGGTGGCACAGACCAGGGGGTAGCGACTGTTTACCAAAAACACAGGGCTCTGCGAAGTCGCAAGACGACGTATAGGGTCTGACGCCTGCCCGGTGCTGGAAGGTTAAGTGGAGGGGTGCAAGCTCTGAAATGAAGCCCCAGTAAACGGCGGCCGTAACTATAACGGTCCTAAGGTAGCGAAATTCCTTGTCGGGTAAGTTCCGACCTGCACGAATGGCGTAACGACTTCCCCGCTGTCTCCAGCATAGACTCAGTGAAATTGAATTCCCCGTGAAGATGCGGGGTTCCTGCGGTCAGACGGAAAGACCCCGTGCACCTTTACTATAGCTTTACACTGGCATTCGTGTCGGCATGTGTAGGATAGGTGGTAGGCTTTGAAGCATGGGCGCCAGCTCGTGTGGAGCCATCCTTGAAATACCACCCTTATCGTCATGGATGTCTAACCGCGGTCCGTTATCCGGATCCGGGACAGTGTATGGTGGGTAGTTTGACTGGGGCGGTCGCCTCCCAAAGAGTAACGGAGGCGCGCGATGGTGGGCTCAGACCGGTCGGAAATCGGTCGTCGAGTGCAATGGCATAAGCCCGCCTGACTGCGAGACGTACATGTCGAGCAGAGACGAAAGTCGGTCATAGTGATCCGGTGGTCCCGCGTGGAAGGGCCATCGCTCAACGGATAAAAGGTACGCCGGGGATAACAGGCTGATGACCCCCAAGAGTCCATATCGACGGGGTTGTTTGGCACCTCGATGTCGACTCATCGCATCCTGGGGCTGGAGCAGGTCCCAAGGGTATGGCTGTTCGCCATTTAAAGCGGTACGTGAGTTGGGTTCAGAACGTCGTGAGACAGTTCGGTCCCTATCTGCCGTGGGTGTAGGAGTATTGAGAGGATCTGTCCCTAGTACGAGAGGACCGGGATGGACGTACCTCTGGTGGACCTGTTGTGGCGCCAGCCGCAGTGCAGGGTAGCTATGTACGGACTAGATAACCGCTGAAGGCATCTAAGCGGGAAACTAACCTCAAAACGAGTGCTCCCTATCAGGGCCGTGGTAGACCACCACGTTGATAGGCCGGGTGTGGACGAGCAGTAATGCTTGAAGCTTACCGGTACTAATCGCCCGATCGGCTTGATCATTCCCATTCGCCAATGTTCACCCCCAAAGGGGTGTGAACATTGGTTTGTCTCGAGGCGCTCACGCCGACTTGTCACGGACAAGTCGTCTGCGCTGGCGCGGATTGCCATGGCAATCCGACGGACGGTCGTCCTACGGGCGGCCAGCCTGTTGCCGCTGAAAAGAGACGGTTCTCATTCCAATCCAAACGGCCTCCCTGCAGAGGCCTTCCAGAACTCAGCTACTACCGCGGCTTTCCCGAAAGGGGCGCCCCTTGGTAGCCCGACCGGGCGTCGGGCCAACTGGCCCGCCCCAGCGGAGACGGCCGGGTCTTTACCCGGCTGGCGTGAGCCCCCTGAAACAAACTCCAGCTTCATCTTGCCATTCGCTGACCTGGTGGTTCTAGCGGAGCGGCTGCACCCGATCCCATTCCGAACTCGGCCGTGAAACGCTCCAGCGCCCATGATACTTCGTCTCAAGACGCGGGAAAGTCGGTCGCCGCCAGGTCTGCAAATGACAAGAAATCTCATCACATACCCAACAAAACACAAACCAAACAGCCCCGTCGCACCCGCGACGGGGCTGTTTGCGTTCCCAACACATAGTCAACCCCCAAAAACATCATTCCAATCCGCGTCAGGCCAAAATCCCCGACTTTGCCGCGGCCGGAGCGTTGGCGTTCGGGCTGAGCATTGTGACGGCCTTCACACCACGATGGCCTTTGCGGGCCGCAAATCTGCCGGCCTGGATGGCACGAAGCCGTCGGGCGAAATGAGGATAGCGGGCGCGTGAAGTCGGCAAAGCTTGCATCCGGCATGATGTGCAACGATATGCGGGCAGACTGGACAGCTTTACTGCAGGTCCGGTGTGAAGGCTGATGGCGATAGCGGCGATCTGCTCGACGAACGAACGGATTGGCTGCCAGGGCGATCTCAGGGCGCGCCGCGGGCGATCGGAATGATGTGAAAAGGACGTCTCGATGAAACTCTACCGACTTCTGACCGGGCCCGACGATGCGAGTTTCTGCCACAAGGTGTCGGCCGCGCTCGACAAGGGTTGGGACCTCTACGGCGATCCGACCTATGCCTTCGATTCGAGCAGCGGCGCCATGCGTTGCGGGCAGGCCGTGGTCAAGGAACTCTATGGTCACAGCTACGACCCCTCCATGAAGCTTGGCGAGCAATAGGGCGCCCAAAGCCCGGCATCGCTTCGGCTGGCGGTCCTCGGCGCCCCTCATCGTGCTCGCACTGCCGCTGCTGGCCCTGGCGATCGGCTGTCTCGTGCCGCGCGCGGGCGCGGATGGAGCGGCCAGCCCATCCGACCTGGCCGCCGCTGGCGGCAGCGGGGCCGGCAAGGGAGGCGGCCAGACGCAAGGCCCGGATCTGCGCCGCGTGGCCGGCGACCGCCTCGGCACCCGTGCGTTTGCACAGGGCCCGCCGGAAGCCCGCCACCGCGTCTTCATCCTCTCCTCCGCCATCCACACCGACATCGCCCTGCCGGCGGAGGCAAGCGTTCTCGCCAGCTTCGGCTTTCTCTCCGCCGCGGGACTTCCGATCGACCGGCAGGACGTCGGGGCGATCGTCGTCGGCTGGGGTGGCCGCGATTTCTACATCGGGACGCCGCGCTGGTCGGATATCCGGCCAGGCCCGGTGCTGCGCGCCTTTACGGGCGATTCCGCGGTGCTGCATGTGGACCTTGCCGGCGAGATCGACGCCGCGGCACCGGGAGTGCGCGCCGTCGATCTCGGCGATGCCGGTCGTGTCCGTCAACGTGGTGGAAATTGAGTGTAGCTGAAGCGGCTCCGTTTCAGGCGACTTCGGTGGAAATCTGTTCGGGTTTTGCAGTGTTGCCCATGGCCATGAGGTCGGCCATGGGTTCGGTCTGCATGTAGCGGTTCTGGATCTGCCATTCGTCGTTGGCCTCGAGAAGGACGGCGCCGATGAGCCGGATGATGGATCCCTCGTTCGGGAAGATTCCGACGACGTCGGCACGCCGCTTCACCTCCTTGTTCAGGCGCTCCAGGGAATTCGTCGAATGGATCCGGGTCCGGTGCTGACTGGGAAAATCCATGTGCGCCAGCACGTCGGTCTCGCTGTTGTCGATGAAGGCCCCGAGCTTTGGACACTTTCCCCGAAGCTGGTCGGCGACGTGGCGCAGCGCCTGGCTGGCGCTAGCACGATCGGGCTGGGCGAAGGCTTGGCGCAGCGCGGCCGCCGCCATGCTCTGCTGCGCCTTCGGGACATACGACAGGGCGTTGCGCATCCAATGCACCCGGCAGCGCTGCCAGGAGGCGCTGAACACCCGGCGAATGGCGGCTTTCAGCCCTTCGTGAGCATCCGAGATCACGAGCTTCACGCCGGACAGGCCGCGGCGCACGAGGCTCTTGAGGAAGCTCGACCAAAACGTCTCCGCTTCCGAGGGGCCGATGTGAAGGCCGACGATCTCGCGCTTGCCGTCCGTGTTCACGGCCACGGCGATTATGGCGGCGACCGAAACGATGCGTCCACCCTCGCGCTGCTTCAGGTAGGTCGCATCCAGCCAGAGGTAGGGCCAGTCGCCAGTGAGAGGACGGTCGAGGAAGCCGCCGACGCGTTCGTCGATGTCTTTGCACAGCTTCGATACGGTGCTCTTGCCGATCCCCGACAGCCCCATGGCCTGTACCAGATCGTCGACCCGCCGGGTGGAAACGCCGCTGATCCAAGCTTCCTGAATGACGGCAACCAAGGCCTTCTCCGAGAGCTTTCTCGGCTCCAGGAACGGCGGGAAGTAGCTGCCCTGCCGAAGCTTGGGTATCCGAAGCTGCAACGAGCCGAGCCGCGTGTCGAGCGAGCGGTCGCGGTAGCCATTGCGATAAGTCGCCCGTTCCTGCGTCCGTTCGTGGCGCCCGGCGCCGATCATGCCTTCAACGTCGACCTCCATAAGGAGCTGCATCACGCTCTCGGCTATCGTTCTCAGGAAATCGCCGTCCCCGGCTTTCGCAAAAAGCTCGGCAAGCGGTAGTCTGTCCTCGGTCATCGGGTTCTCCGGTCAGGTTGAAGTCTCGCAACTCCACCTTAGCCGCCCTATCCGGTGACCGCCTCAGCCACACCTTTCAATGTCGGAATTTCCACCACGAGCGCGGACACTACCGCGATGCCGGCTTTGCCGCCCTCATGGGCTTTGTCCTCGAGACACTCGCCCGCGATCAAGCCGGTCGCCCCGTTCTGGTCGGTGCCGCGGGCTACGGCGCCTTCGATCGCTTCTACGAGGCGACGGGGCGCTTTACCGCGTTTGCCGGCTGCAACGCGTGGACCGCTGCCGCCTTGCGCGCGGCAGGGGTGACGACGGGTCTGTGGACACCGTTGCCGGCGACGCTGTCCTGGTCGCTCGACCTCCACGCGCAGTGACGGGATGATCTCCCTCGTTCCGGAGTTCGGAGCCTGACGCCCTCCTGGGGGAGCGTCAGCTCAGAACGACATGTCGGGTACGCAGCGGCCGTCGGGCGGAAGGATCCTCGAAAGTGGCCAGGCCATCAGAATGATGGATGGGAAGATCGGCGACGGCCTCCGGCAGCGCCATCCTGACATTGACCGCCAGGCGGTATCGGCCGTCCAGCTCGTCCTGCCGTCCGCGCCGGACCAGAACGCAGCTGCAACCCGGGCAGAAGAGCCTTTCACGCGGTGGATCGGCCTTTGCAGGCGTCCCCATAGGCCCAAGGGCGCGCCGTAGCGGCGGCAAAGCATGCAATTGCAGGCCGTCGTCGGACCCGGGATCGCCATGAGGCGTCCAGTGGGCGGCGTCGCAGTGGCAGCCTCCCTTCAGCATTTCCGGCTTCCCCTGCCGCTTGCTCGAACACCCCGTGTCTTCCGAGCATGGGGCCGGCGATCGCCGGCCGAACGCGAGCCCCCTATCCGGCCTGCGCCTCCAACTCTTCCATGTCATCGTCCGACAGGCCGAAATGATGGCCGATCTCGTGGATCAGCACATGCGCGACGAGCGTACCGAGCGCTTCCTCGTGCTCCGACCAGTAGTCGAGAATGGGCCGGCGATAGAGAAGGATGCGATTCGTCATCTCGCCGGTGACGGCAAGGCCGGGATCGCCGATCGGACGCCCCTCGAACAGGCCGAGAATGTCGAAGGCGCTCTCAAGGCCCATTTCCTCGACGATCGAGTCCTCGGGAAAGTCGGCGACGATGAACTGGATGTCGCCCGACAATCGCCGGAACTCCTGCGGCAGGCCGGCATAGGCTTCCAGTGCCAGCGCCTCGATTTCCTCGAGGCTCGGCGCCATCCGCCGGCCCCAGTCGCCGCTCTGGTCATGCCTTGCCATGATGCTCCTTCCCGCTGCCATCGCCTGGCATGATAGGGCGTGCGCGGCTGCGGGGCGAGGTCTGCTCCCGATTCGAATGCCGCGGAGGCGTTTCGCGCGCAAGGCGCGGCCGTTGGATGAAAAAGGACGGGGACAGGGAAAGTCCCGCGGCGATCGGCCGAGCTGTTTCCAGCCGGCCGAAGCCGCCTGCCGATGCCTTGGTTCTCCCCGGCTGCATAGGAATCTATGGCCATTTCCTGGTGCGAATGACCCCTCATCTCCCGAGGGTTTCATAATAAAAGGAAAATATTCCGAAAAAGACTCTTCTTGACTCTCTCCGGCCCCTCTGGAATCCATAGGAACATACAGAGAACAAGACCTCTCCGGGAGAGAGGGCGGAACGGCTGCGGTGCGGGCCGAGGGAGATCGTCATGTCTGAAAATGCGTTCTTCCGGGGACGGAGCGGTGAAGCGGCGCAACGCGAAACCGTGGCGGAACTGGCCGCGCGCATCGCCTTGATCGAAGGCCGCGCGGTGCATCGGCTGGAGATCCCGCCGAACAGGCTGTCCGCCGCTGCCGCGCCGTCGATGCCCGCAGGCGTGGTGCCGGAAAGGGACGTCGGCAGCGCCGCGATCCGGCAGCGACGGGCGTCGTTCGGCGTCGCTGCGGCGGATGAAGCGCTGGCCGGCGGCTTTCCCGGGAGCGGGCTGACCGAAATCCATGTCGACGAGACGCGCGGCAGCGGCAGCGGCGCGGGCTTCGCCCTGGCGCTGGCGGTGCTGTTTGGCGCCAGCCCCGGCCGTCCGGCCATCTGGATCGGCGGTGCCCACGGCTTTGCCGAGGGCGGCATGCCCTATGGGCCGGGTCTTGCCGCCTATGGTCTCGATCCGGCGGGCCTCGTCCTCGTGCGCACGCCGCGGCTGGAACAGGCGGTCTGGGCCGGCGAGGAAGCGGCGCGCTCGCCGGCGCCTGCGCTGACCATCCTCGAAGTGCGCGGCAATCCGCGGCTTCTCGGGCTCGAGGGCACGCGCCGGCTGCATCTGCGCGCCGGCCGGGCCGGACGCCCGTTACTGCTCCTGCGCCAGAGCGGGCGCCCGGAAGCCACGGCCGCACCGCTCCGGCTGCGCATCGCACCCGCCCCGGCCGCGGCCGTTCCGGACTTCGTACCCGGTTTCGTGCCCGGCCCTGTGCTTGACCAGGCAAGGGGCCGAGGCGAGCCGGCGCCCAAACTCATCGGCCATCCCGTCTTCGCCGTTACCGTCGAAAAGGCCCGTGACGGCCGATCCCAGCATTTTCTCCTGCAATGGAATCCCCATGACCGCCGCTTCCAAGCCCTCGCCCAGCCGCCTGCTCGCCATCTCGCTCCCGCTGCTGTCGACGGATCGGATCCGGCGCGACCGTCTGGGTCGGTCCTGGCGCTCCGACGGGCGTCGTGACGCGGCCGCCGCGGCGCCGCTCGTGCTTTACGAGCGGCTCGCCAATGCCGACCGCATCGCCGCGCTTTGCGAGGGGGCGGCAACGCTCGGCCTGTCGCCGGGTCTTGGCCTTGCCGATGCCCGGGCCCGCTTTCCCGGCCTCGACGTCGTGGCGGCCGACAGGGCGGCGGACGCCGTTCTCCTTGGCGCCGTGGCCGATTGGTGTGACCGCTATACCCCGCTCGTCGCGCTCGATCCGCCGCATGGCCTCGTTCTCGATATTTCCGGCTGCGGCCATCTCTTCGGCGGCGAGAAGGCGCTGATGGACGACCTTCTTGCCCGGCTGTTCCACCAGGGATTTTTCGCCCGGGCCGCGATCGCCGGGCATGCCGGCACGGCGCTTGCCGCCGCTTCCAGGTCTTCGGGCGCGGACATCGCCGAAGGCCAGGAGCACGCCGCCGTGGCGCCGCTGCCGATCGGTGCCCTGCGGCTTGGCGCGGACAGGACGGCAAAGCTCGAGCGGCTCGGCCTGAAGACCATCGGGGCGCTGGCAGGCCTGCCGCGGCAGAGCCTGGCGCGACGGTTCGGCGCCGACCTCCTGACCCGGCTCGACGAGGCGCTGGGTCTTGCCGACCGGCCGATCAGCCCGCGCCGCACGGTCCCCGCCCTCATCGCCGAACGGCGCTTTGCCGCGCCGATCAGCCAGGCCGGGGACATCGAGCGCATCACCGGCTTTCTCGCCCAGCGCCTCTGCCAGGCGCTGGAGCGGCGCGGCGAAGGGGCACGACGGCTGGAACTGTCGCTGTTTCGCGCCGACGGCAAGGTCGAGCGCGTCACGGTCGCAGCCTCCGGCCCCTTGCGCGCGCCCGAGCGCATCTCGGCTCTCTTCCGCGAGCGGCTGAAGGGATTTGGCGAGGAGATCGACGCCGGCTTCGGCTTCGATCTGGTTCGCCTCTCGGTGCTGGCGGAAGAGACGATGATCGAGCGCCAGGAGGATCTTTCGGGCGAAAAGAGCCTGGCCGGCGATCTCGCCGGGCTGATCGACCGGTTGGGTGCCCGGCTCGGCGAGGACCAGGTGCTGCAGATCGAGGCCCGCGCCAGCCATTGGCCCGAAAGGGCGATGCGCATCCGCCCGGCGATCACCGTGCCGCCCATCACCGGGTCGCAGCGCGGCGGGGCGGCGTCGCGCCCGGCCATGGCCGCCGACATGGCGCTGCCGAGGGGGGAGGAAGCGCCCCGCCCGGTCCGGCTCCTGGGGTCGCCCGAGGTGGTGGAGGCGACCTTCGCGGTGCCGGACGGCGTGCCGATGCACTTTCGCTGGCGCCGGGCGCTGCATGTGGTGCGCCGGGTCGAGGGGCCGGAGCGCATCGCGCCGGAATGGTGGCTGGGCGGGACCGAGCGCGCCCGCGACTATTTCCGCATCGAGGATGCCGACGGGCGGCGATTCTGGCTGTTTCGCAAGGAGCAGGCGGCGGCGCCCGGCGAGGGCGGCCATGGCGATCCGGTCGCGCGCTGGTTCATGCACGGGATCTTTGCCTGATGTCGGCGCCCTTGCGTCCCCCCGCCCGCCGCCGCCCGGCCGTTCCTCGGGGGAGGGGCGGGGTTTCAGGCTTTGCCGAGATCGGCACGGCGAGCAGCTTTTCCTTCCTGCGCGGCGCTTCGCAGCCGGACGAACTCGTCGGCACGGCGCAGGCCAAGGGGCTGGGGGGGCTCGGCCTTGCCGACCGCAACACCGTCGCGGGCGTGGTACGGGCGCACCAGGCGGCGCGCGAGATCGGCTTTCCCTTCGCTCCCGGCGCGCGCCTCGTCTTCAAGGACGAGACCCCCGACATCTTCGCCTATCCGCGCGACCGGGAAGGCTGGGGGAAACTCTGCCGGCTGCTGACCCTCGGCAATCTGCGCACGGTGAAGGGCGACTGCGTTCTCCATCTGGGCGATCTCCTGGATGGCGGCGAAGGGCTGCATCTGGCGCTGCTTTCTCCCGGCGGGCTCGGTGCCAGCCATGACGGAGAAGCGCAGGCGGCAGGCGAGCAGGCAGGAGGCTGCCTCCGTGCCTTGCAGGAAAACTTTGCCGGCTCAGTTCATCTCGCCGTCGCCCCGCGCCATGACGGCGGCGACGCCCGGCGGCTCGCCCGGGCGGCCCGACTTGCGGCGGCAAGCCGCGTCCCGCTGATGGCGACGAACGACGTCCTCTACCACGCCCCCGACCGGCGCCGGATGCAGGACGTCCTCACCGCCATCCGCCACCATGTGACGATATCCGAGGCCGGTTTCATCCTGTCGAAGAATGCCGAGCGGTATCTGAAGGCGGAGGCCGAGATGGCGCTCCTCTTCCGCGACCATCCCAGCGCCCTTTGCGAGAGCGGTCGCTTCTTCCAGGCACTCGGCTTCGATCTGTCCTCGCTGCAATACGAATATCCCGACGAGTCGCTCGGCCTCGACGGGACGCCTGCCGAAGCGCTGCGGCGCCTGGCCTACGAGGGCGCCCGCTGGCGCTATCCCGGCGGCGTGTCCGGGAAGACCGTCGGGCAGATCGAGCACGAGCTGAAGATCATCGCCGTGATGAAATACGAGCCCTATTTCCTCACCGTCTACAACATCGTCCGTTTTGCCCGTTCCCGGCAGATCCTGTGCCAGGGCCGGGGATCGGCGGCCAATTCCACGGTCTGCTACTGCCTCGGCATTACCGAGGTCGATCCGGAGATCACCGGGCTCCTCTTCGAGCGCTTCATCTCGCCCGACCGCGACGAGCCGCCGGACATCGACGTCGACTTCGAGCACGAGCGGCGCGAGGAGGTGATCCAGCACATCTACGAGGCCTATGGCCGCGACAATGCGGCGATCGCCGCCACCGTCATCACCTATCGCGGCCGCTCGGCGGCGCGCGAGGTCGGCAAGGCCTTCGGTCTCTCGGACGACGCGGTCTCGGCCCTGTCGGGCTCGGTCTGGGGCCATCATGCCGGCGATGTCGGGGAGCGCGAGGCGGCGGAAGCCGGGCTTTCCGTCGCCGATCCCGTGACCGAGAACGTGCTCGCCTTCGCCAACGAGCTGATGGGCTTTCCCCGCCACCTCTCCCAGCATGTCGGCGGCTTCGTCATCACCCGCGGGCGCATCGACGAGGTCGTGCCGATCCTCAACAGCGGCATGGACGGGCGCACCATCGTCGAATGGGACAAGGACGATCTCGACGAGCTGAAGATCCTGAAGATCGACATTCTGGCGCTCGGCATGCTGTCCTGCCTCAGACGCGGCTTCGACCTTCTCGCCGCGAACTATCCAGCGCACCATGGCGGGCGGCTGACGCTCGCCGACCTCTCCAAGAATGCCGACGACGCGGCGACCTATGCGATGACGCGGCGGGCCGACACGCTCGGCGTCTTCCAGATCGAATCGCGCGCGCAGATGTCGATGCTGCCGAAACTGCGGCCGAAGGAGTTCTACGACTTCGTCATCCAGGTGGCGATCGTCAGGCCCGGCCCGATCCAGGGCGACATGGTCCATCCCTATCTCAAGCGCCGCATGGGGTTGGAAGAGCCCGTCTACGAGAACGAGGCGCTGCGCGCCGTGCTGCACCGGACGCTCGGCGTGCCGCTGTTCCAGGAGCAGGCGATGCAGATGGCGATCGTCGCCGCGAGCTTCACGCCGGGCGAGGCCGACCAGCTGCGCCGCGCCATGGCGACCTTCAAGCGCACCGGCAAGATCCACACGTTCCGCGACAAGATGATCGAGGGCATGGTCGGCAACGGCTATTCCAGGGAATTCGCCGAGCGCTGCTTCAAGCAGATCGAGGGATTCGGCGGCTACGGGTTCCCGGAGAGCCATGCCGCCTCCTTCGCCCTCCTCGTCTACGCCTCCTGCTACATGAAGTGCCATTATCCCGACGTCTTCGCCGCCGCCCTCCTCAATGCCCAGCCGATGGGGTTCTACGCGCCCTCGCAGATCGTGCGGGACCTCCGCGACCACGGCGTCGCCGTCCGCCCGGCCGACGTCAACCATTCGACCTGGGACTGCAGCCTCGAACCATCGGATTTCGACCCGCGTGCTCTGGCGCGGCGTCACCGCGAGATGGAGAAGGACATCCGCTCGAACCACGCCGTCCGGCTCGGCTTCCGGCAGATCAAGGGCCTCTCGGAAGCCGAAATGGGACAGCTCGTCGCGACACGTCTGCGGTCGGGGCCCTATGATTCCGTCCGCGATCTCTGGCTGCGCTCGGGGCTGAAGCGCGGGGCGATCGAGCGGCTCGCCGACGGTGACTGCTTTGGCTCGCTCGGCCTTTCCCGGCGCGACGCGCTCTGGGCGGCCGAGGCGCTCGATCCGAACGGGGCCGCCGAACGCCTGCCTCTGTTCGAGCGGGCCGATGCCACCGACCTCCAGAAGGAGCCCGATGCACATCTGCCGCCGATGCCGCTCGGCGAAGAGGTGATCAACGACTATCGGTTCCTGTCGCTGTCGCTGAAGGCCCACCCCGTCGTCTTCGTGCGCACGGTGCTCAGGGCCCAGAAGGTGATGACGAACGAGACGCTGGAGACGCTGCCCTCCGGCCGGCGCGTCACCGTCTCCGGCCTCGTCCTGGTGCGCCAGCGGCCGGGCTCGGCCAAGGGGGTGATCTTCATGACCATCGAGGACGAGACGGGCACGGCCAACATCATCGTCTGGCCAAAGCTGTTCGAGGCGCTTCGCCCGGTCGTCCTCGGCGCCCGCTTCATCAAGGTGACCGGGCGCATGCAGTCGGACCGGGGCGTCATCCATGTCGTCGCCGAGCATGCCGAGGACCTCACCGGGCTTCTCGCCGCCGTCGCCACAGGGGGCCTTGTCGGGGAAGGCCATGTCGCCCCGGCAGACCATGTCAAAAGCCCGCTGCCCGTCAGCCGCCGCGGCCGGCGGGGCGGCGTCGCCGCCTCGCTCGGCAGCCTTCTGGCCCGCGCCGACGAGGTCCGCCGGCCGATCGAGACGGGACGCGGCACGCTGCTTGCCGTGCTGCGCGGCGCGCGGCCGGCTCTCGCCTCGTCGCATCATGCCTCGTCGGAGCTTCCGCCGGACAGTGCTATGCGCGCGGTGCTGCCGAAGGGGCGGAATTTCCAGTAAAGCGGGCGGCTTCGGTGCAAGGGCATGGCATGAGCGGTTTCGCCGACCGGGGAGGCGATGGCCTGGCCCGGTGCTCGTGCTCTGCCAGCGCAGCTGATCCGGCGGCGCCAGCAGCTCTGGCTCCTCAGCAGCGTGATCGGCTGCGTGAGTCGCAATCGCGCGACGGCGCACCATCCGCTCGAACAAGCATCCCGCGATTGCGGCCGCATCGACCGCAGGAGCTGCCGTCCCGCACTCAGCCGGACGCGCTTTCGCGCAACCGGGCGTATTGGGGGCTGGCCGGGTCGGTCAGTGCTTGAGGACGTCGCCCCATTCGGGATGTTTGCCGAACTGCGCATTGGCGAAGGGGCAGAGCGGGATGATCTTCTTGCCGACGGCGCGGGCATCGGCCACGGCACGCTCCACCAGGCGCAAGCCCGCGCCCTGGCCGCGAAGGGCATCGGGCACGTCGGTATGGTCGATGATGATCATTGTCGTCCCCGCCTTGGAGAAGCTGAGCTCGGCCACCGCATCGTCCGGCCCCTGCAGGCGGTACACGCCCTTGCTCGTTCCCTCCTCGAGGGTGATCGCTCCTTCGCTCATGCCCAGGCTCCTCGTTCACGACGTTCGCACGGGCGCTCGCTGCCCGTGCCATCATGCCTCGCTCGTACCGGCCTCGCCGACGGAACGGATTGCCGCACCGGCGAGAAAGACCGAGCTGGCATCGAGTTCACTGTCGCGGATTTCGTGGCCGCCGGGATGCCAGACGGTCTCGACGTCGGCTCCTTCAGATGACAGCAAGGTCGCCAGCTGCTCGGTCAGCGCCGGCGGACAGATCGGATCTTGCCGGCCGGCCGTGATCAAAACCCGGGTTCCGTCCAGTCTGCCCCGCGGCGCGGGCTTGAAGGGGATGAGCGGGTGCATCAGCACCGCGGCATCGAACAATCCCGGGCGGTCCATGAGGACGGTGGCGAGGATGTTTGCGCCATTGGAATAGCCAAGACCCAGGACCCGGCTCGGCCGGTGTTCCTCGATCTTGGCCGCCACGAAGGCGGCCATCTTCGCCGTGGCCCGCGCGAGGTCCTCCATGTCGTAGCGCCCCTCTGCCTTGCGGCGGAAGAAGCGCGCGGCCCCCATCTCCGCGACGTCGCCGCGGGGCGAGACGAGGTGCGCCTCGGGCAGCATCTGCCGCCCCAGGTGAAAGAACTGCCGCTCGTCGCCGCCGGTCCCGTGAAACACAAACAGGAGCGGCGCCCCTGGCGAGGCGACATGCCCGGCGTGATGGTAAGTGTCTAAGGATATCATGACGGGCTCGTGGAACAGCGAGGAACTTACAAAGGCGGTAGATGGGCGATAATGGCGACACGGGAAGGCTCGTAGCGCGCCGGCAGCATCAAACCCTGCCCGAGATTCTGCCGCGGCTCGTCGCGCTCGAATCCAGGCTCGTTCGTCGCGACCTCGAAGAGAACGCCGCCGGGTGTGCGAAAGTATATCGCCCAGAAGTAGTCGCGGTCGATCACCGGCGTCACCTGGTATCCCGTGTCCATCAGTGCCTTGCGCACTTCGAGCTGCGTCTGGCGGTTTTCGACCGCGAAGGCGACGTGGTGGACCGATCCGGCACCCTGGCGCGCGGCGGGCGCACCGGGCAGCGTCTCGATGTCGATCACGTCGGCGACGCCGCCGCCCTTTACCCGAAGGCGTGTCACCGCACCGGATCGCTCGACCTCCTCATAGCCCATGAAGGTCAGAAGCTCGCTCGTCGCGCCACCATCGCGCAGCCGCAGCTGTACCGAATGGAAGCCGCGGATCGCGGCATCGGCATCGACGCCGCCGCCGAGGAAGGGCGTGCGGGCATCGTCCTCGGTTTCGATCAGCGCGAAACCGTCGCCGTCCGGTCCTTCGAAATGCAGGCGACCGGCGCCAAAGACGCTATCGCGGGAGAGACCGGCGACGCCGGCGTCGCCGAGCCGCGTCTCCCAGGCGCCAAGACTGTCCTTCGGGACGGAAAAGGCGGTCGCCCCGACTTCGCCGGCGCCGGGCTTGCCCTTGGCGATGTGCGGGAAGGGAAAATAGGTCATGACCGAGCCGGGAGTGCCGACCTCGTCGCCATAATAGAGATGGTAGACATCAGGGGAATCGAAGTTGACGGTTTTCTTCACCCGGCGAAGGCCGAGCGTCTCGGTGAAGAAGGCGTTGTTGTCGCGGGCATTGGCGGCCATCGAGGTGACGTGATGGAGGCCCTTGATCTGGTCGAGCATGGCGGGTTCCTTCCCGGCTGAAACGTGAGCCTCAAATGGCGTCTACCGCACAGGCGTCAAAGGCCGAGCGATGCTGCCTGACTGTCAACACAGTGTTGACAATTCACGGCGGGGGTGACGCCTCCTGGAACGACGTGCCGTGTCGCCCGATCCTCAAGGCGCCGAGCCGGCATGACGCTGCCGCCGCAACTTTCGTCACGGCGGCATCTCGGTAGGCTCACGTCCACGGCTCAGGTCGCAAAGCGCTTACTGGGGCGGGATCCAGGGACGGTCGCGACGGCTGTCGTCGCCGCGCCGACCGTCGCCCCGTTCGCCGCGAAATTCGCCCCGATCGCGGTCACGCTCGCCATCGAAGTCCCGGCGCTCGGTGCGAATCTCCTGCCGCTCGCTGCGCCGCTCGCCGCGAAACTCAGGCCTGTCGCCGCGGCGGTCATCGCGAAAATCCGGGCGACCACGGCGGGGGCCATCGAAGCGATCGCGGCGGTCGTCGCGGCGATCGAGATAGCGGTCGCGGTACCAGGCGCGGCCGGCATAGTGGCGGCGGTGGTAGACATAGGGGTCGAAGCCGAGGACCGGCACGCCGATCGTGATGCCGACGCTGGAGATCGGTTCGCGGTAATAGCGCCGGCCGAGATAAGCGAGATAGTTGCCCGATACCCAGCCGCGGCCGCCGGCCCAGTCGATGTCGCACCAGTTGTAGCCGGACAGGCAGCCATAGACCGTCACCTCGTCGCCCGCCGGGATCGTGCCGTAGCGCTGATAGGAGGCGCTCGGGCCGGTGCGGACATTGAGGTCCGTGGTGACGACGGCGCTGGTGGCGGCAAGCGCGGCCGTGGGCGCGATGAGGCCGGCTGCCATCACGAGGACCCTGAACATGCTGTGCATTCTCTCTCTCCTTCGGCTCGTGTGGCAAGACCCATCGCGGCGCTGACTGAAGCGGTAGCGTTTCCGGGCTGAACCGCCCCTGAACGCCCTTGTATGGAAGCATTCAGCGTGTCGCAGCATTCAGCCGACACGGGGCAAGGCGCACGTCTTGCGCCTGCAGCGATTGCCGACGATGATCGCGGCGAACATATCGGGGAGGCATGCATCAATGTCGAAGAAATCGAAGACCGCCACGCTCGCGGGCCTCGACATGGACAGCCATCTGAAAAGCGGCACCTACCAGGACCGGCTGGCCGACCTGCAGCACACGCTGGTCAAGATCCAGCAGGCCTATCTCAACTCCAGCCACAGCGCCGTCGTCGTCTTCGAAGGCTGGGACGCGGCCGGAAAGGGCGGTGCCATTAGGCGCATGTCCAGCGTGCTTGACCCTCGCGGCTTCAAGGTCTGGCCGATCGCGGCGCCGCAGCCGGCCGATCTCTCCAGGCACTATCTTTCGCGCTTCTGGGAGCGGCTGCCCGCCAAGGGCGAGATCGCCGTCTTCGACCGCTCCTGGTACGGCAGGGTCCTCGTCGAGCGGGTCGAGGGATATGCCGCCGAAGCCGAGTGGAGCCGGGCCTATGGCGAGATCGCCGACTTCGAGAAACTGCTCGTCGACAACGGCACCCGCGTCGTCAAGATCTTCCTCGCCATCACCCGGGAAGAGCAGCTGAAGCGTTTCATCAGCCGCATGGACGATCCGTTGAAGCGCTGGAAGCTCAGCGTCGAGGACTTTCGCAATCGCGGCAAGTGGAACGCCTATGTCGAGGCGGCCGACGAGATGTTCGCCCGGACCTCGACGGGGCATGCGCACTGGGACGTCATCCCGGCCAACCACAAGACCTTTGGCCGGGTCGCGGCCCTGCAGACGATCGTCGACCGGCTGTCCAAGGGGATCGACCTGACACCGCGTCTGCTCAGCCCCGAGGTCGCCGAGGAGGCGCGCCAGCTGATGGAGAGGGAGGGGCGCGACGAGGGTTAGCCGTCTGCCCAGACGCCCCACTCGGGGTGGCGCTCCAGCGTCAGAAACCGCCGTCGAGCGTGATCGGACTGCCATCGGCAAAGCGCCAGAGGCGGAACGGCTCGGAATCGACGGCGGATGCGTCGCCCGCCGCCCGCTCGACCAACAGCCAGCCGGCAGCCGGTCGAGGCCGGGACCAAGCCCGAAACCGCGGCCGGAAACGCCGGTGGCAAGGAAGAAGCCGGGAACAGCCGAACTCCGAGACCGGGCATTTCGGCGGAGGGGGTCATGGAATCGACATCGGGGGACACGACAGGACCTCCTGCAGGCGGCACGGCACCGGCGCCTGCCGATGGAGCGCCGCACTCCACGGGATGATCGCGGTGCGGTGATAGGCAGGCGGGGCAAGGGAGTGGTTCATGGCGCGCATCCTGGTCGACCGGCGGTCCTTCATCGCCATGGCGGCTTTGGCGGAAGCTCCTGCCGTCCTGACAGCCCCCTCCGTCGCCGCCTTGCCCAGGAACCTGCCGCTCTGGCCGGGTGAACCGCCCGGCGGACGGGGACTTTCGGGGCCGGGGCCGGGGCCGGAAAGGATGGATGGGCGCGGAGCGCTCAGCCATGTTTCCAGGCCGCGGCTGGTGGTCCACCGGCCGGCCGAGCCGTCGCGCCGGACAGACACCGCCGTCATCGTCGTCGCCGGCGGCGGCTATGGCCGGATCGAGGCGGGGCGGGAGAGTGTGCCGGCCTGCCGCTGGCTGCAGGCGCGGGGAATCACCGCCTTCGAGCTGATCTACCGACTGCCGGGGGAGGGCTGGTCGGTCACCGCGCCCTTCGCCGATGGGCAGCGCGCGATGCGCCTCGTGCGCGCCGGGGGCTTCGAGCGCATCGGCATGCTCGGCTTTTCCGCCGGCGCGCATCTCGCCGGCATGACCGCCGTGCGGCCCGATGCCGGTTACCAAGGCCCGGTCGATGCCGCGGATGCGCAATCCGCCCGCCCGGATTTCGTCGGCCTCGTCTACCCCGTCCTGTCGATGATGCCGCCCGTCGACGGCACGCGCGCACGCCATGCGATCCTCGGGCGTCATCCCGGCCGGGCCGAGGCCGAAGCCTTTTCCGTCGAGCGTCTCGTCGGCGCCGACACGCCGCCGGTCTTTCTCGCGCAGTCGGCCGACGACCCCGTCGCGCCGATCGACAACAGCCTGATGATGTACAATGCGCTCGGCATCGCCGGCGTCCCGGCCGCGCTGCATGTCTTTGCGACCGGTGGCCATGGCTGGGGCATGGGGCGGGCGGGAGGGGAGCCCGCCGACTGGTCCGCCCTGTTCGCGGACTGGATGGACGGCACGACCGGCTGAGCCGTTCAGTCCTGCGGCGGCTTCGGCCGGTTGCGGCGGCAGGCGTCGGAGCAATAGCGAACCTCGTCCCAGACTTTTGCCCATTTCTTGCGCCAGCTGAAGGGCCGGTGGCAGGTGGCGCAGATCTTTTCCGGCAGGTCGGCCTTGGCGACGCGCTTGGCCATCAGAGCCGCCCTTCGCGCATCGCGAGAAGATGTGCCTTTGCCTGGTCGAGCAAAGCGGCCTGCTTGGTTTCTCCCATCCTGTCCCAGGTGGAATAGACATAGGGCATGCGGGCATTGCCGCCGAACCTCTCGCGGTGGCGGGCGAGGAAATCCCAGTAGAGCGCGTTGAAGGGGCAGGCACGCTCGCCGACGGCGACCTTTGGATCATAGGCGCAGCCGCGGCAGTAATTGCTCATTTTGTTGATGTAGTTGCCGCTCGCGGCATAGGGCTTTGACGCCAGCAGCCCGCCATCGGCGTGGAGCGCCATGCCGAGCGTGTTCGGCATCTCGACCCATTCATAGGCATCGGCATAAACAGCGAGATACCATTCGTGCACCGCGGCGGGATCGATCCCGGCGATGAGCGCGAAATTGCCGGTGATCATCAGCCGCTGGATATGATGGGAGTAGGCATGCTCGTGCGTGTGGGCGAGGACCTCGGCCATGCAGGCCATCTTCGTCTCGCCGCCCCAGTAGAACCAGGGCAGCGCTTCGCTCGCCTGCAGCGCATTGCGCGCGGCGTAGTCCGGCATGAAGCGCCAGTAGACGCCGCGGATATATTCGCGCCAGCCGAGGATCTGGCGGATGAACCCCTCGGCCGCGTTGAGGGGCACCGCGCCCGCGCGAAAAGCCGCTTCCGCCCGCTCGCAGACCTCGAGGGGATAGAGCAGGCCCGCATTGATATAGGCCGAGAGCAGCGAGTGGTTGAGAAAGGCTTCGCCCTTGACCATGGCGTCCTGGTAGTCGCCGAAGCGCGGCAGGATTTCCGTGGCGAAATGCTCGAGCTCGCGCAGCGCCTGCCGGCGCGTCACGGCGAAATGGAAGGGCTCGAGCTGGCCGTAGCCGTCCGGGAAGCGGGTTCGCACGAGATCGAGCACGTCCAGCGTGATCGCGTCCTTGGCAAAGCTCAGCCTCGGCGGCGAGGTGAGCCCCGCCTTCGGCGGCTTGCGGTTGTCGGCGTCAAAATTCCAGCGCCCGCCCGTCGGCTTGCCGTCCGGCTCCATCAGGATGGAATGCCGCCGCCGCATCTCGCGGTAGAAGAACTCCATCCGCAGCTCCTGCCGCGCCCCCGCCCAGGCATTGAACTGATCATGCGTGCACAGAAAGCGCGTGTCCGGCAGGATGTCGAGCGGCACGGGGAGGGCAAGCCGCAGCGCCTCGAACCCCTCGCTGAGACGCCATTCGCCGGGCTCCGTCACGACGACGCGGCTTGGCCCCAGCTCCTCCACGGCGCGCAAAATCTCACCGTCCAGCGACTGCGTGTTGCCGGGATCGTCCAGCTGGACATAGCGCACGGTAAAACCCGACTGACGCAATGCCTCGGCATAGTGGCGCATGGCGGAGAAGAGGAAGGCGATCTTCTTGACGTGATGGCGGACATAGCTCGCCTCGGCCATCACCTCCGCCATCAGGATGACGTCATTCTCCCGGTCGGCCGCAGCGACGACGTCGAGGCGCGCGGAAAGCTGGTCGCCGAGAATCACGCGCAGCACGGGTGGGGTCATGCGGTTCCAGTCTGGGGCGGGGGCGACGCGTCGCGCCGGGCTGGCCAGCAGATAGGTCTGGGAGAACATCCGTCAAAGCGGTGGAGAGCGCCATACTCCCGGACGCTGCTTCCTTCGAAGGGATGAGCCATTCGGCCTGGCCGCCCGACGGTGGCTGACGGACACGCGGTCAACGCAACTGGCCGTGAATCGCATGGCGCAGCGGGTTGCGTGGCACCCGCGCATCCAAGAGAGTCCGGCCCCTGTGTCGTTCCAGGGGCCGGCAACCCTTTCCGCCGTTGCGCCAACCAGATCCTCGCTTCGCTGAGGTCCGACGGTGCCACTGCCGGAAAAAAGCAGCAACCCCGGTTGTTCAATCCGGCGAGCCGGCATACCGTACGAACCACGGAGGGGACACTGCCCTCCGATGGTCGAGGACAGCGCGGCCCCGTAAGGGGTCACCAACTGACGGGCCGGGGGTACGGCGAGGGCGGACAGTTTCGAAGGCGGTTCGCCCTCTCCATCGCGTCAGTGATTCGAAGCTAGCAGAGAAAGCCGACCTGTGGCCACCGGCGGATTATCGTCACGCCATAATTCGTGGTGATTTGGCCCGTCGACTTGCAGCCACGTTAAACAACTCATTCAACGTTGCGGAGGAGATTGCCGCTGCAGGAGCGGGGTTGAAGGGTGCGCAGCAGATACATGCGCGTGCGGAATGTTGCTGTCGCCTTCGATGGACTTCAGCGAGGGTAGAGTCACAGCTGTGGATAGACCGGCAAATTGCCGCTCTTGGGAGAGCCTGCGGCTCCGAGGGCCATTCCCGAAAGCGCGCGCAAGGCTCCGGCGCCGAAGGACTGCGCTTGGCAAAACATCACACGTATGCCGTAGTGGCCAGATGACCGACTCCGCCCCCGAACGGAACTGCCTCCGCATCCCGGTTCCTGAGATTGCGGAGACTGCTCGACTGCTCGACGCGGCCGTCACGGCTCATAATCTCGGCGCGACGAAGCTGGCGGACGAACTGATCCGCCTGGCGGACATGCCGGCAATTACCGAATGGACTGAGTCCTTATGGGGTGTCGGCGGGCCAACCAGCCGGCCAGTGATCAAGGTCGACACGTCATCGTTCCTGCCGAAAGAGCGGCGGACTGCGCTGCGAATGCCGACCACAGCCGAGAAGCGGGCCCTCATCGCCAGGGACGGCTATCATTGCCGTTTCTGCGGCATTCCCGTCGTACGGGCGGAGATTCGTAGTCTCATCCGCATGTCCTACCCGTCGGCGCTCCGTTGGGGACCGAGAAATATCGACCAGCATGCCGCTTTTCAAGGGATGTGGCTGCAGTACGATCACCTGCTACCGCACGCCAGAGGCGGCACAAACGAGCTGGCCAACCTCGTTGTTAGCTGCGCACCCTGCAACAATGGTCGGGCAAACCTCACTCTTGAGGAGGTCGGCATCTCGGATCCTCGGTTGCGTGAGCCGGTGCGGTCGTTATGGGACGGGCTGCTGCGCTTTCGATCTGCGCCTTCAGTCTGATCGGGCATCCAACCCGCAGCATGACGGCATGGCACTGGTAGAGCATTCCCGCGGCCGACCGGGCGAAGATCCGATGGGCATATCTGCTGCCGACGGCGCCGTCGAATGTCGGGCGCGAGCCGGAGCCAGTCTATTGGCAGTCGTTCGGCAGCGGCGGCTGATCTTGAGGCGCGGCCGCCCGCATCACGGGAGAGCGGAGGGAGACGACTTAGCGGGTGCTTCCGCCCTGCTTCCGCAGCCTGAACAGCAAAAATGCCCGCAAAAGCGAGCTTTCATAAATCACTGCGATCTTAAAAAAAAATTGGAGCGGGCGAAGGGATTCGAACCCTCGACCCCAACCTTGGCAAGGTTGTGCTCTACCCCTGAGCTACGCCCGCCCGCTCCCGGCAGCGCTAGGCGCTGCGGATGAGCGCTGTATGCCGGAAAGCGCCGGGCATTGCAACAGGCATCCTGTGCGCTCGGTGCTGAAAAATTTCGCGGCCCTGTCGAAGGCGTTGGGCGCCCGGAGCGGGGCGGATGGTGTCGCTTCCTGGCGCGTCGCCGATGGCATCGCCTCGGCGCGCGCCGCCGTGAGCATTGCTCCGGAGCGCTGCCCGCTCTTGATCGGCGGCGGCGACACCGCTACGTCGGCGCAACGCCATTTCGGACCGGACCGCCCATGCTCTCGCGCGACGACCTCTTCGCCTTTCTCGGCCGCCAGGGCATCGCGACGACGACGGTCGAGCACCCGCCGCTCCATACCGTCGAGGAAAGCCGGGCGCTGCGGGGCGAGATCTCCGGCGGCCATACCAAGAACCTCTTCGTCAAGGACAAGAAGGGCACGGTCTTCCTGATCGTCGCCGAGGAGACGGCCGCGATCGACCTGAAGACGCTGCACAAGGTGATCGGCGCGCAGGGGCGGCTGTCCTTTGCGAGTGCCGACCAGATGCGCGCGCTGCTCGGCGTCGAGCCGGGTTCCGTCACCGCCTTCGGCCTCGTCAACGACCGCGAAAACGCGGTGAAGCTGGTGCTTGATGCCGGCCTTCTCCGGCACGATATGCTGAACTGCCATCCGCTGACGAACACGGCGACGACGACGATCGCGCGCGAGGATCTCCTGGCCTTCTTTGCGGCGACCGGGCACGCGCCGGCGGTCGTCTCGCTGGAGGCGGCGGATGCCGGCACGGCGGGCGATGCCGAAGGCGGAAATGATTGACGGGCGCAACAGCCAGGGAACGGGACGGACGATGAGCAACAACCCCTATGGTTCGAGCTACGGCACGCAGACCACCGGCCTCGGCGCTGCCGCGCCGAAGGCGCCGTCCGCGGGCGCGAATGGCAGTGGACCCCTGATCAAGGACACGACGACGGCGACCTTTGCCGTCGACGTCATTCAGGCCTCGCGCCAGCAGCCGGTGCTCGTCGACTTCTGGGCGCCGTGGTGCGGTCCGTGCAAGCAGCTGACGCCGATCCTCGAGCGCGCCGTGACGGCCGCGGAGGGCCGGGTGAAGCTCGTCAAGATGAACATCGACGACCATCCCTCGATCGCCGGCCAGCTCGGCGTGAAATCCATTCCCGCGGTGTTCGCCTTCGTCGACGGTCAGCCGGTCGACGGCTTCATGGGCGCGCTTCCCGAGAGCGAGGTGACGGCTTTCATCGCGCGTATCGGCGGCACCGGCGAGGATCCGGTCGCCGCGGCGCTGGAGGAGGCGAGGGCGCTGCTGGCGGCGGGCGATGCGGGCAATGCCGCGCAGCTCTTCGCCTCGATCCTGCAGCACGACCCGTCGATCCTCGGCGCCACGGCCGGCCTGGTCGAATGCTATCTCCTCGCCGGCGATGCGGCCTATGCGCGCACCCTCATGGACCAGGTGCCGGCGGACAAGGTTGACGACCCGGCGCTGTCTGTCGCGCGCACGAAGCTGAAGCTGATGGAGGAAATCTCCGCGCTCGGCGATCCCGTGGCGCTGCAGGCGCGCATCGAGGGCGACGCCGACGACCACCAGGCGCGTTTCGATCTCGCCCTCATCGCGCAGGCGCGGGGGCACAGGACCGAGGCGGCCGGGCATCTCCTCGAAATCGTCAAGCGCGACCGGACGTGGAACGAGGATGGCGCCCGCAAGAAGCTGATCGAGTTCTTTGAGGTCTGGGGCGCCATGGATCCCGCGACGAAGGACGCCCGGCGCCGGCTGTCGACGCTCCTGTTCTCCTGACGTCTCGGGGCAGGAGGGGATCGTCGCCGCTGCGCCGGAGATCCCATCCCTGTCTAAGATCGTCGTAGTGGTGGCGGGCAGCCCTTGAGATCGCCTCGCCATGTCCCAAATCCGTTCCTGTAGAACGGAGCGCGACCGTGGTTCATGCAGGCAATGCCAATTATACCAGGGAAGCCGATCTTCCCGATACCGTCCCGGTGTTTCCGCTGGTGGGAGCGCTGCTCCTGCCGGGCGGGCAGCTACCGCTGAACATCTTCGAGCCTCGCTATCTCGCCATGATCGACGATGCGATGATCGAGCGCCGGATCATCGGCATGATCCAGCCGAGCGTCGACGGGGCGGTGCTCGAGACCGGCGAGCCGCAACTGGCGAAGGTCGGCTGTCTCGGCCGCATCACCTCGCTGACCGAGAGCGGCGACGGGCGCTATATCGTCAATCTGCACGGCATCGCGCGGTTCCGGGTGGTCGAGGAACTGCCGGTCCGCACGCCGTACCGCGCCTGCCGCCTCGCCCCCTTCGTCGCCGATCTCGATCTTGGCCATGGCGCCGGGGAGGTCGATCGCGACGGGCTGCTGGCGGCATTTCGCATGTATCTCGACGTCAACCAGCTGGAGGCGGACTGGGAGAGCATCACGAGGGCGTCGAACGAGACGCTCGTCAACGCGCTGTGCATGATGTCGCCCTATGGCGCGGCGGAAAAGCAGGCGCTGCTGGAAGCTCCCGACCTCAAGACGCGGGCCGAGACGCTGGTCGCGCTGACCGAAATCGCCATCGCCCGCGAAACTTCCGAAGACGGGATCGGCCGGACGCTGCAGTAACCGGCACGGCCATGGTTTCTTCGGTGGGTTGGGTTGAGGCGGGGTCGGCTGACCGCCGGCACGGTCCCATCACAATGTGGTAAGGCTCCCCCCCGGGGTCGCCGATCGTCGCGCCCCCTGCTTTTCCCGCCGAGTGCCCGAGGCCGCGCCCGGCCCACCTGCAACAGGATTGCCATGCCCCGATCGACCCCGGCCGACCAGCGGCCCGACCCGAAACTTCTGGAACTTCTGGTCTGCCCGCTGACGAAGACCACACTCACCTACGACGCCGAGCGCAACGAGCTCGTTTCGGCCGCCGCGCGTCTCGCCTTCCCGATCCGCGGCGGGATTCCGATCATGCTGGCTTCCGAGGCGCGCACGCTCGACTGAGCCGCGCCGCCTCAAGATCCGCGCGATTGCCTGTTTCTCGTCGCCTCCCGGTGCTATGAGAGCCCGAGGAGATCCGCCATGGCCAAGCACCTGACCGCTCGCAACATCGCCGCCGAATTCGGCGAAAGCTCGCGTCACTGGACGAAGCTGGCCGCCACGGGCGTCGTTCCCGGCGCCTTCCAGCCGAAAGGCACGGCGACCTGGCTGTTCGACCTCGACCTCTTTCGCGCCTGGCACACGGCCGGCCAGATGCCGGCACCGCGGGCGCCGGTTCCCTCGCCCGTCTCCAAGCGGCCAAAGCCCGTCGTCTCGCCGCGCCAGCAGCGCAAGAAGGAAGAATTCAGCTCCGAGATCGACCGCCTCGTGCGCAGCGCGATGCCGCCGAAATAGCAAGATTCCGGCTCGGCCGCCTGCCGGCCTGTTTCTCCAGGCTCGATCGCCCCGACATCTGGCAGATTCCGCCAGTGACGGTGCCGGAACTGTCGCAGCGGTTCCGCCTGCCGAACCCAGTGTCTTCGCACCTCGCCGCCGCAAAGGCCCGACGCATTAACGGGTTGGGCGCCACGCCCCGTCAAACCTTCAGCCGCCCGCGAAACCCCCGGGCGGCAAAGTAGGAGTCGGCACCGTTGTGGTAGACGAAAACAGTGTCGTAGCGCCGATCACAGAACAGTGCGCCACCGAGTTTGCGAATGGACGGGGGCGTCGCGATCCAGCTCGACGTCTTGCGATCGAATTCCCCGAGGGTCTGGAGATCGCGGTACTGTCGTTCGTCCAGCATCTCGATGCCCATCGAGGCCGCCATTTCCGCGGCATTGCCGGCGGGCTTGTTCTCCTTGCGCGCGTCGAGCGCAGCGCGATCAAAGCACAGACTGCGCCGACCGGCCGGGCTTTCGGGCGAGCAATCGCAGAAGATGAAGTCGTCGGCGGCGGTGTCACGGCCGATGATGTCGGGTTCGCCGCCTGTCCGCTGCATCTCGGCCAGCGTCCGGAGCTTTTCCGGATGGGAAACAAGCCTTTTCTCCACCTCGGTCCACGCGATGCCTGCATGGCGACGCGGGTTTTCGGCAAACCTGTCCCTCAGGATCTTCAGCGTCATCTCGGCGTCGAACTCAGCCATGATTCCCCCCAAGCCAACGACGGGTATCGATATCCCGCGCGCCTGTTATCTCCGCGAAACGGCCGGACGACAACTCCGCCCTCCGGCCTAGAGAGCCTGGTCAGCCTCGGTAACGCTCCGGGCAGGGGCCTTACCCCGCAAGCGCGGCTACCTCCGACGCTCCGGCGAAGGCGGAATGGGGATGGCGCGAGGTTTTGCGCGGCGCTGTCCGAGCAGCCTCCACAGCGCGCTCCGAGCCATCAGCACCGACCAGGGCGGCCTGCGATCCGCGAGGGCGTTTTCCCAGCGTCGGCCGGTCGGCGTCGGGGAAGGCGAGTCATGCATGTCCTGCCCCGCCGCCGCACATCCAGACCCTCCAATCAAGCCGGATCGCCCGTCCCGTGGCGCGGTCCTCCTCGCTTGACGGCCTTGTCGCCGTGTCGCACAACTCGGTCCGAACAAAGTCGCCGGGAGGCTTTCTGGGAGGAAAGTGTCCATGATTCCCGAGCGTCGTTTTGAATCTGGGAGGATTTAACCATGCGCCAATACGCCCTCATTCTGGCCGCCTCCGCCGCGGCCATCGCCCTGACACCCTTCACGGCCGCGGCGCAGGAAGTCTCCGACGACGTCGTCAAGATCGGCATTCTCAACGACCAGTCCGGCGTCTATGCCGATTTCGGCGGCAAATGGTCGGTCGAGGCGGCCAAGATGGCAATCGAGGATTTCGGCGGCACCGTTCTCGGCAAGCCGATCGAGATCGTCGACGCGGACCACCAGAACAAGGCCGACATCGCCTCCAACATCGCCCGCGAGTGGTACGATGTGCAGAAGGTCGACGCGATCATGGAGCTGACCACCTCCTCGGTCGCGCTGGCCGTGCAGGGCCTGTCGAAGGAAAAGGGCAAGATCGACATCGTCACCGGCGCGGCCTCGACCGAGATCACCGGCAAGCAGTGCAGCCCCTATGGGTTCCACTGGGCCTATGACACGCATGCTCTGGCCGTCGGCACCGGCGGCGCGCTGGTGAAGGCCGGCGGCGACTCGTGGTTCTTCCTCACCGCCGACTACGCCTTTGGATATTCTCTGGAGCAGCAGACCGGCGATTTCGTCAAGGCCAATGGCGGCAACGTCCTCGGCGCCGTCCGCCATCCGCTCGCCACCACCGACTACTCGTCCTTCCTCCTGCAGGCGCAGGCCTCCGGTGCCAAGGTCGTCGGCCTCGCCAATGCCGGTCTCGACACCGCCAACGCCATCAAGCAGGCGGCGGAATTCGGCATCGTCGCCGGCGGCCAGCAGCTCGCCGCGCTCCTCTTCACCCTGTCCGAAGTGCACGGCCTCGGTCTGGAGGCGGCGAACGGCATCAACCTCACCGAGGGTTGGTACTGGGATCAGAACGACGAGAACCGCGCCTTCGGCGAGAAGTTCTTCGCCCGCACGCAGCGCATGCCCAACACCATCCAGGTCGGCACCTATTCCGCCGTCACCCAGTATCTGAAGGCGATCGACGCCGCCAAGACCGACGAGACCAAGGCCGTCGCCGCCAAGCTGCACGAAATGCCGGTGTCGGACGTCTTCACCAAGAACGGCAAGGTTCAGGCCAATGGCCGCATGGCCTACGACATGTACCTCTTCCAGGTGAAGACCCCGGCCGATTCGACCAAGCCCTGGGATTATTTCAAGGAGATCGCCACCGTACCGGCGGCCGAGGCCTATCTTTCGGTCGAGGACAGCGGCTGCGACGTCTCGGCCTTCCCGAAATAGGCCGTCGCCGCCCGCCGCCGGCGGGCCGATCGATCGATCGATCGACCGAACGAAAGGCCCCGCGGCTGCTGCGCCGCGGGCCCCTTTCCTCGCCGACCGGGTTGGCCGGCGGCGCTTTATGACGACCGGGAGAGCAGCATGGCGCCATCGCCCCAAACAGCGGCCCCTTTCGCGCCCGTGACGGAGACGGTCGTGCCGGATATGTCCGCGTGCCGGCGGCGACGCCCTGGCCTCGCCACGGCCAATGCCGGGGAAGGGCGATGACCGCCGCCGCCCCTGCCGCCGGCACCAGCGGCGCCGGCGAGGTCATTCTCTCCGCCCGTGGCCTCACCAAGGAATTCTTCGGCTTCAGGGCCGTCAGCGATGTCGACCTCGACGTCCGCCGGGGCACGATCCACGCCCTCATCGGCCCGAACGGCGCCGGCAAGACGACGGTCTTCAACCTTCTCACGAAATTCTTCGCGCCGACGACCGGCACCATCACCTTCGACGGCCGCGACATCACCCGCACGGGGCCGGCGGAGGTCGCCCGGCTCGGGCTCGTGCGCTCGTTCCAGATCTCGGCGGTTTTTCCCCACCTGACGGTCCTCGACAATGTTCGCGTCGCGCTGCAGCGCCCGGCGGGCCTCTCCACCCAGTTCTGGCGCTCCAACCGTCTGCTCCACCGGCTCGACGACCGCGCGCTGGAACTCATCGAGGCGGTCAACCTGGCCGATAGCGCCCATCTCCAGGCGGTCGAACTCTCCTACGGCCGCAAACGGGCGTTGGAGATCGCGACAACACTTGCCCTCGACCCGCCGGTGATGCTGTTCGACGAGCCGATGGCGGGCATGGGCGCCGAGGACATCGGTCGCATCTCCGCCCTCATCCGGCACATCGGCAAGGGCCGGACGATCCTGATGGTCGAGCACAATCTCTCGGTCGTCGCCGATCTCTGCGACGAGGTGACGGTGCTGGCCCGCGGGGAGATCCTGTCGCAGGGCAGCTACGCCACGGTCAGCGCCGATCCCCGCGTCAAGGAAGCCTATCTGGGGTCCGAGCATGAATAGCGCCGCGCCACATCCCCAGGCCGGGGCGCCCCTTCTCGAGGTGCGCGATCTCCACGGCTGGTACGGCGAAAGCCATGTCCTGCACGGCGTCTCGCTCGATCTCCACGAGGGCGAGACGATCACCCTCGTCGGCCGCAACGGCGCCGGCAAGACCACCACCCTGCGCGCCATCATGGGCCTGCTCTCGCGCCGCGAGGGCACGATCAAGATCGCCGGACGGGACATGATCAAGGTTCCCGTACACAAGACGGCGCACGCTGGCATCGGCTACGTGCCGGAGGAGCGCGGCATCTTCGCGACCCTCTCGGTCGAGGAGAACCTGATGCTGCCGCCGAAGGTCGCCGAGGGCGGCGTCAGCGTCGAGGAGATCTACCATCTCTTCCCGAACCTTGCCGAACGGCGCAATTCGCCGGGCACGAAACTCTCCGGCGGCGAACAGCAGATGCTGGCGCTGGCCCGGATCCTGCGCACCGGCGCGCGCATCATCCTCCTCGACGAGCCGACGGAAGGGCTCGCCCCGGTCATCGTCCAACGCATCGGCGACGTCCTCCTGGAACTGAAGAAGAAGGGCATGACCCTCCTCCTCGTCGAGCAGAATTTCCGCTTCGCCCGCAAGGTCGCCGATCGCTTCTTCCTGATGGAGGACGGGCACATGCTCGAAAGCTTCCCGACCGCCGAGCTCGATTCCAAGATGGCGCGGCTGCGCCAGGTCGTGGGGGTCTGACGCCATGACGATGATCCTCGGCATTCCCCTCCCCGCTTTGGCCGGCCAGCTCCTGATCGGCCTCATCAACGGCTCGTTCTACGCCCTCCTCAGCCTCGGTCTCGCCGTCATCTTCGGCCTTCTCCGGGTCATCAACTTCGCCCATGGCGCGCAGTATATGCTGGGCGCCTTCACCGCCTATCTCCTGCTGCAGCATGGCGGGATCGGCTTCTGGCCGGCGCTCGTCGTCGCACCCGTCATCGTCGCCGCGGTCTCGGCGCTGATCGAGCGGACCATGCTGTCGCGGCTCTACGGCCTCGATCCGCTCTACGGCCTGCTCTTCACTTTCGGCCTCGCGCTGATCCTCGAAGGCGTCTTTCGCTGGCAGTTCGGCGCCGCCGGCCAGCCCTACGCGCCGCCGACGCAACTGGCGGGCGGCGTCAATCTCGGCTTCATGTTCCTGCCGATCTATCGCGGTTTCGTCATCCTGGCGTCGCTGGTGATCTGTCTGGCCACCTGGTTCCTGATCGAGAAGACGCGGCTCGGCGCCTATCTCAGGGCCGCCACCGAGAACGCGCCGCTCGTCCAGGCCTTCGGCGTCAACGTGCCGCTGCTCCTCACCCTCACTTATGCGCTCGGGGCGGGCCTTGCCGCCATCGCCGGCGTGCTGGCGGCGCCGATCTATCAGGTCAGCCCGCTGATGGGCTCGAACCTCATCATCGTCGTCTTCGCCGTGGTCGTCGTCGGCGGCATGGGCTCGATCATGGGTGCCATCGTCACCGGCTACATGCTCGGCCTGCTCGAGGGGCTGACGAAGGTCTTCTATCCCGAGGCGTCCAACATCGTCATCTTCGCCGTCATGGCCGTCGTGCTCCTCGCCCGGCCCGCCGGTCTCTTCGGCCGGGAGGCCTGATTCCATGGCCGACGCCGCTCTCGCCTCCCCAACGTCCGGCACCGCCACCCGGCAGCAACGCGATCCGCTCGGCCGCATCGGTCTGGCCGCGGCACTCCTGGCGCTCGTCGGCCTCATCGCCGCGCCCTTCTTCGTCTATCCCGTCTTCCTGATGAGCGTTCTGTGCTTCGCGCTCTTCGCCTGCGCCTTCAATCTCCTCCTCGGCTATGCGGGCCTCCTCTCCTTCGGCCATGCCGCCTTCTTCGGCGGGGCTGCCTACGTCACCGCCCATGCGGTGAAGGAATGGGGCTGGGAGCCGCTGTCGGCCATCCTGCTCGGCACGGCGGGCGCGGCTGTCCTCGGGCTCCTCATCGGGCTTCTGGCCATCAGACGACAGGGCATCTACTTCGCCATGATCACGCTCGCTCTGTCGCAGATGGTCGCCTTCATCTTCCTGCAGACGCCCTTCACCCACGGCGAGGACGGCATCCAGAACGTCCCGCGCGGCCATCTCCTCGGCGTGATCGACCTGAACGAGCCGCTGGCGATGTATTTCTTCGTGCTGGCCATCTTCGTCGCCGGCTTCCTCGCGGTCTGGCGCATCGTCCATTCGCCCTACGGCCACATCCTGCAGGCGATCCGCGAAAACGAGAACCGCGCCGTCTCGCTCGGCTACCGCGTCGACCGCTACAAGCTGGGCGCCTTTGTCATGTCGGCGGCGCTGGCCGGCACGGCGGGCTCGACCAAGGCGCTGGTCACGCAGATCGCGACCCTCACCGACGTGCAGTGGCAGATGTCGGGCGAGGTCATCCTGATGACGCTGCTCGGCGGCATGGGCACCATTCTCGGCCCGGTCGTCGGCGCCGGTCTGGTGATCCTCCTGCAGAACTATCTCGCCGCCGTCGGCTTCCCCGTCACCGTCCTCATCGGCATCATCTTCGTCCTCTGCGTCCTTCTCTTCCGCCGTGGTATTGTCGGCGAGGCCATCCGCCTCCTGAAAAGATAGCGACACCCGTTCCGACGCCGGAAATGGTGAGTGCCCGCAAAAGTCTCGTGGCGGGTCATTTCCGGGTCGGGTGGAAAGCGGCGGCTGGCCCGCACCATTCTGAAGAGCCTGTGGGGACTGATGGGATGGCCAAGCTCGTCTTCGGAATGAACCTGTCCCTGGATGGCTATGTCGACCATCAGGAATTTTCGCCCGGTCCCGCGCTCTTCCGTCACTGGATCGCGCATGTTCGAGCCCTGACGGGCAGCCTGTATGGCCGCCGCATGTATGAAATCATGCGCTATCGGGACGAAGACGATCCCGAATGGGACGCGGAGCGCCGCGATTTTGCGGTGGCGTGGCGGTGCCTACCGAAATGGGTCGTGTCGCGCACTTTGAAGTCCGTCGGCTCCAATGCCACGCTTGTCCCAGACGACCTCGAAGCAGTCGTCCGCCGGCTCAAGAATGAGCTGGCCGGCGAGATTTCCGTTTCCGGACCGGAGCTGGCGCGAAGCCTGACCGAGTTGGGTCTTGTCGACGAGTATCGACTTTACTTCCATCCCGTCGTGCTTGGTCGCGGCACGCCGTTCTTCGCCGGTCCCCGGCCGCGGCTACGCCTCGTGGCCAGCGACCGAATTGACGAGGACGTGATGCGGTTGACCTACGTCCCTGCGTGATCGCACGACAGGCCGCGCCGACGGGACGCGGGCCGCTTTCAATGACGGGTCGCGTGGAACCGCCCCTGGCGACACAGCGACCCGTCTCGACGATCTCGGAGATGGCGTGCTTCCATCTCGTGCGGCCGCAAGGGGACAACGGATCTCGGAGCGTCGTCCTCAGGCGACCGCGGCCAACGCGTCGGCAGCTACCAGCTCGATCCCGGCGATACTGGTTCGGTTGCGGCCCGTGCTTTTGGCGCTGTACAGAGCGCCGTCCGCCCGCCGAATGATGTCTTCGACGTCGCGATCCTCGATCCGCGAGATCGTTGCCCCAATGCTGATCGTCACCTTGATCGATACTCCCTCGACAGAGACGGTCATCGCTTCGATCGACTGTCGAGCGCGCTCGGCCCAGACTTCGAGCGCCTGCTGGTCTATCTCGCGCAGGAGAACCACGAACTCTTCTCCTCCAAAGCGCGCGATACGGTCGGTCTGACGCGCGGCATCGGAAAGCGAGCGCGCCACAGCCCGGATGACCTCGTCACCCGCGGCGTGGCCATGCGTATCGTTGACCCTCTTGAAGTGGTCTATGTCTACCACGAGAATGGCAAACCGGCTGCGGTAGCGACGGAAAAATGCCAGGACGTCCGTGGCCTGGGCCAAGAAGCTGCGACGGTTCAGAAGGCTCGTCATGGGGTCGGTATCTGCCAGGAGCCGAAGCGTCTGCACGATCTGCTGATGACGCTCGGCATCCACCGATCGAGCCTGGAGGGAGCGCTCCACATCATCCCGGGCCTCGCTCGCATCGTGCTCGGCAAAGTCGAGCCGGCGGGAAAGCGAACGCAGCGCATCCGACAGGTGAAGGACATCCGATGAGCCGCGCTGACGGTCGAAAAGCGCTGCGCCAGGGCTGCGCCCGATCCGGTCGGCGCAAACAGCCAGCTGCGAGATGGGCCGTGTCACACGAGCCGCGGCGAAAAAGGCGCAGGCGACACTGCCCAGAGCTGCCAGAAGACCGATGCCGAGAATGGTCGCGGTGATCCGATAGGCGCCAGCGAGCGCAACGTCCTTCGGGCGATGGGCGACGACGCGCCAGCCAAGCCCCGGGTAGCTCTCGGCCCCGTGGGTCGGGACCGCCGCGAGAATTTGCTGATGCCCGTTCTGTTCCACCACGAAGTTTCGCGGCTCGGCTTTCGTCATTTCGATCTGATCGTCCGTCAGCCCGACACTGCCGAACTCGCCGCCCAGGATCACACTGCCGTCGGCGGCCGTTACCAGAAGGCCTGTTTCCAGGGCAGGATCCAGCGTCGACAATAGTTGCGTCCGCACATCATTGGCCCAGCTCCAGCTGAGGTGGGCACCGAGCACGCCCGCGACGACGCCGGCCTCGTCGCGCACCGGCGCCGTCACGTCGACGAAGCGGAAGGGTTGACCATCCGGCAGGGGTTCGAGAACCTTGGCGAGCAGTTTTGCCTCATGGATGTCGAGGGCTGCGGGTCCCTTCAGGCCGGCCTTGAACCAGGGGCGCTCGACGACGGACGCGCCGCGCAGCATGCCCTGTGTCGACGCCTGCACGGTGCCGTCGGCCGTGGCGAAGCCGATCCAGGCGTAGCTTGGAAGTGTCTTCTGTAGCTGATCGAGAAGCGTCCTGGCGAAAGACGGATTGGCGCGCCACTGGCTTCCAAGCGAGCCGAACGAGGCAATGTTCTGGATCTCGCGAAATCGTTCGAACATTTCCCGATCGAGCCGCTGCGCCATGGTCGTCGCGAGGTCGCGCATCTGCATGTTGGCGCGCTTGATCGCATTGTCGTAGACAAGGACGGCTGTCGGAATGGCAATCAACGCGACTGTCGCAATCAACAGCAGAGCGGTGACGACGGCCGACTGATGCTTCATGCTGGTGCGGTCGCGCAGCCGGTTGAAGGCTTGTTGAACTGACAATGGTACTATCCCTAGCATTACTGTCCAGGGATCATGCCTCCGGCACCTCTCGGATCGGTTAAAGATCGGCTAGTGAAAAATGGCGATTATGGCCGCGTCGGTCACTCCCACGCTCAGGTAAACGCCTCACGCGAAAGTAACCTCCAAGCGCTTGTCGCTCCGGGCGGCGACCTGACAAGAACGATGGAGGTCGTCGGCAAGAATGTGAAGCTTGAAGCGTTCCGGCACACCCTCCGTGCTAACGAAGTCGATGGCCGCGCCAAGCTGTGAGAGACTTCTGACCGTGCAATCGATTGTCGACCGCCCCGCATTGAAGACGATGCGACCACCTTTCAAGACACGGCGCCGCTGATCGGGAGCCGTTTCCACGACCGGGGGCTGCCACACACAGCAGCGGTTACGGCCGTCCGCCTTGGCCGCGAAGAGCGCGGCATCTGCTCTCTGCAGGAGCGTATCGATGTGGTGAACCGAGCGATCGATGCCGCACACACCGAAGCTCGCGGTGCCGCTGATGGATCCCGGTCCCACAGACAGACGCACCCCTGCGATGCTTGACCGAAGTTTTTCGGCGACAGCGAGGGCTGCCGAAGGCTTGGTGTGCGGCAGGAGAATCGCGAACTCCTCGCCGCCGAGGCGGCCGATCATGTCGGAAGTGCGTATGCCGGCGCGGCACACTGCCACGGTCTCGCGCAGAAGGCGGTCACCGGTGCCATGCCCATGGGCGTCATTGACCTGTTTGAAGTGATCGAGATCGAGCATCAGGAGGCTCAGGTCATGGTCGTGGCGCTGTGCCAGGGACAAGGCACGGCCTGCCTCATCGCGAAAAGTGCGCCGCGACATCGCACCGGTGAGCGCATCGGCCGTGGCCAGCATCCGCAATTCGAGTTCGCTCATCACCAGGGTTGCGAGGTCGGACAGGATATCAAGATCGGCGGCGGAGAAGCTGCGGGGCTCGGTGTCGGCCGCGCACAGCGTGCCGATGGCATGGCCCTCCGGCGTGAGCAGAGGAATGCCGGCATAAAAGCGAAGCCTGAGACCTCCCGTGACACTGGGATTATCGCAAACGCGCGGGTCGACGAGAGCATTCTCGACGACAAGGGGTTGCTCCTGCTTCACGGCCAAATAGCATACGGACTGGGTCAAGTCGGTTTCGAGGACGTCGATGCCCTGACGCGACTTGAACCACTGACGATGGCCGTCGATCAGCGAGATGGCCGAGATCGGCACATTGAATACACGTCGTACCAGACGCGTGATGCGATCGAAGGCTTCCTCCGGCGGGGTGTCGAGGACATCGTACCGGTCAAGCGCGCACAGGCGCTCTTGCTCTCGGGCATCGTCCGCTTGGGCCTTGTCGACTTGCATCTCAATCACCAACGTGAAGGATCGTTCAATGGAGCCGCGATCCTGTCGGTCGGTGTAACGGTCCTGCATTAACGTTAAGTTCATAAGCATCACGGTGGATTGCTGCCGGTCTGGCCGTCGGAGAGTCTCGCCGGAGACGGGACTTGCGGCGCTCGCTTCTCCAAGTCCAAGGCCGAGTATCGGCTTGTCGACGACAAACGCTCGCGCGCGATCGATTGCGTCGGTGTTGATTTCCACCCGGAACTGACCCGGGACAGCGCCTGATTTCCACTGAGATTTGACCCATGTGACCTTTCCCCGAGCGCGGCGAGCGAGGGGACAATGGAGTGATCTACATGGGACTTTTGAACGTCATCCGCCGCTTGGCTTTGCGAGAGAAGCTACCGATCCGAGAGATAGCCAGGCGGACCGGGCTCTCGCGGAACACCATCAAGAAGTATCTGAAGGCCGGCACGATCGAGCCGAAGTTCTCGGTGCCGGAGCGGCCGAGCAAGCTCGACCCGTTCTCCGACAAGCTTGCAGCCTGGCTGAAGGCCGAAGCATCAAAGTCACGTAAGCAGCGCCGGCCTTTGACGCACTTGCATGCAGATCTCGTCGCTCTCGGGTTCACCGGTTCCTACAACCGTGTGGCCGCGTTCGCCCGCGAATGGCTTGCGGAGCGGCAGCGCGAGCAGCAAACGACAGGGCGCGGCATCTTCGTTCCCCTGTCTTTCCGCCCCGGCGAAGCCTTCCAGTTCGACTGGAGCGAGGACCATGCGGTGATCGGCGGCGACCGCACCAGGCTTCAGGTCGCGCATATCAAGCTGGCGCACAGCCGAGTGTTCCTCGTCCGTGCCTATCTGCTCCAGACCCACGAGATGCTGTTTGACGCTCATTGGCACGCCTTCCGCGTCTTCGGCGGCGTGCCTGAGCGCGGCATCTACGACAACATGAGAACGGCGGTAGACCGCGTCGGACGCGGCAAGGAACGCCAGATCAACCTGCGTTTCCTCGCCATGACAAACCACTATGTCTTCAAGCCGGAGTTCTGCAATCCGGCCTCTGGTTGGGAGAAAGGGCAAGTCGAGAAGAACGTGCAGGATGCGCGGCCGCGTCTGTGGCAGCCGATGCCGAACTTTCCCGATCTCGCCACGCTGAATGCCTGGCTCGAGCAGCGTTGTCTGGAGCTCTGGCGGGAGATCCCACATGGCCGTCTTGCCGGGACCGTCGCCGATGTCTGGGCCGAAGAGCAGCCCACCTTGATGTCGCTACCGCCTGCCTTCGACGGGTTCGTCGAGCAGAGCAAGCGCGTCTCGCCTACTTGCCTGATCAGCTTCGAACGCAACCGCTACAGCGTGCCGGCTTCTTTTGCGAACAGGCCCGTCAGCCTCCGTGTCTACCCGGATCGTCTGGTCATTGCGGCCGAGGGGCAAATCTTGTGCGAGCATGAACGGCGGATCGAGCGATCGCATCATCTGCCGCCGCGAACGATCTACGACTGGCATCATTATCTGGCGGTGATCCAGCGCAAGCCCGGCGCGCTGCGCAACGGTGCTCCTTTCGCTGAACTGCCGTCAGGCTTCCGGCGATTGCAGGATCAGATGTTGCGACGGCCCGGTGGCGATCGCGAGATGGTCGATATCCTTGCCCTGGTCCTGCACCATGATGAGCAGGCGGTGCTGGCCGCAGTGGAGCTGGCACTGTCAGAGGGGGTCGCCACCAAGACCCACGTGCTCAACATCCTGCACCGTCTGATCGACGGAAAGACGATCGACGGCCCGGCCATCGACACGCCGCAAACGCTGCTGCTGCGCCGAGAGCCCAAGGCCAATGTCGAGCGCTACGACGATTTGCGCGCCCGCAGGAGTGGAGGCCGCCATGCGTCATGATCCCGCCAGCGGCGCCGTCGTCATCATGCTGCGCAGCCTCAAGATGTATGGCATGGCCCAGGCCGTCACCGACCTGATTGAGCAAGGCGCGCCTGCCTTCGAAGCCGCCGTGCCGATCCTGACGCAGCTCCTCAAGGCCGAGATGGCGGAACGCGAGGTGCGCTCGATCGCCTATCACATGAAGGCAGCACGCTTCCCGGCCTACAAGGATCTGGCGGGCTTCGACTTCTCAGCCAGCGAGATCAACGAGGCCACGGTGCGCCAGCTCCATCGCTGCGAGTTCATCGAAGGAATGGAGAATGTCGTGCTGATCGGCGGGCCGGGCACGGGCAAAACCCATGTCGCGACCGCCCTTGGCGTTCAGGCCGTCGAGCATTATCGCCGGAAAGTTCGGTTCTTCTCGACCATCGAACTCGTCAACATGCTCGAACAGGAGAAAGCCAAGGGCAAAGCCGGCCAACTGGCCGAGACCCTCGTCCGTCTCGATCTCGTGATCCTGGACGAGCTTGGATACCTGCCATTCAGTGCCTCAGGCGGTGCGCTGCTCTTCCACCTGCTGAGCAAGCTCTACGAGCGCACCAGCGTCGTCATCACGACCAATCTGAGCTTCAGCGAATGGGCCACCGTCTTCGGCGATGCCAAGATGACCACCGCGCTGCTCGATCGCCTCACACATCGTTGCCACATCCTGGAGACTGGAAATGACAGCTTCCGCTTCAGAGCCAGCACCGACGCCGCCACCCGCAAGAGGAAGGAAAGCGCACATGCCTTGACCCACACATGACCCACTCAGCATAACTCAGAGCCGGGTCAATTCTCGATGGAAAACCCGGGTCAGTTCCGGGTGGAAATCAACAAACAGCGGATCGAGGAGGCGGAAGCCGGACTCGCCAAGCTCGACCGCGATTTCTCCGACGCAAACAAGCCCGATTACGCGCGCAAGCTTTACCTTATCGACAAGTGTCTGTTCGGCGTCGATATCCAGCCCATTGCGGTGCAGATCGCCAAGCTGCGCTTCTTCATCTCGCTCGTGGTGAGCCAGAAGATCGACCACGATCAGGACAACGCCAACATCACGGCGCTGCCGAACCTTGAAACCAAACTTGTCGCCGCGAACAGCCTGATCCCGATCGAGCGCAAGGCGCAGGCCGACCTTTTCCGCAACACCAAGATCGCCGATAAGGAAGCGGAATTGCGCGCGATGAACGCGCGCTATTTCTCAGCCCGCACCGCCAAGACCAAGCGCTTGCGCCGAGAGGATATCGCCCGCCTGCGCGTTGAACTTGCGGAGTTGCTCAAATCCGATCGCGGCCTGCCGGAAACCGACGCCAAGCTGATGGCGGCCTGGGACCCGTTCGACCAGAACGCCGCCGCTCCCTTCTTCGATCCCGAATGGATGTTCGGCCTGTCCTCGCGGTTTGATCTCGTCATCGGCAACCCGCCTTACGTGAGGCAGGAGGCGATCAAGGATCAGAAGCCGGCGTTTCAGAAGTTCTATTCGGGAACGAAGGCTGCTCCCGGCGCCTATGCCGGCACGGCGGATCTGTTCGTCTATTTCATCCAGCGCGGAATCGAGTTGCTGAACCCCGGCGGAGCCTTCGCCTACATCACCTCGAACAAATGGTATCGCGCAAAATATGGCACCAACCTGCGCGGTTGGCTGAACCGGCAGACGGAGCTACGCCGCATCGTCGATTTCGGCGATGCCGAAGTGTTCGACGCCATCGCCTATCCCACCATCATCATCGCCACGCGGCGCGATGCGCCGGTGCAGCAGCCGGGCGAGCGGGATTCCTTGCGCGTGATGAACTGGCCGCAGGACCTCACCAGAGACGACATCCCCGGCTTCTCGAGGCTGGTGGACGAGATCGGCTTCGACATGCCGCAGAAGGCACTGACCATCGATGGCTGGCAACTGGAGCCGCTGGCGCGGCGCGGGCTGCTGGAGCGCATCCGCTCGGCGGGCATGCCGCTCGGCCAATATGTCGAAGGGCGCTTCTATTACGGGATCAAAACCGGCTTCAACGACGCCTTCGTCATCGACGGGCCCACCAAGGACCGGCTGATTGCCGAACACGCAAGTTCAGCCGATATCATCAAGCCTTTCCTGCGTGGCCGCGACATCAAGCGCTGGCGCGTGGAGCCGCAGGATTTGTGGTTGATCTTCACACGTCGCGGAATCGAGATCGACGCCTATCCGGCGATCAAGCGGCATCTCGAAGGCTATCGGGACAAGCTCGAACCGAAGCCGTCTGATTGGGATGAAGATGCGAACGGCAAATGGGAAGGCCGCAAAGCCGGGCCTTACAAGTGGTTCGAAATCCAGGACAATATCGCCTATTGGCAGGAGTTTGAGCAGCCGAAGATCGTTTATCCAGACATCTACGAGCACCAGAGCTTTGCTTGGGATTGCAGCGGCGCATACGGCGCGAACACGTGCTACTTCATACCAACAGATCAACGCTGGCTTACCGGCTTTCTCAATACGAGTTTGGTTGAATGGCTCTACGGCCAGCTTTCAAACCGTATTCGTGGGGGATATCTGCGGGCATTCAGTGACTACATGCAGCAGGTCCCGATCCCGAACAGAGCGACAGAAGGTCGTGTCCGTCAACGTGGTGGAAATTGAGTGTAGCTGAAGCGGCTCCGTTTCAGGCGACTTCGGTGGAAATCTGTTCGGGTTTTGCAGTGTTGCCCATGGCCATGAGGTCGGCCATGGGTTCGGTCTGCATGTAGCGGTTCTGGATCTGCCATTCGTCGTTGGCCTCGAGAAGGACGGCGCCGATGAGCCGGATGATGGATCCCTCGTTCGGGAAGATTCCGACGACGTCGGCACGCCGCTTCACCTCCTTGTTCAGGCGCTCCAGGGAATTCGTCGAATGGATCCGGGTCCGGTGCTGACTGGGAAAATCCATGTGCGCCAGCACGTCGGTCTCGCTGTTGTCGATGAAGGCCCCGAGCTTTGGACACTTTCCCCGAAGCTGGTCGGCGACGTGGCGCAGCGCCTGGCTGGCGCTAGCACGATCGGGCTGGGCGAAGGCTTGGCGCAGCGCGGCCGCCGCCATGCTCTGCTGCGCCTTCGGGACATACGACAGGGCGTTGCGCATCCAATGCACCCGGCAGCGCTGCCAGGAGGCGCTGAACACCCGGCGAATGGCGGCTTTCAGCCCTTCGTGAGCATCCGAGATCACGAGCTTCACGCCGGACAGGCCGCGGCGCACGAGGCTCTTGAGGAAGCTCGACCAAAACGTCTCCGCTTCCGAGGGGCCGATGTGAAGGCCGACGATCTCGCGCTTGCCGTCCGTGTTCACGGCCACGGCGATTATGGCGGCGACCGAAACGATGCGTCCACCCTCGCGCTGCTTCAGGTAGGTCGCATCCAGCCAGAGGTAGGGCCAGTCGCCAGTGAGAGGACGGTCGAGGAAGCCGCCGACGCGTTCGTCGATGTCTTTGCACAGCTTCGATACGGTGCTCTTGCCGATCCCCGACAGCCCCATGGCCTGTACCAGATCGTCGACCCGCCGGGTGGAAACGCCGCTGATCCAAGCTTCCTGAATGACGGCAACCAAGGCCTTCTCCGAGAGCTTTCTCGGCTCCAGGAACGGCGGGAAGTAGCTGCCCTGCCGAAGCTTGGGTATCCGAAGCTGCAACGAGCCGAGCCGCGTGTCGAGCGAGCGGTCGCGGTAGCCATTGCGATAAGTCGCCCGTTCCTGCGTCCGTTCGTGGCGCCCGGCGCCGATCATGCCTTCAACGTCGACCTCCATAAGGAGCTGCATCACGCTCTCGGCTATCGTTCTCAGGAAATCGCCGTCCCCGGCTTTCGCAAAAAGCTCGGCAAGCGGTAGTCTGTCCTCGGTCATCGGGTTCTCCGGTCAGGTTGAAGTCTCGCAACTCCACCTTAGCCGCCCTATCCGGTGACCGCCTCAGCCACACCTTTCAATGTCGGAATTTCCACCACGAGCGCGGACACTACCCGACAGAAGCGGAGCGGTCTCATATCGATACCATTGTCAGCGTTCAGGTGGAGCGTCCCGACAATCGCCTCGAACAACTCCTCAACGGCTTCGTCTACGAACTCTTCTTCCAAAACGATCTGCACGCCCGCGACCTGACCCTGTTCGACGAGGCGGAACGTGCCGGCCTCGGCACTCTCGCCGGCCTCGAAGGCGCTGCACTGGTGAAGGCGGCGGAAAGCTTCGCCGCCACCCACCTCATCCCCGGCGCGCGCCTGCGCACCATGCTCTCCGACCTCGCCACCCTCGACGTCGTCCGCATTATCGAGGGCCGTGAATGAGCGAAGCCGCTCCGCCTCCTTCGGCGACGGTCGCCGCAGTCCCCGCTACCACACCGGTTGCAGCCGCACCCGCCATCACCCCGCCGCGCATCAAATCCTTCACCCTCTGCGACTTCCGCGCCTTCGCCGGCCCGGAACCCGTCACCTTCCAGCTCGATGGCAAGAATCTGCTGATCTACGGCGAGAACGGCGCGGGCAAGTCCTCAGTGTTCCATGCACTGGACGAGTTTTTCTCCGTCGCCCGCCGTGGCCCGCAAGCGCGCAAGGAGCGATTGCTCGGGCTGAAGAACGTTTTCTCTGGGCAGCCCGATACTGGACTGAAGATCAGCGTCGAGTTCGATGATGGCAAGGCAGTCGCCGAATGGACAACAGCCCGACACCCCGTCGATATTGCGCCGGCGGCGGACGACCGAGTGAAAAACGCCGCCTACCGCAAGGCTATACTCGACTACAGATCGCTCCTCGAAACGAACTACCGCCACGGCGACGGTCCGGTGAACCTGTTCGATGTTTGCATCAACGTGCTGTTGCGGGACTTCGAAGTCGTTCACGATGGAAAGCAGAGGCCGATCTTTGACCTATGGGCAGAGGTCCTCGACCTGGCCGACGTCGAAGCTCGCGGCCGCCAGCGTCTTGGAAGCACTGAAAAACCCAGACTTCTGGCATTGCTGCCCGTGATCAATCAGGGGCTGCGCGACGCCATCGCAACGGTGCTGCCGCAGATCAACCCGATGCTGAAGAAGTTGGGTTGGGACGACCTGGCTGTCACTGCGCTCAATTTTGCCGGCCTGACTTACCGAGATTGGGGTACGCCGCATCTTAGCAGGATCGAGTCGCGCGAAATCGGCGTCGACCTCACGTTCCGCGACCAGCCTGTTGCCCGCCCGCAGGCGTTTCTGAACGAGGCGCGCCTGTCGGCACTGGCGCTCGCCATCTACTTCGCCGGAAGGAAGGTCTGCGCGGCAACACTACAGGCTGACACGCCACGGCTGATCGTGCTGGATGATGTGCTGATCGGCCTGGATCAATCGAATCGTTTGCCTGTGATCGATCTATTGGCAGATGATTTCAAGGACTGGCAGGTCATATTGCTTACCTATGACCGCGTCTGGTTCGAGATGGCCCGCGCCTATCAACGTCGGCATAAGGCGGATCGGTTTTGGACCTATGCCAAGATGCACTCCGACGACGACCCGACGAAGGCGCCAATTGTGACTTTGGCATCATCGAGCGCGCCTGCGGACGTGCTGGCCGATGGTCGTAACTTTCTGAAGCAAGGCCATGTCAACGCGGCGGGCAACTATGCACGTATCGCCGTTGAGCTGGCACTGCGCGAGTTCTGCGAGACCAAGAGGGTCATGGTTGCCTATCAACAGCTCCCGGACAAGACACCCGCCAGTGATTTGCTAACGGCCGCGAAGGACTTCAGCACCAAGGCGAATGGGACTTATGATATCCCTTTGGCGGCAATCGACATGTACACGGCGATACTCTTCAACAAGTTATCCCACGGAGGCGTGCCCGCCGTGACCAGTCATGAGGTCCAAGGTGCCCTGAACGCAGTCGAGACACTGTTGTTTGCCATTAAAGTCGTTCCCACCGGTGCCAAGTTTCCCGTCGCCTGAGGCGGCCAGCCCTCTCGGCCAAGACCACGACGAGCAGACGTGTTTCTGAATGGCCCTAAAAACGGACACAGTGCGGACACAAGCAAAAGCCCCGCTGGCGAGAGCCAGGCGGGGCTTTGCATAAGCTGTTGAATTAGCTTTTGTATCTTGGTTGCGGGGGCAGGATTTGAACCTGCGGCCTTCAGGTTATGAGCCTGACGAGCTACCGGGCTGCTCCACCCCGCGCCATGGCGTCGACTGCAGCGCTCGTTGCCGAGCGCCTCGTCTCCGGTGAGTTGGATATAGGCGATGTCGGGCGGGTTGGAAAGGGGAAATATGAAGGTAAGACGACAAATCCGCGCGGCGGCTCCGAAGGGTGCCGCCGTCTTGCATGACCTTTTAGAAAATAGAGCCCATTGCGCGGCAAAAGGCAATCGACAGCCGTCCCAGGCAATCCTGACCCGGCTTTCGCGCTTTGTCCTGTTTTAGGCCGCCTGTTCCCCGAAAGGGCGACCTTCCCCGGCAAGGGCGCGGCATGCCGTCGGCCCCGGCAAGGGCGCGGCATGCCGCCCGGCTTCTTTCAGACGATGCAAGCCTCGGGGTGTGCGGGCAGGCGCCCGGTCAACCCCAAGGCCATGCCGGTGCTCTGTTCGACCCGGTCACGCCAGCGGCGATCGATCAGCCGTCGCGCAGTTTCCGGCGCAGCACCTTGCCGACATTCGTCTTCGGCAGGTCGTCGCGGAACTCGACGTGCTTCGGGCGCTTGTAGCCGGTCAGCTCGGCCTTGCAGAACAGCTTGACCGCCTCAATGGTGATCGCGGGGTCGCTGCGCACGACGAACAGCTTGACCGCCTCGCCCGATCCCTCGTCGGTGACGCCGATCGCCGCCGCCTCGGCAATGCCCGGCATGCGCGTGACGACGTCCTCGATCTCGTTGGGATAGACGTTGAAGCCGGAGACGTTGATCATGTCCTTCTTGCGGTCGACGATCGTGAAGGCGCCGCTCTCGTCCATCACGCCGATGTCGCCGCTCTTGAAGAAGCCGTCCTCGGTCATTGCCAGCGCCGTCTCGTCCGCCCGGTTCCAGTAGCCGGCCATGACCTGCGGCCCGGAAATGGCGATCTCGCCGCGCTCGCCCGGCGGCATTTCCCGGCCGTCCTCGTCGATGATCTTCAGCGTGGTGGAGGGCAGGGGATAGCCGATGGTGCCGGTGTAGACGGTCGAATCGACCGGATTGCAGCAGGCGGACGGTGCCGTCTCCGACAGGCCGTAGCCTTCGACGATGGCCGTTCCCGTCGTCTCCTTCCACAGCGCGGCGGTCGCCGCCTGGACCGCCATGCCGCCGCCGACGGAGAGGCAGAGGCTCGACCAGTCGACCTTGGCCGCATCGGGATGGCGCGCCAGCGCCCCGAACAGCGTGTTGACGGCCGGGAAGGAGTGAAAGCGATGCTGCCGCAGCTCCTTCAGCGTGCCGCCGATGTCGCGCGGGTTGAGGATCAGGAGGTTGCAGCCGCCGGTGCGCATGGCGAGCATCATGTTCACGGTGAAACCGAAGATGTGGTAGAGCGGCAGCGCGCACACCGTCAGCGGCTGTTCGCCGGCCGGAATGCGGCGCATGGCCGGGGCATGCCAGGCCTCGGTCTGCAGCACGTTGGCGATGACGTTGCGGTGGAGCAGCATCGCCCCCTTCGAGAGGCCCGTGGTGCCGCCGGTATATTGCAGCGCCGCAAGGTCATCGAGGCCGGCCGAGACCGGCACGAAGGTTTTTTCGCGCCCGAGGGACATCGCCTTCTGCCAGCGCACCGCCGCGGGCAGGCTGAAGGCAGGCACCAGCTTCTTCACGCGGCGCAGCACGAAGTCGACGATCGTCCCCTTGAGGGGCGGCAGCATGTCGCCGATCGAGGTGAGGACGACGTGCGGGAGCGTCATGTGCGGGGCGCAGGCCTCCAGCGTCGCGGCCATGTTCTCGAGGACGATGATCGCCTTCGCGCCGGAATCGGTCAGCTGGTGTTCGAGCTCGCGGGGGGTGTAGAGCGGGTTGGTGTTCACCACCACCATGCCGGCCCGCAGCACCGCCGCGACCGCCACCGGATACTGCGGCACGTTCGGCATCATCAGCGCGACCCGGTCGCCCCGGTCGAGGCCGAGCGACTGCAGATAGGCCGCAAGGATCCGCGACTGCTGATCCAGATCGGCGAAGCTCAGCACCGTGCCCATGAAGCGGAAGGCCGGCTTGGCGCCGTGCCGCGCGAAGGCCTCGACGAAAAGGTCCGAAAGCGAGCGATAGGGGAAGGGCGGCAAGTCCGCCGCGATTCCCTCCGGATAGTGCGCGAGCCATGGTTTGTGCATCATGTGCCTCCCTGTTTTTCCATCCTGAATACAGCAGATGGAAGAAAAGAGAAATTGGCTTCCGTTTACGTCAACGAGCCGGGGCGGGCAGACGAGCGATCAGGGCGCAAGCGACGCGACCGTTTGCCCGGCGCGGCGGACCTGCTATCCCTACGCCTCCGCCCGCCAACGTCTGAAGGACAGGACATGCAGAAATTCGATCGCCTGACCGGTATCGCGGCGCCGATGCCGATCGTCAACATCGACACCGACATGATCATCCCGAAGGACTACCTGAAGACGATCGCCCGCACCGGCCTCGGCAAGGGCCTTTTCGCCGAGCTGCGCTACCAGGCGGATGGGTCGGACAATCCCGATTTCGTCCTGAACAAGCCGGCCTATCGCGGCGCGGAGATTCTGGTCACCGGGGATAATTTCGGTTGCGGATCGAGCCGGGAACACGCTCCCTGGGCGTTGCTGGACTTCGGGATTCGCTGCGTGATCTCGACGTCCTTTGCCGACATCTTCTACAACAACTGCTTCAAGAACGGCATCCTGCCGATCCGCGTGACGCCGGAGCAGCTGGAAATGCTGATGGACGACGCCGAGCGCGGCGCCAATGCACGGATCTCCGTCGATCTCGAAGCGCAGGAAATCCGCGGACCCGACGGCGGCATGATCCATTTCGACATCGACCCGTTCCGCAAGCACTGCCTCCTCAACGGCCTCGACGACATCGGCCTGACGCTGGAGAAGGGCTCCAGCATCGACAGTTTCGAGGCAAGGAACGCGGCCGAGCGGCCCTGGGCGTAAGATCGTTGTCGTGGGTGCGGCGGCGGTGCTTCGCCGTCAGCCCTCCGCCGCGATTGTCCTCAGCGCTTGCTCAAAGGCTTCCGGTGGCTGGCCCCCGGAGATCAGATATCTGTCGTCGACGATCACCGCCGGCACCGACGTGATTCCCTTCGCCTGCCATTCGCGCTCGGCCGCCCGCACGTCGTCGCCGTAGCGGTCGGAGGCAAGGACCGCCTTGGCCACCTCGCTGTCGAGCCCGGCTTCGAGGGCTGCCGTCACCAGCACGTCAGTGTCGCCGGGATCCTCGCCGCGGGTGAAGTAGGCAGAAAACAGCGCGTGCTTCAGTTCCTGCTGCCGGCCCTCGAGACCGGCCCAGTGCAGCAGGCGGTGGGCGTTGAAGGTATTGTAGATCCGGCTGCGGCGCGACGTGATGTCGAAACCGACAGCGGCCGCCCGCTCGCGGATCATCCGGCTGCTCGCGGCAAACTCCTCCGGCGTCGAGCCGTATTTTTCCTCGATGTGTTCGGCCAGATCCTGGCCGCCGGCCGGCATGGCCGGGTTGAGCTCGAACGGCTGGAAGCGGATGTCTGCCGCGACGAGATCGCCGACCCGCTCCAGCGCCGTCTCCAGACCTTTGAGGCCGATGATGCACCAGGGGCAGGAAACGTCCGAGACGAAATCGATCTTCATCGGCCGGGTCATGGCGAACTCCTTATCGCACCGTACGGGGAACTCGAAGGTCCCGCGCCGGCCCCTATAGCATGGAGCGCCGGCCGCCGGTCGAGAGACCGCGGGCGACTCGGCAGGGTTGGGCGACGTCGGCGCCGAGGCGGCGGCGGGCATCGGTACCAGTCTCGCGGGGAAGGATCGTGATGGTGAGGGCAGAAGGGGACATGACAGGTCCTTTCAGAAGAATGCGGGTCAGGCGGCGTTGGAGCGGGGATCGCGCAGCTTGCGGGCAAGGGCGTCCCAGCTTTCGGACAGTTTCGTGCGGGCCGTCTCGGCGTCGGGCATTGCGAGGTTTTCGAGGTCGGTGAGAAAGCCGATGATGATGGTCTGTTCCAGCGCCCGGGCGTCCTGCGTCAGGCAGTAGAGCATCACGTGGAACTGCAGCTTGCCGAGATCGCTCGTGCCGAGCGTCACCTCGTAGCCGGGGCCGGCGATGTCGACGCCGGTCTTGGCGACGGCAAGGCGGTGGAAGCGGGCGGCGCGCTCGGTGTCCTCGGCGAGGGCCGCCTCGGCCGACGCCTCCAGCCGGTTCAGGGCATGCGCCGCCGGCACGGGCCGTTCCAGCGTCACCGTGAAGCGATGCGGCGCAAACTGCCGCGGCTGCGGCTCGACCCTGACCGGGCAGGCGAGGAAGAGACTGTTGGGCAAGGTCAGGCGGCGTCCGGTGCCGGCATGGCCGAGGCTCACCGGCGGGATCTCCATGATGGTCGTGGAGAACAGCCCGTGGTCGATCACCTCGCCATGCAGCCCGTTCAGCTCGATCCGGTCGCCGACCTTGAACAGGTGGCCGCCGAGCCGCAGCATCGCGCCGCCGACGCACATCAGAAGCTCCTTGGTCGCGATCACCAGGGCGACCATCACGGCGGCAAGCGAGAAGACGAGATTCTGGATTTCCGCCAGCCAGACGCCGAGGAGGCAGACGGCGATGAGGGCGTTGGTGACGGCGCGGATGGTGAAGCGGCGCTGGCGCGCGGCGATGGCGTCCTTGCCGCGGGTCGTCCAGAACTCCGCCGTCCAGCGGCAGGCGAGAAGACCCAGCAGGATCGCGAGGCTGAGGCCGAGATTGTCGGCGACCTTCTGGCTGATGAAGTCGGGCATTGCGGTCTCCGGCCGCCCGCCGCCTGCAGAAAATCACGCCTTTGCGATCAATCTCTTACTGGCAGGCGGGCGTCATTTCCTGAACCCGCTTATGGCGCCGCCAAGGTTAAGCGAAGATTGATAAATTGCGGTCGATTCAGGGCAATGTCGGGGCGCGCCGGCCACGGGTGTGAATCCTGGCGGGAAGGAACATGTCCGTGCCGCGAGCCAACAGGGGCGCGCGGCGCGTCGCCCTGGCCTTGCCGCGCCGAGCGTTGGAAGTTAGCAGGGAGCAACGAAGAGCAAGCCCCCGAGGATTTCCGATGAACACGTCCAAACTCCTGCTCCTGCCTGGCGACGGGATCGGTCCCGAGGCGATGGCCGAGGTCGACAAGATCGTGGGCTTCATGAACGATGCGGGCGTCGCCTCCTTCGCGACCGAGACGGCACTGGTCGGCGGCTCGGCCTATGACGCGCATGGCGAGGCGATCGCCGACGCCGACATGGAGACCGCGCTTGCTGCCGACGCGGTGCTGTTTGGCGCCGTCGGCGGGCCGAAGTGGGATGCCGTGCCCTACGACAAGCGGCCGGAAGCCGGGCTTCTCAGGCTGCGCAAGGACCTGAAGCTCTTTGCCAATCTGCGCCCGGCCATCTGCTACCCGGCGCTCGCGGACGCCTCCTCGCTGAAGCCGGAGATCATCGAGGGGTTGGACATCCTGATCCTGCGCGAGCTCACCGGCGGCGTCTATTTCGGCGAGCCGAAGGAGATCATCGATCTCGGCAACGGCCAGAAGCGCGGCATCGATACGCAGATCTACGACACCTACGAGATCGAGCGCATCGCCCGGGCCGCCTTCGAGCTGGCGCGCACGCGCCGCGGCAAGGTGACGTCGATGGAAAAGCGCAATGTGATGAAGTCGGGCGTCTTGTGGAACGAGGTGGTCACCCGCGTCCACCGCGAGGAGTTCGCCGATCTCGAGCTCGAGCACATGCTGGCGGACGCCGGCGGCATGCAGCTCGTGCGCGCGCCAAAGCAGTTCGACGTGATCGTCACCGACAATCTCTTCGGCGACATGCTGTCGGACATCGCGGCCATGCTGACGGGCTCGCTCGGCATGCTTCCCTCCGCCTCGCTCGGTGCCGAGGACGCCGTCACCGGCAAGCGCAAGGCGCTCTACGAGCCGGTGCACGGCTCGGCTCCCGACATCGCCGGCAAGGGTGTCGCCAATCCGATCGCGATGATCGCGTCGTTCGCGATGTGCCTGCGCTATTCCTTCGGGAAAGTCGCAGAAGCCGATGCGCTCGAGGCGGCGATCGCCAGCGTTCTCGACCAGGGCATCCGCACCGCCGACATCATGGCGCCCGGCGCGACGCGCGTCGGCACGGCCGAGATGGGCGAGGCGATCCTGAAGGCATTTCGCCAGAAACTCGACGCCTGACGCGGCCACGCCGCCAACACGCCGCGCGGACACTGCGCATCAAGTCGCCCGCCAGGCTGCTGGCGGGCTGCTGGCGGGCGACGACAGCTTGCGGCTGGCCTCACCCGTCGAACCACGGCCTATTGCACCGCATTCTTGCCGGGCATCTTGGCGGCGAGGTCGAGAACCATGGCGTAGTGCATCTGCAGGGCCGGCAGCGCCTTCGCGGCATACTGGTTCAGCGGGTCGCTGCCTTCGGCATATCCCTTGAACAGGGCCAGCATGCGCTGATGGGCGAAGACCTGGCTGTCGACATACAGGGCGTCGAAGCCGGCCGTGTCCGCCGCGCCGAGCTTGTCGAGAAGTCCCTGCTGCTCGCCGTCCGGCGCAGGCTTGGCGATGTCTGTCTGCGACTCCTTGCCGGCGGCGAGGAGTTCGGCCTGCGCGGCGGTGTGATCGTCCAGCATCTTCTGCGCCAGCGCCTTCACCTCCGGCAGCGTCGCCCTTTCCAAGGCCATCGTCGCCGCCTCGATCTCGAAGGCGTTGCCGGAGCTTGCCGTCGCCACGAATTCGAAGGTGGTCGCCACCTTGCGGGGCTCGATCTGGGATTCGGGGATCGTCGGAACGGACGAGTCCGACTGCGACTGGGCAAAAGCCGGCGAAACGAGAATCAGCGACGCCGCGAGCGCGGCAACCTTGGCGCGAGACATTCGGGTGTCCTCCCTTGCGAACCTTGCGAAATTGTTTCGTCCGCAACGGCCCGAGGTCGCAAATGTTCCGCTGGGTCAAGCCGAGCCGCGTCTGTGGACCGGCGGGCGGAGGGCCGACTCCCGGCCAAATCGGCTCCGGCACTTCCCCTGAGGAAACGGGCACTCATGTGAGGAAACGGGCACTCATGGCGTGTGAAATGGGCGGCAACCGGAAGCCTCTCTCCCGCGTTCATTCCCTTTAGCCCCTCAACAGGACACTTCCCATGATCAAACAGATCCTCAAGGTACTGATCGTCGGCTGGATCGCCAAGCGCTTCACCCAGAGTCAGAATCGCCGCAACGACGGCCGACGCGACGCATAATCGCGCCTGGCGGCGCGGCGGGGGGCGTGTCGACGGCCGTCTCCTGCAGCCTCGCGGTCGTCGTCGATGTTTTCCGCCCCGGAGAGCGAGCCCAATCTCGCAGATTGACTTTGTCCTTTGCCGGCGCCATACCGCCGACATGATCGCGCTCACCATCAAAACCCCGATTATCTGACGCTTCCCTCCCCGTGCTCTCCCCGGGGGTGGGATCGAGCGCAGGATTTTCCGCGGGAGAGGGGAGAGTTCCGATGGGCTACAGGCTCGCGATCGTAGGCGCCACCGGCAATGTCGGGCGCGAAATCCTCAACATTCTTGACGAGCGCGGCTTTCCGGCCGACGAGGTCGTGGCGCTCGCCTCGCGCCGCAGCCAGGGCACCGAAGTCGCCTATGGCGACAAGACGCTGAAGACGCAGTTCCTCGACACCTTCGACTTCTCGAAGAGCGATATCTGCCTGATGTCGGCCGGCGGCGAGGTGTCGAAGAAGTGGTCGCCGAAGATCGCGGCGGCCGGCTGCGTCGTCATCGATAACTCCTCGGCCTTTCGCTACGATCCGGACGTGCCGCTGATCGTACCGGAAGTGAATGCCGACGCCGTGGCGATGTTCTCGCGCAAGAACATCATCGCCAACCCGAACTGCTCGACCGCCCAGCTCGTCGTCGCGCTGAAGCCGCTGCACGACCACGCCAAGATCAAGCGCGTCGTCGTGTCGACCTACCAGTCCGTCTCCGGGGCCGGCAAGGAAGGCATGGACGAACTCTTCAAGCAGAGCCGCGCCGTCTTCGTCGCCGATGCCGTCGAGGTCAGCAAGTTCACCAAGCGCATCGCCTTCAACGTCATTCCCCACATCGACGTCTTCATGGAAGACGGCTCGACCAAGGAGGAGTGGAAGGTGATGGCCGAAACCAAGAAGATCCTCGACCCGAAGATCAAGGTCACCTGCACCGCCGTTCGCGTCCCCGTCTTCATCGGGCATTCCGAGGCGGTGAACATCGAGTTCGAGAACCCGATCACCGCCGACGAGGCGCGCGCCATCCTGCGCGAGGCGCCGGGCTGCCTCGTCGTCGACAAGCACGAGGACGGTGGCTACACGACGCCCTACGAGTCCGCCGGCGAGGACGCGACCTTCATCTCGCGCATCCGCGAGGACCAGACGCTCGAGAACGGCCTGAATATCTGGGTGGTCGCCGACAATCTGCGCAAGGGCGCCGCGCTCAACGCCGTGCAGATCGCCGAGCTCCTCGTCAACCGCGGTCTCCTCAAGGGCAAGAAGGCGGCATAGCGGCCCCAGCCCGGAAGAAGCAAAAGAACGGCCGCGTCGCACCGCTGCGACGCGGCCGTTCTTTTTGCGAAGCGACGAAGTGAGGCGGCCTACGGTGCCGTCTTCGGGATGGTAAAAAGCAGGAACTGGCTGATCTGCTGCCGATTGAAATTGTTGTCGGAGGCAAGCACCAGCGAGTGCTCTCCACCGATTTCCGGGCCGAAGCTTGCCGCCTCGATATTGTCGATGTCGAGCCCGCCGAAATCGCCCTCGTCGATCTTGAACCACAGCGCCTTGGGCAAGGGCCGGGCGCCGGCGATCGTCGCGCGACCGGAGACGTCCTCGGCTCCCGGCAGCGAGACGACATAAAAGGCGATGCGGTTGCCGACGCCGGCGACATAGGAGCGTTCGACCACGATCAGGCGGTCGGCGTCGAGGGCGAGGATCTCGCTGACGCCGTTGTCGGCGGATCCGGCCGGCAGCGTCGGCGCGTTCGGAATCCTGTCCGTCTGGTAGACATGCTCGGCCGTCGCATTGCCCGAATCGAGATCGAGGACAAGCAGGCGCGCCGGGCTGCCGGCAGTAAGGCTCGCCTTGTCGCCGTCCTGGATCAGCGCGCTTTCGGTCGCGGCATAGAGCGTCTTGCCGTCCGGCGAGAGCGTCAGGCCCTCGAAGCCCAGATTGCCGCGCACGCCGCTGCCGCCCGCTTCGGTCGGGAGATAGGCGTCCGGCAGCTTGAAGACGCCCAATCCCTTGCCCGAAAGATCCGATTTGGTGATCGAGGGTCGCCCGGTCGCATCGCCTTCGCTCGCCCAGAGCAACCGACCATCCACCAGGCGGACGGCCTCGGGATCGACGGTGCGGGGAGCGAAGGGCTTGCCGTTGAGGGCGAGAAGCACGTGGCTTTCGGCGATGTCGAGGCCGCTGATCCCATCGGTGCCGAGGGCCATCTTCAGGGCATAGAACCGCGCGGGGGCCTTTTCCGAGCGGTCGTCGGAAATGGCATAGAAGACGTCCGCGGCCGGATCGTAGTCGAGACCCGAAATGCCGCCGAACTCGGCGCCGGCGACCTTCAGCCCCGTCGGCAGGACGATCTGGCCGCGATAGACCGGCGCCGGCGGGACCGCGATGTCCGCGGCAGGGGCGGCGACGCTGCAGAGGAGGGCGAGGGACAGAAGAGCAAGGCGCATGCGGCATCTCCGAAAGGCGGCGAGATCGGCGGTCGGCGGGTGTGGGGCGTTCCACCTCATCGGTCCTACCCTGTTGCCGCGACAAGATCATAGCTTTGTGACGATGATGGTACTTCCGCTTGGCTCGCCGGCTCAACAGCGGGAAATGCCGGTGCCGACAATTCAAAAAAGCAGCCGGCGCCCGTCAAGGCGTGCTTAACGAAAATTCAACGCGATTTCGTCACTGTTCGGCAAGGTATCCGCTGTCCGCGAGCGACCGGCGTCTCTACACGCTCCGCCCCACCGAGGTTCCCATGAAGCGCATCACCACCCTCGCCTGTGCCGCCCTCGTCCTGGCCGGCTGCACCACCGATCCCTATACGGGCGAGCAAAAGCTCTCCAATACCGTCGGCGGCGCGGGCATCGGCGCGGGCGTCGGGGCGCTCGGCGGTTACGTCGTCGGCCGGGCGACGGGCATGGATGCGGGACGGGCGGCGCTGATCGGCGCCGGCATCGGTGGTATCGGCGGCGCCGGCATCGGCGCCTACATGGACAATCAGGAAGCGGACCTTCGCCGCCAGCTGCAGGGCACCGGCGTCTCGGTGACCCGCGTCGGCGACCGCATCGTCCTCAACATGCCGTCGAACATCACCTTCCCCACCGACGGCGACACCATCCGGTCGGCCTTCTACCCCGTCCTGAACTCCGTCGCGATCGTCCTGGCGAAGTACGACCGCTCGGCCGTGGACGTCGACGGCCATACCGACAGCCAGGGCTCGGACGGCTACAATCTCGACCTGTCGCGCCGCCGCGCGGAAAGCGTCGCCGACTATCTCGCCAGCCAGCGCATCGACGGCCGGCGCCTCAACGTCCAGGGGTTTGGCGAGGCCCGGCCGATCGCGCCGAACGACAGCGACTACGGCCGCGCGCAGAACCGCCGCGTCGAGGTGTCGATCTCGCCGTATTCGCAGGGGTAAGAGCTTCCGGCATAACATTGTTGTAACGGAGCGCATGCGGCTGGTATCCTTCTCCCTTATCAGAGAGAGAGGATGAGATGCGCGCAGCCGTCCGCAAATTTGGCAACTCCACGGGGATCATTATCCCGAAGCCGCTGCTGGCAGCCTTCGGTGCGTCCGCCGGCGACGGGGTCAGCCTGACGATGGAGGCGGGGCGGCTCGTCATCGAGCGGGTTGATAGCGATCCGCAGGCGGGCTGGGCCGAGGCAGCCGAACAGCTCGCGGCGGAAGGTGACGACGGCTTGGTCTGGCCAGAGTTCGGAAATGACGGTGACAAAGACCTGAAATGGTGAAGCGCGGGGAGATCTGGCTTGTCGCTCTGGATCCAACCTTCGGCAGTGAGATCAAGAAAACCCGGCCTTGTCTGGTCCTGTCGCCGGACAGCCTCAATCGGCATTCCCGCGTCGTCACAGTCGCTCCACTGACGTCTGGAAGCAGGCCAGCACCGTTTCGCGTCAAGATCCAGTTTCAGGGTGTCTACGGCCTTGTTCTGCCAGAGCAGTGTCGAGCAGTCGACAAGCAACGGTTGATAAGACCGCTCGGAACCGCCGACGACACGGCCTTGAGCCAAGTCCTCGCGGTGCTCAGGAATTTCTATACGTAATCGCCTACCCCAGCATCCCCGCCGTCAGCGCAAAGCAGGCGGCGATGGAGGCGGTGAGGAGGGCGGCCTCGATGATCGGCAGCGGGCGATGCGGCCGCGCCGGAGGTCCGGCGCGGCGGTATGGCGTCTTCCCGCGCGGAGCGCCGGTCAAATGCCGGCTCCGTCGCGAACCGTCGTCGGGTCGGACGCGGCGCCCGGACCGGGTTCGGTGCCGCCGACGGCCTGCCGCAGCAAAGGACGCAGGGCGAAATCGGCAAGGCCGAGCACCGCCGCGGCGAACCAGCCAAGGCCGAGGGCCAGCGCGAGAAGCGCGATCAGCACCGCGGCCAGCGCCCGGAAGCGCAGGACGCCCGAGGCGCGCTCCGGATGCATCGCCACGTCGGCGCCAAACCAGGCGCGCTTCGCCCGCTCGCTTGCCGTCGGCTCGGCGAGGGGGGCTGCCGTCTCGAACCGCGGCGCATCCGCGCCGACCGCGCGCACCAGGCCGAGGGCGACGGTTTCGTTCGTCAGCTGGTCGATGAGGATGAAGGCGCCGAGGTCGCGATTCTCCTGATAGGGAACGGTTACCGGCGGGCGGTCGAAGACGACGGTCACCCGGCCGATCTCGTTCATCAACAGTGCGTTGGCGTCGCGCGGCTCGTAGCTGTGGATGTCGATCGCCTTGTCGAGGCTCTTCACCGTCGCCGGCGTCTGCGCCGTGCCGATGCGCGCGACGAAGCGGCCTCCCGAGATCAGCGGCCGGTCGACCATCCAGAGGATCTCGGCCTTGACGCTCTTGTGCGCGGCGACGGGGTCGCCGCTGACGACGAGCACGTCGCCGCGCGACAGGTCGACCTCGTCCTCGAGCGTGACGGTGATCGCCTCGCCGGTCCCGGCACTCATGACCTCGCCGCCCGGCCCGTAGACAGCCTTGATGCGGCTGGTGCCGCCATTCGGCAAAGCGGTGACGGGATCGCCCTTGGCGACGCGCCCGCCAGCGATCGTGCCGCAATAGCCGCGAAAATCGAGGTTCGGCCGGTTGACCCACTGCACCGGCATGCGGAAGGAGGCGCCGTCGGCCTCGAAGGTGGCGGGCGTCGCGCTCTCCAGCCGCTCGAGCAGCGTCTCGCCCGAATACCAGGGCGTGTGCGGCGAGCGGCTGGTGATGTTGTCGCCGTTCTTCGCCGACAGCGGGATATAGCTGACGTCGGTGAAGCCGAGGGCCGGCAGGATTTCCTTGTAGGCGGCGACGATGCGGTCGAAGACCGCCTGGTCGAAACCGACGAGATCCATCTTGTTGATGGCGATGATGACGCTTTTGACGCCGAGCATCGAGGTGATGAAGGAATGCCGGCGGGTCTGCGGCAGGATGCCCTTGCGCGCGTCGACGAGGATCACCGCGAGCTCGGCCGAGCTCGCGCCGGTCGCCATGTTGCGGGTGTACTGCTCGTGGCCGGGCGTGTCGGCGATGATGAAGGCGCGCTTCGGCGTCGAGAAATAGCGGTAGGCGACGTCGATGGTGATGCCCTGCTCGCGTTCGGCCGAGAGGCCGTCGACGAGGAGGGCGAAGTCGAGATCGTCGCCGGTGGTGCCGAATTTCTTCGAGTCGCGCTTCAAGGCTTCCAACTGGTCGTCGAAGACGGCGTTGGCGTCATAGAGCAGGCGGCCGATCAGCGTCGACTTGCCGTCGTCGACCGAACCGCAGGTGATGAAGCGCAGCAGCGATTCCGCCGGAGCGGGGATGGCAACACTGTCGGGGGCCGGGCCGGCGAATTCGGCGTCGGCGATGCGGGCAAGAGAATCCATCTCAGAAATAGCCTTCCTGCTTCTTCTCTTCCATCGAGGCGCCGCCGTCCTTGTCGATCATCCGGCCTTCGCGCTCGGAGGATCTCGACGAGCGCATTTCCTGGATGATCTCGGGCAGCGTCGAGGCAGTTGACTCGACCGCGCCGGTCAGCGGGTAGTCGCCGAGTGTGCGGAACCGGACCGTGCGCTCCTGGATGACCTCGCCCGGCAACAGCGCCATGCGCTCGTCGTCGCGCATGATCAGCATGCCGTCGCGCTGGACGACCGGGCGCTTCTTGGCAAAATACAGGGGCACGACCTCGATGTTCTCGAGCGCGATGTAGTCCCAGACGTCGGTCTCCGTCCAATTCGACAGCGGGAAGACGCGAAAGCTCTCGCCGGCGCGCTTGCGCGTGTTGAACAGGCGCCAGGGCTCCGGGCGCTGGTTCTTGGCGTCCCAGCGGTGCTCGGCCGAGCGCAGCGAGAAGATCCGCTCCTTGGCGCGGCTCTTCTCCTCGTCGCGGCGCGCGCCGCCGAAGGCGGCGTCGAACTTGTGGATGTCCAGCGCCTGCTTCAGCGCCTCGGTCTTCATCACGTCGGTATGGACACGCGAACCGGAGTCGAACGGGTTGATCCCCGCCGCAACACCGGCCTGATTGGTGTAGACGATGAGATTGAGCCCGAGCTTTGCCGCCAGACGATCGCGAAATTCGATCATCTCGCGGAATTTCCACTTGGTGTCGACGTGCATCAACGGAAACGGCAGCTTGCCCGGCGCAAACGCCTTCAGCGCCAGATGCAGCATGACCGCCGAATCCTTGCCGATGGAATAGAGCATCACCGGGTTTTCCGCCGTGGCGGCGACTTCGCGGATGATGAAGATGGATTCGGCCTCGAGCCGCTGCAGATGCGTCATGTGCTTCATGAATGAGGTCCTTTCGGCGGGGTTTCGCCGGGCGCCAGCCGCTCGAAGGCGACGTCGCCATGTTCATGGCCGGGGATCAGCCGCGCGCGCGACACCGTGCCGTCGGCGTCGATATGGAGGCCGCATTCGCGCATGGTCTCTTCCTCCCACCACCAGCGGCCGGCGCGCTCCGGCTCGCCCGGCTGCAAAGCGCGGGTGCAGGGCGCGCAGCCGATGGAGAGATAGTTCCGGGCGTGCAGCGGGTTGACCGGCACGCCCTCGGTCTCGGCGAAGACGCGGATTTCCTCCCGCGTCCAGTCGAACAGGGGATTGGCCTTGATCAGGCCGCGCGCAGCATCGTAGCCGACGAACTCCATGCCCTCGCGGTTGGCCGACTGGTCGCGGCGAAGCCCGGTGATCCAGCCGCCGGCACCGCCGAGCGCGCGACCCAGCGGCTCGACCTTGCGCACGCCGCAGCAGGCCTTGCGGAACTCCGGGGCGTAGTAGAACCCGTCGATGCCCTGGTCGTTGACGAGGTCTTCCAGCGCCTGGGCCTGCGGATACATCGCCTTGATGCGGCGCCCGTACTTTTCTTCGGTCTCGCGCCAGAGCGTGTAGCTCTCGGGAAACAGGCGGCCGGTGTCGAGCGTCTTCAGAACGATCGGCAGCCTGGCGCTGAAGATCAGATGCGTCAGCATCTGGTCCTCGATTCCGAGGCTGGTGGTGAAGACGATCGGGGCATCGACCCTCTCGACCAGCATCGTCAGGCGCTCGAGCGGGGTCAGGTCCGCGAAAGCCTTGTCGAGTTCGGCCGCGAGGGTTTCACGTGAATCACTCATAGCGGTCGCTTCCCTGACGGTCGCTTCCGGCTCCCTGCCGCGCGGCGCGGCGCTTCTGCAGGATGCTCTCGCCCTCGCCGTATCCGCCCTGATAGCGATCGGTGACGATGTCCTTGGCGCCGAGCCACTGGTCGAGCGGCTGCCGTGCGGCCATGGCGTCGGGCACCTCGACCTCGTCGAAGCCGCAGGCGAGCGCCTCGGCGAACTGATCGGCGACGATCGGGCCGCGCACCCGCAGCGTTCCGGCAAAGCCGGCTCGGCGCAGGCGTCGTGACAGGGACAGGCCGCGCCCGTCGGAGAAGGATGGAAAGGTGATGGCGATGAGGTCGATGCTGCCGAAATAGGGCTCGATCGCGGTGATCGGGGTGTCGTTCGCCACGACGAGTCCGAGGCGCTCGTTACGCCGGTCGGCCAGGGCCGCATCGATCACGGTCAGCCCGACCAGGATCGGGCCGTCGACGAGCGACAGAGAAGCGGCGTCCTCGACCGGCGTGTACAGATCGGCCTTGGCGCCGCCGGGACCGACGAGCATGCTCATGCCAGTTCCTCCAGGCTCTTGCCGGTCTTTTCGCTGACATAGGCGGTGAAGCCCGCCTTGAACGGCTCGAGGCCCGCGCGGCGAACGGTCTGGATGAACGCCTCGCCGTCCTTGCGCTGATTCATGTAGACGTCGACGATCGCCTCGATCGCGCCGGACACATGCTCGCCGTCGATGCCGGGGCCGAGACGCTCGCCAAGGGCGGCATTCTCCGTGGCGTCGCCGCCGACGGTGATCTGGTAGTTCTCCTTGCCCGACTTCTCGAGGCCCAGAATGCCGATATGGCCGACATGGTGGTGGCCGCAGGCGTTGATGCAGCCGGAGATCTTGATCTGCAGCGGGCCGATGGCGCTCTGCCGTTCCTCGTCGCGAAACGTCTCGGCGATCTCCTGGGCGACGCCGATCGAGCGGGCGGTCGCCAGCGCGCAGTAGTCGAGACCGGGGCAGGCGATGATGTCGGTGACGAGCCCGGCATTGGCGGTGGCGAGCCCCGCGGCCTTCAGCGCGTGGTAGACCTCGGGCAGATCATCCAAACGGACGCTGGGCAAGACGAGGTTCTGCGCATGCGTGATGCGCAGCTCGTCGAAGGACCAGCGCTCGGCGATGTCGGCGAAGGCGCGCATCTGGTCGGCGCTCATGTCGCCGGGAACGCCGCCGACGGGCTTCAGCGATACGGTGAGCGCGATATAGCCGGGCTGGCGATGGGCAAAGCCGTTCTGCGAAACGAAGCGGTCGAGGCCGGGATCGATCTGCCGGGCGGCGGCCAAAAGGGCGGAGTGCCCCGGGAGGTCTTCAAACTCGGGATTGGCAAAATAGGAAGCGATGCGCTCGACTTCCTCTTCGGGCGCATTGATCGTCGGTCCGTTCAACTGCGCGTATTCGGCCTCGACGCGGCGGATGAACTCCTCCGGGCCGGTCTCGTGCACGAGGATCTTCACCCGCGCCTTGAACTTGTTGTCGCGGCGGCCCTCGGAATTGTAGACGCGCATCACCGCCTCGAGAAAAGCCAGGATCTCGGCCTTCGGCAGGAAGTCGCGAATCACCTTGCCGATCATCGGGGTGCGGCCGAGCCCACCGCCGACGATGACCTCGTAGCCGATTTCCTGCGTCTCCGGATGCCGGCGGACGCGCAGGCCGATATCGTGGACGAGGATGGCGGCACGGTCGTGCTCGGCGCCGGTGACGGCGATCTTGAACTTCCTCGGCAGCCAGGCGAATTCGGGATGCAGGCTCGACCACTGCCGGATCAGCTCGGCGGTCGGACGCGGATCCTCGACCTCGTCCTTGGCGATGCCGGCGAACTGGTCGGCGGTGACATTGCGGATGCAGTTGCCCGAGGTCTGGATGCAGTGCATCTCGACATCGGCAAGGAGGCCGAGGATCTCCGGCACGTCCGAGAGCTTCGGCCAGTTGAACTGGAGGTTCTGGCGGGTGGTGAAGTGGGCGTAGCCCTTGTCGAACTTTTCCGCGATCAGCGCCAGCTGGCGCAACTGCTTCGAGCGCAGCGTGCCGTAGGGCACGGCGACGCGCAGCATGTAGGCGTGCAGTTGCAGATAGAGGCCATTCTTCAGCCGCAGCGGCCGGAACTCGTCTTCCGACAGCGAGCCGTCCAGCCGGCGTTCGACCTGGCTGGTGAACTGGGCGACCCGGTCGCGCACGAAGCGCTCGTCGAATTCGTCGTAGCGATACATCGCGGCATCCTTTCGGCTTGATGGCGCTCAGGCTTCGTAGCGGTTGTCGAACTCGGCCTGCTTGCCGTAGTCGGGATGGATGCTCGGGCCCTTCTGGCGGATCAGCTCGCGGAAATGGCGCGCCACCGGCAGGCCGCTGGCCGCGATCGTCACCGGCACGAGATAGGGATCGACGACGAGATTGGCCTTCACGTCCGAAGCAGCGCGCGCTTCCATGGCGGCGGCGGTCTCGGGGTCGGCGCCGACCGAAGCCTTGGAGGGATCGCGCGTCCAGCCGTCGGCCGCCAGGAAGACGACGTCGCCGGCGAGCAGATTGTTGGCGCTGAGCACGACGGGAAGCTGCGGTCCCTTGCTCTTCGGCGAGGCCTTCGGTCCCGCCTTCGCTTCATTCGCCATTACCGGATCCTTCCCGCTGCCGTCGATGCCGCTGCATAGGCCTTTTCGCCCGGCGCGAAAACGCCGAGTTTGAGATTGTTCTAAATAGAGCGCTTTTCGCCGGCACGCGGCGGCGGGAATTCTCTATCTCGGGCGGTAAGGGGAAGAATTTGCCACGGTGGACGGCCGGCGCGCGACGGCGGACGTCGGGGCGGATCCGGCCGCGCTGCCGGTCCCGCGCTGCCACCGCGGCAAAGGCGGCAGACCGACCGGGAACCGCGTCAGATCGGCTCGCCCTGCAGCAGCCGCGGCGACGGTCCGCGGGTGAGGCCGGCGGCCTGGCCGATGAAGAAATCCTTCAGGGGCGGAGCGCGGTCGACCAGCGACAGGCCGAAGGAGCGGGCCGCGCGCAGAAGCGGGTTGTCGTTGGAGAACAGGCGATTCAGCACGTCGGTTGTGACGCCCATCTGCACCGTGTCGAAGCGACGCCAGCGCTGATAGGTCTCGAGCACGTCGAGCGCGCCGATATCGAGCCCGAGGCGCGCCGCGTCGACGACGACTTCCGCGAGCGCGGCAGCGTCCTTGAAGCCGAGATTGAGACCCTGGCCGGCGATCGGGTGAATGCCGTGCGCGGCGTCGCCGGCGAGCGCGATACGCGGCTTGACGAAGGCGCGGGCGATGGTGAGGCCGAGCGGGAAGGCGCGCTTGCCGCCCTCGACGGAGAGGCGGCCGAGCTTGTGGCCGAAACGCTGTTCGAGTTCGAGCTCGAACATCATGTCGTCGCCGGCGACGAGGCGGTCGGCCTCGCGCGTCGGCTCGGTCCAGACGAGCGAGGAACGGTTGCCCTTCAGGGGCAGGATGGCGAAGGGGCCGGAGGGCAGGAAATGCTCTTCCGCCCGGCCGCCATGCGGGCGCTCGTGCGCCACGGTGCAGACGATGCCGGACTGGCCGTAGTCCTTATGGATGGTGGCAATGCCGGCCATGGCCCGGATCGCCGACTTCACGCCGTCGCAGGCCACGAGCAGCTTTGCCTCGATGCCGGTGCCACCCGCCAGACGCACGGTGATCGAGGCCGGGCCTTCCTCGATGCCGGTGACGGTCGAGGCGGCGCGGATCTCGACGCCGAGCGCGGCGGCGCGGGCCCGCAGCGCCCCGTTGAGGGCGACGTTCGGCACCATGTGGGCGAAGGGTTCGCCCGGCTGGGCCTCGCCGCCGAAGGTGAGGAAGACCGGCCGCACGACGTCCGCGGTCTTGGAATCGGTGACGATCATCTCGGTGATCGGCTGCGCCTCGGGCAGAAGGTCCGCCCAGAGTCCGAGCTGCGTCAGCATGCGGATCGCGGCGGCGGCGATCGCCGAGGCGCGGCCGTCCCTCTTCCAGGCGCCTTCGGGCGCGGCATCGACGAGGACGATCTTGAGGCTCGGCGCGGCATCGGCAATGGCGACGGCCGTTGCAAGCCCGACATAGCCGGCACCGGCGACGACGATGTCGGCCCGTTTGGGTATCTGGAACTCCGCGGGCATCCGGGCGGGGAAGGTCGTGTCGACATCGGACATGCAAGCTCTCCTCGGCCATTGCGCGGCCCGTGCCCTTTCCAAGGCGTCGTCTGATCTAGGGACATAAGGCGGCGGCGACAACCGGAGAACGTTCGAACCGGCGACCCTCGAGGCGCGCCGGACACATTGACGCCCCCTCGGCAAGCTGGTGCATAGCCGAAGGACCGCGATCGGCGGCAAAGAGAAGGGAACGACCATGGACGAGGGCGTCGCGAAGCTTTTGAAGATCCTCGATCTCGAGCGGATCGAAGAGAATCTCTTTCGTGGCGTTTCGCCCGATCAGAGCTGGCAGCGTGTGTTCGGCGGGCAGGTGATCGCCCAGGCGCTGGTCGCCGCCCAGCGCACCGTCGATCCCGAACGCATGGTGCATTCGCTGCACGGCTATTTCCTCAGGCCGGGCGATCCGAAGGTGCCGATCGTCTACGATGTCGACCGCATCCGCGACGGCGGCTCCTTCACCACGCGGCGCGTCGTCGCAATCCAGCACGGCGCGGCGATCTTCTCGCTCTCGGCGTCGTTCCAGCGACACGAGGAGGGGCTGGCGCACCAGGCGCCGATGCCGGACGTGCCGCATCCGGACACTCTGCCGCACGGGGCGGCACTCTCCGCCCTGCTGCTCGACAAGGCGCCGGAGCCGGTGCAGCGCTACTGGCGCCGCCCCCGGCCGATCGAGTTCCGGCCGGTGTCCTTCGATCACTATCTGACCAACGACAAGCTCGACCCGGTGCAGCAGATCTGGGTCCGTGCCTTGTCCGACATCGGCGACGATCCGGCCCTGAATGCCGCCGTCCTGGCCTATCTCTCCGACATGACGCTGCTCGATACCGCCCTCTTCGCCCATGGCCGCTCGGTCTTCGACGCCGGCATCCAGGCCGCGAGCCTCGATCATTCCATGTGGTTCCATCGACCTGCCAAGGTCTCGGACTGGCTGCTCTACGCCCAGGACAGCCCGAGTTCCTCCGGCGGCCGCGGGTTGACGCGCGGTTCGCTGTTTTCGCTGAGCGGAAACCTTGTCGCCTCCGTGGCTCAGGAAGGGCTGATCCGTCCAAGGAAGATTATGCCGGAAAATTAGTCACATGCCTCGTGATGCGGCATTTGATCGGAGATTGTGCGCCCCGAGCTGACGCATGATCGGGCGATTGTGCGTCGCGGCATCGAAAATGCGGCGAAATCGCGACAAGCGGCTCACTTGGCACGCGGCTTGGATAGTGAGGAGCAGTCACCTTCTCGGGCATGCAGTCCGGAGGGCAGATGGCTCGGCACAGCGGCGCCCGATCGCCCGGCCGCCGCTCAAGATTCGAGGTGCACATGAAAATCGTGATGGCCATCATCAAGCCGTTCAAGCTCGACGAGGTGCGTGAAGCCCTGACCGCCGTCGGGATCCAGGGGCTCACCGTGACGGAAGTGAAGGGCTACGGCCGCCAGAAGGGTCATACCGAGATCTATCGCGGCACCGAATATGCCGTGAGCTTCCTGCCCAAGCTGAAGGTCGAGGTCGCCGTGGCGACCGACATGGTCGACCGCGCCGTCGAGGCGATCACGGTCGCCGCCAAGACCGGCCAGATCGGCGACGGAAAGATCTTCGTCTTCGGCATCGATTCCGCCGTGCGCATCCGCACCGGCGAAGTCGACGCGAACGCGCTCTGAGAAAGGACCGAATTCACATGCGATTTGCCAAAACCCTCCTCTCGACCGCGGTTCTCGCCGGCCTCGCCGCAACCGCGGCCTTCGCCCAGGACGCCGCCGCCCCGGCGGTCGATGCGGCTGCCGCTGTGGCGCCGGCAGCTCCTGCCGTTCCCAATCCCGGGAACACGACCTGGATGCTGATCTCCTCGATCCTCGTCCTGTTCATGACGGTGCCGGGCCTTGCCTTGTTCTACGGCGGTCTCGTGCGCGCCAAGAACATGCTGTCGGTGCTGATGCAGGTCACCATGATCACCGCCGTGATGATGATCGTCTGGGTCGTCTACGGATATTCCATGGCCTTCGGCGGATCCACCAGCCCGTATTGGGGCGGCCTCGGCAAGCTGTTCCTCGCCGGTGTCACGACGGATTCGGTCTCGGCGACGTTCTCCTCCGAGGTCATTCCGGAATATGTCTTCATCTGCTTCCAGATGACGTTCGCCGCCATCACGCCGGCGCTCATCATCGGTGCGTTTGCCGAACGGGTGAAGTTCTCCGCGGTGATCCTGTTCTCGATCCTCTGGGCGACCTTCATCTACTTCCCGGTCGCGCACATGGTGTGGGATGCCGCAGGGCTCATCTTCACCGGCGCCCATGCCGGCGGTATCGCCGCGCTCGACTTTGCCGGTGGCACGGTCGTGCATATCAATGCCGGCATCGCCGGACTTGTCGGCTGCATCATGATCGGCAAGCGCACCGGCCTCGGCCGCGACATGATGGCGCCGCACTCGATGACGCTGACCATGGTCGGCGCCTCCATTCTCTGGGTTGGCTGGTTCGGCTTCAATGCCGGTTCCAACCTCGAGGCCAATGGCGGCACCGCGCTTGCCATGATCAACACGTTCACGGCAACCGCCGGCGCGATCGTCGCCTGGGCCATCGCGGAAAGCTTTGGTCGGGGCAAGGCCTCGATGCTGGGCGCTGCGTCCGGCATGGTCGCCGGACTGGTCGCGGTGACGCCCGCCGCCGGCCTGATCGGGCCGGTCGCGGCGATCTTCCTCGGTGCGATCGCCTCTGTCGTCTGCTACTTCTTCGTCGCCGTCATCAAGCCGAAGTTCGGCTATGACGATGCGCTCGACGTCTTCGGCATCCACGGCATCGGCGGCATCATCGGCGCCATCGGCACCGGCTTCCTGGCGAGCTCCTCGCTCGGCGGCGTCGGCTATGTCGACGGCGTCACCATGGGCGGCCAGGTCTACTCGCAGATCATTGCCGTGCTCATCACCCTCGTGTGGAGCGGCATCGGTTCGCTCATTCTCTACAAGATCGTCGATCTCGTGATCGGTCTGCGCCCGACTGTCGAAGCCGAGCGCGAGGGTCTCGACATCACCTATCACGGCGAGGCGGCCTATCACGCCTCCTGAACCGGCAAGGGGGCGATGGCGCCCCCTTCACCTCGGCAAAAAGGGCGGGCCGCAAGGCTCGCCCTTTTTCATGTCTGCCGGCCGCAAGTCTGCCGGCCGCAAGTCTGTCGCGCGCAAGTCTGTCGGCCGGATGCCGTGACCGGCGATGCCGGCGGGCGGGCGCTACTTCGCCAGCAGGCTCTGCCAGTCGGCGTGGCGAGCGAATTTGCGCTGGGCGAAGGGGCAGCGCGGGTCGACCTGCAATCCCATGCGCCGGGCATAGTCGACCGCCGCCGCCACGAGCGTCTCGCCCGTGCCCTCGCCGCGCCGGGTTTCCGGCACGAAGGTGTGGTCGATGACGATCGTCCGAGGACGCGGATGGAGATAGATCAGTTCGGCGCCGGGAACGTCGCTGACGAGGAAGCGTCCGCCGGTTTCCGTGGCTTCGTGTCGGATATGCATGTCTGCCGTCCTCCCCGAGTTCGTTTCGGCTAGAATTAACCCATCGCTCGACCGGGACAAGTGGTCGCATGCCGGATCGAGCGTGCCGGTGCCGCGGCGGCGCGGCGGTGGCGGCGTGTCAACCCGAGCTTAGGGTTAAAGAGGCTTTAACCAGAACGACTTACTCTGTCCACCAGCAGGCTTCGGTGATTCACCGGGGTCGACCGATGCAGTGGAATGGGCGAATTGATGATGGCGTCTACGACAACGGGACCACGGACAGCGGCGCGGACCGACGGGGCGCATCGTCCCGAACCGACCGGCTTCCTGCGCCGCCAGGGCGAGATCGCCGTCGGTTTCGGGCTGCTCGGGCTTGCAGCCTTCCTCGCGGTGTCGATGGCGACGTGGACGGTGACCGACCCGTCCTTCAGCCAGTCCAACCACAACGAGGTCGCCAATCTCGCTGGCCCGGCCGGCGCGGTGGTGGCCGACATCGTCATGCAGGTGTTCGGCCTCGGCGCCGTGCTTCTGGCGGTCCTGCCCGTCATCTGGGGCATCATCGTCGCCCTGGGCAAGCCGATCGACCGGATCTGGCGCCGTGCCTGGCTGGCGCTGGCCGGCGTGGTGCTGGCGTCTGCGGCGCTCGGCTGCCTGACGGCGCCGGCCGGCTGGCCGCTGCCGATCGGTCTCGGCGGCGTCGCCGGCGACCTGGTCCTCAAGTTTCCGGCGCTCGCCACCGGCGCCTATCCCGATGGCGTTCTCGCCATGGTCTTGGCGGCGATGATCGCGGTGCCGGCCGGCTGGCTCTTTCTAAACGGCGCGGCGCTCATCGATCGTCCCTCGGCCGATCCCATGGTGGCCGCCGACCGCCGCACGCAGATTGCGGCGCGCGCCGCCGCGACCGGTCAGGCCGCCCGGTCCGCCGCCGAGGAGGACGAGGACGAGGGTGAAGGCAAGCTCGCCCTTCTCTTCGGCGCCCTCGCGCACACCGCCTATTCGGCCAAGGCCGCCTTCGACCGGCGCCGTACCGATCTGCAGGCCAAGCGCAACGAGCCGGCGGAGTTCGCCGACCGCTTCGACACCTGGCACGACAATCCGCAGGAGGATACCGAGTTCACGCCGCCGCCGCCGCCCCGTGAGACCCATCCCCGCCAGATCCGCGTCACGGCGCCCGCGCAGAGCGGCGGCTACATCGATCCGCTCGATGACGAGGAGAACGGCGAACCCCGCAGCGACAAGCCAGAGCCTTTCCAGTTCGATACGCCGGTTGCCGCGCCGCGCGCGACGGCTGTCGACGACGATGCCTTCGAGGTGGAGGACGAAGACGACGCTTACCGCGCCGAGGGCCTGGAAGACGATCAGAACGTCGACGGCCTCGACCTCGACGACGCCATTGTCGGGCCGGCCGAGCCCGTCACGGACCGCCCCCCGGTCGAGGAGACCTCGGGCTGGCGGGGCCTTGCCGCCAATATCGTCGCGTTCCCCGGCAAGCGGCGCGGGAAGAGCGAGGCAGTGGCGCCTGCGGCTCGGGAGGCCGTCCGTGCCGAGCCGGCACCCCTTCCGGCCCGCACCTCGGCGCTTGCCGCCGCACCGGTGCGTGTCGCGCCCGCTGCCACCATTCCGGCGCGCGGCCGCACGCAGCGCGGCGGCGAGGCGATGCTCGCCCGCAACGCCGTGCCGCTCCCCTTCGAATTGCCGCCGATCGACCTGCTCGCGCCGCCGCGGCCGCGTAGCCGCGACACCATGCTGTCGCCCGAGATCCTGCAGGAGAACGCCCGGCTTCTGGAGGGCGTTCTCGACGACTTCGGCGTGCGCGGCGAGATCATCGAGGTGCGGCCCGGTCCGGTGGTGACGCTTTACGAATTGGAGCCGGCGCCCGGCATCAAGTCGAGCCGCGTCATCGGTCTTGCCGACGACATCGCCCGCTCGATGAGCGCCATCTCGGCCCGCGTCGCCGTCATTCCCGGCAAGAACGCCATCGGCATCGAGCTGCCGAACCAGAAACGCGAGACGGTCTACTTCCGCGAGATGATCGCGTCGGAATCCTTCCAGCACAACAAGGCGAAGCTGGCGCTGGCGCTCGGCAAGACGATCGGCGGCGAGGCGGTCATCGCCGATCTCGCCAAGATGCCGCATCTTCTCGTCGCCGGCACCACCGGCTCGGGCAAGTCGGTGTCGATCAACACCATGATCCTGTCGCTGCTCTACCGGCTGTCGCCGGCCGAGTGCCGGATGATCATGATCGACCCGAAGATGCTCGAACTTTCCGTCTATGACGGCATTCCGCATCTTCTTTCCCCCGTCGTCACCGATCCGAAGAAGGCCGTCGTCGCGCTGAAATGGACGGTGCGCGAGATGGAGGACCGCTATCGCAAGATGTCGAAGGTCGGCGTGCGCAACATCGACGGTTTCAACGCCCGCGTCGCCGCCGCCATCGAAAAGGGCGAGACGATCTCGCGCACCGTGCAGACGGGATTCGACCGCGAGACCGGCGAGCCGATCTTCGAGTCGGAGGAGTTCGACCTCCAGCCGCTGCCCTACATCGTCGTCATCATCGACGAGATGGCCGACCTGATGATGGTCGCGGGCAAGGACATCGAAGGCACGGTCCAGCGCCTCGCCCAGATGGCCCGCGCCGCCGGCATCCATGTCATCATGGCGACGCAGCGCCCCTCGGTCGACGTCATCACCGGCACCATCAAGGCGAATTTTCCGACCCGCATCTCCTTCCAGGTGACGTCGAAGATCGACAGCCGCACCATCCTGCAGGAACAGGGCGCCGAACAGCTGCTCGGCATGGGCGACATGCTGTTCATGGCCGGCGGCGGGCGCATCCAGCGCGTCCACGGTCCCTTCGTCGACGATGCCGAGGTCGAGCATATCGTGGCGCATTTGAAGGCGCAGGGCACGCCCGACTATCTCGACGCGATCCTCGAAGAAGATGACGAGTTGGGCGGCGAGACGGGCGGCAAGGGTGGCGATACCGGCGGCGATCCGGACGGCGAGGCCGACCTCTACGACCAGGCGGTGGCGATCGTCCTGCGCGACGGCAAGGCCTCGACCTCCTACGTGCAGCGGCGCCTGTCGATCGGCTACAACCGGGCCGCCTCGATCATCGAGAGGATGGAACGCGAGGGGATCGTCGGGCCTGCGAACCATGCCGGCAAGCGCGAAATCCTCGTGCCGACGGAAGAAGAGCGGATGTAGCCGGCGCCTGCGCCCTATTGAAGCCTTGAGCCCGTGGCATCCATTTGGCCGACAGCCCGTTCGAGGATGGTGTTTCGACACGGGCCGCCGAAAGGCGGCCGGGACGGGCAACGACGAAAGAGGACGATGATGCTTCGCCACAAGACCCGCACCACCCGCCGCCTGGCGACCGCGCTTCTCGGTCTCGGCCTGATGCTGCCTGCCGCGATGCCGGCGGCGCATGCCCAGGCGAGCGCGGCCGCGCAGGCGGTCGCCGATCACTTTTCCGGGGTCAAGTCGATGACCGGCGACTTCATGCAGTTCGACCCGAACGGCAAGCAGACCGAAGGCAAATTCTACATCGAGCGGCCGGGCAAGATCCGCTTCGACTATTCCGGCGCGCCGCTGCGCGTCATCGCCGATGGCGAGCAGGTGGCCATCAACAACCGCAAGCTCAACACCTGGGATCTCTATCCCCTGTCGAAGACGCCGCTGAAGCTCCTGCTTGGCCAGACCATCGACCTCTCCTCGGCCAATATCGAGAGCGTCAAGGAGGAGCCCGACCTGACGACCATCGTCATGGGTGACAAGTCGGTGTTCGGCGACAGCCGCATCACCATGATGTTCGACCCGACGAGTTTTGACCTGCGCCAGTGGACGATCCGCGACAACCAGGGCAAGGACACGAGCGTGATGGTCTACAACATCCGCTCGGGCGTCGCCTTCGACCAGTCGATGTTCAAGATTCCCTATACCGCGATCGCCGCCGGCCAGACCGGCAAGTAGCGCCGGCGCGCCAATATTGCCGGGCAGGGCGGGCTATCGGCGGCGAGCTTTGCCTTGCCCCTGCCAAGAGGCAGTCCTGCTACGACAGGTCGTGCAGGGTTTTCGTCGAGGGCGGCCCGATAGAGAAATCGCTGAAGGCGACGGACAGACCCGCCCGCTCGGGCGTGCAGCACATCGGTCCGACCATATAGGAGTCGGCGCGGATGAAGGGCGCAAGCCGCATCAGCGGCCAGAGCGCTCCGTCGCTCGAGGCCTGAAGCCTGAGGACGCCCTCCCGGACGGTGATCCGCAGGCGGAAATCCGCGGCATTGCCGTCATAGGGCCCCGTCGCCCAGTCGGACCGGCCCTGCGTCAGGACGCTGCCCAGCATCGGGCGACCGTCGGAATGTTCGATCCCGACCTTCACCCAGTTGGCAGCGTCGACGCGCACCATCATTCCGGCCTGGTCGTAAAGCGTCTCGTAGGACGCTCTGACCCTGACTTCCGCCGTGAAGTCGCCCTGCGTGCGGGCGCCAAAGAAATGGCCGCTGTCCCGGCTGAAGCCGTAATGCGTCTCCTGCCAGAAGTCGGTGCGGGCGTCGGTGACGACGTCGAGACGATTTTCGCCGAGCGACCAACGGACGGGCTCGTTCAGCCAGGTGCAGCGGTCGAACATGCAGGTCCCCCTCGGTCGTCACGGCTTGGTGCCATGCATGCCGATATGGGCCGGATGGCACCGCGGCCAAGGGCCGAGCCAAGGCTTGCAGGCCGACGCACCGCCTCGCATAAGGGCGGCCCGTTCGCCGCCGAAAGTCCGACATGTTCTCCATCGCCACCTGGAACATCAATTCCGTCCGCCTGCGCCTGCCGCTGGTCGAGCATTTCCTGCGGGAACACCGGCCGGACGTCCTCTGCCTGCAGGAGATCAAGTGCCAGGAGGAGCAGTTTCCGCTGACGGCCCTGCAGGCCCTCGGCTACGAGCACATCGCGATGCATGGTCAGAAGGGCTATCACGGCGTCGCGACGGTCTCGCTGCATCCGCTGGAGGACGTCATGCGGCAGGATTTCTGCGCCGTCGGCGACGCGCGGCATCTGTCGGTGCGGCTGAGGTTCGGGGAGCGGCATCTGCGCATCCACAATTTCTACGTTCCGGCCGGCGGCGACGAGCCTGATCGGACGGTCAACCCGAAATTCGGCCACAAGCTCGACTTCATCGAGGAGATGCGGCGCACGAGCGCCTCGGCCGAGCCCGGCGTCTCCTCGCTTCTCCTCGGCGATCTGAACATCGCGCCGTTCGAGACCGATGTCTGGTCGCACAAGCAGCTTCTGAAGATCGTTTCGCACACGCCGGTGGAGACAGACGGCCTCCTCAGGGCGATGGTCGACGGCGGCTGGGCCGATCTCGTGCGGGCGCAGATTCCCATCGAGGAGAAGCTCTTCACCTGGTGGAGCTACCGCGCCAAGGACTGGACGCTGGCCGACCGCGGCCGCCGGCTCGACCATATCTGGGGCTCGACCGATCTCGTCTCGGCGCTGCGGGGCCTCACCGTCCTGAAGGAGGCGCGCGGCTGGGAGCGGCCGTCCGACCATGTCCCCGTGATGGTGACGCTCGACCTCTGATCCGTGGCCGGACCGCTACTGGAAACGCTCTTCCAGTGAAAGGATCTCGGCGGTCAACCGGCCGAGCTGGTCGGCGATCTTCTCATGAAGGGAAAGGGCGATCTCGGGATATTCCTCCAGCATGCGGTGGAACAGCGCGCGGGTGACGTGGATGAGGTCGCAGTCGGTGGCGGCGACGGCATCGGCCGGTCGGCGGGTTTCGGTGATCAGAGCGAGTTCGCCGATCAGCGTGCCCGGGCCGAAGCGGCCGATGGTCCGCTCGCGGCCGCCCCGGCTGTTCTGCAGCATGACCTCGCCGCTGGCGACGACATAGCCGGCGTCGGCCCGCGAAGCCTCCCGAAAGACCACCTCGCCCTGGCGCAGGCGCCGGTGATCGGCGCCGAATGCCAGAAGCCGCAACTGGTCGTCGGTGAGGTCGGCAAAAAGCGGAACGTCCCGCAGCACCGCGATGTCGCTCTCCAGGCTCATCGGGTCCTGATCACTCCGCCGTCGACGCTTCCGCCGCATCGACTGGCGATCGGCTGAGCGTGCATTTCCACCCTATGGCGCCCCGTCATTGCTGTCGCGGGGACGCATCGTGCGCGAATCTATAGCCGCGAGCACCGCGCAAGCAAACCGCCCCGTCGCGCTCATCAACACATCGGTCTGGATGACGCGGCACAAGCCGGCTTCCCGTCCCACTGGACGCCACTGTATCGGCCGTACCAGCCGACAGCACCGAGCCGAGAATCAGGCGCGGGCGGACCGCCCCATCGGCAGCAGGTCGTTCGGAAAGCTGACGAAGGGGACGGTTTGAGCAAGATTGTCCCGGATTCGCAAAAGAGCGCTTTCCATCGTCCGGAGTTCGCCGGCGTCGATGCCGTCGGTGATCTGCGCGTAGATCTGCGCGGCCAGGGGGCGGACCTGGTCGATCACATCGTCGGCTCTGTCCGTGAGGTGGATCACCTTGGCGCGCCGGTCGGTCGGATCGGTCGTCCTGATGATCAAGCCGCGGGTTTCCAGGCGGTCGAGATAGGCGGACAGCGTCATCGGCTCCACACCCATTCTTTCCGCGAGAACGGCTTGCCGTGCCCCACCATGCCGGGCGACATGGGCCAGAGCCCGAATCTCACCGGGGGTTAGAACGAGTCCGGCATCGCCCATCGATTTTTCGAAGGCCTGCCGAAACAGGCGCGAAAGATCGTTGAGGAGGAAGCCGAGGGAATTTTCGGGCATGATCTGTGTCATGGTCCTTCTTCTTTTTGATATTTGCGACCGATCGACAAAGTATTCGGTGGCACCGATCCGTCGGGCAGGAGTTCGTTCAACACGGCCCGTAATCATAAGGAGCGGTTACGGCCGCTGTCGTTATTCATATTCTATAAGTAACTCGTTGACTTGCGAAAATAGGAGCGCCCGGTGTCGAATCACGCTATTGTGTTGTCTCATTCCCTTTGGCATTCAACAACTTCGGTCGGCGATTGGCCCGATTTCGAGAAGCTGAACCCCGAGGTTTTCGACGCCAGCTTCACCGCCGCAATGGCGGCACACCGGGCCGAGATCGCCGCGGTTGCCGGGAATGCGGAGCCTGCGACCTTTGCCAATACTATCGCCGCCATGGAGCGGGCCGGTCGCCTTCTGTCAAAGGCCGCGTCTCTCTTCTTTACCCTTGCCGGCGCCCATACCGATGCCGCGCTGCAGGCGCTGGAACGCCGCCTGTCGCCGATACTCTCGCGTCATTCCTCGGCCATCATGCTCGATGCCGCCCTGTTCGCGCGAATCGACGACGTCTTCCAGCGCCGCGCCGCGATCGCCGTGTCGGAGGAGCTTTCGCCGGAAGACCTGCGGCTTCTCGAACGCGTCCACCAGGATTTCGTGCGGGGCGGTGCGCGGCTGGAGGGCGAGGCGCGGCTGCGCCTGGCCGAAATCGATGCGCGCCTGTCCGAACTCGGCACCGCGTTCTCGCAGAACATTCTCGCTGACGAGCGAAACTTCGTTCTGCCCCTCGGCGACGAGGATCTCGGCGGCCTGCCGGGTTTCGTGCGCTCGGCCATGGCCGAGGCGGCGCGCGAGCGCGGACTGAGCGGCCATGCATTGACGCTGTCGCGCTCGATCGTCGTACCGTTTCTCGCCTTCTCGGAGCGCCGTGACCTGCGCGAGGCGGCCTTCAAGGCCTGGATTGCGCGCGGCGAGAATGCCGGCCCGACGGACAATCGCGGCCTGATCGCCGAGATCCTGTCCTTGCGCGCCGAAAAGGCGGCGCTCCTCGGCTTTCCGTCCTTTGCCGCCTACAAGCTCGACGACGCCATGGCGAAGACGCCCTCCTCGGTGCGGAGCCTTCTGGAAGAAGTTTGGGGCAAGGCGCGGGACCGCGCGCTCGGCGATGCAGCGGCCCTGCAGGCCCTTTCCGCCGGAGATGGTGGCAATGCGCCGCTGGAGCCATGGGACTGGCGCTTCTATGCCGAGAAGCGCCGGCAAGCGGAATTCGACTTCGACGAAAGCGCGCTGAAGCCGTATTTCCAGCTGGACAGAATGATCGAGGCGGCCTTCGACGTGTCGTCGCGGCTGTTCGGCCTTTCCTTCGAGCGCCTTTCCGAGGCGCCCACCTGGCACCGGGATGTCCGGGTCTGGCGCGTGCGCAATGCCGACGGGGCCGAGATCGGCCACTTCCTCGGCGACTATTTCGCTCGCGAATCCAAGCGTTCCGGCGCCTGGATGAGCGCGCTTCGCGGCCAGCACAAGCTGGATGGCGGCCAGACGCCGATCATCTACAACGTCATGAACTTCGCCAAGCCCGCGGACGGCGAGCCGGCACTGCTCTCCGTCGACGATGCCAAGACGCTCTTCCACGAATTCGGCCATGCGTTGCACGGGCTCCTGTCGGACGTCACCTGGCCGAGCCTGTCGGGGACCTCGGTGGCGCGCGACTTCGTCGAACTGCCCTCGCAGCTCTACGAGCACTGGCTGACCGTGCCCGAGGTGCTCGAGCGCCACGCGCTGCATGTCGAGACCGGCGAGCCGCTGCCGCAGGCGCTGATCGACAAGATGCGGGCCGCCGAAAATCTCGACGAGGGCTTCCGCACCGTCGAGTACACGGCCTCGGCGCTGGTCGACCTCGCTCTTCACGAAAGCGGCACCGCGCCGGCCGATCCGCTCGCCCGCGAGGCCGAGATCCTCGCCGGGCTCGGCATGCCGCGCGAGATCGTCATGCGGCACCGCGCGCCGCACTTCGCCCACATCTTCTCCGGCGACGGCTATTCGGCCGGCTACTACTCCTACATGTGGTCGGAAGTGCTGGATGCCGACGCCTTCGAGGCCTTCACGGAGACCGGCGACGCCTTCGACAAGGCGACGGCGGAGAAACTTCGGCGCCATGTCTACTCGGCCGGCGATTCGCAGGATCCGGCCGTCCTGTACACCGCCTTCCGTGGCCGCATGCCGACCACCGAGGCGCTGCTGCGCAAGCGGGGATTTGCTGCCTGAGGCGCCATCGGCGCGGCGGAACGGCATTCGCCGCGCATCCGGGTCAGCGGGTGGGGCAGGGGCGCGAGGGCCGCTCGCGCCCACCGCAACGCGGATGCAAGGAGGCTCGGCAAGGCGGCACCGGGCGCAAGGCGAGATTACGGCGCGCCCTCGCTATCCCGCCCCATCGTCACCATCTCAGACCGGGCGCCGCCTGCTAGACCTTTCGCAAATGCGAAAATTCCTGTAAGGCACCGCTCATGCAGGCACGAGGGTGCCCCTTTGTCGGGGAGCGCCGGGCGTGCCGATCCCAATCTTTTCCGGTGGTATAGAATGAAGCTCCGCAACATCGCGATCATCGCGCACGTCGATCATGGCAAGACCACGCTCGTCGACAAGCTCCTCTCGCAGTCGGGCTCGTTCCGCGAAAACCAGCGCCAGGAAGAGCGCGCGATGGACTCCAACGACCTCGAAAAGGAGCGTGGCATCACGATCCTGGCCAAGGCGACCTCGGTCGAGTGGAAGGATGTCCGCATCAACATCGTCGACACCCCGGGCCATGCCGACTTCGGCGGCGAGGTCGAGCGCATTCTCAACATGGTGGACGGCGCGGTCATCCTCGTCGACGCGTCGGAAGGCCCGATGCCGCAGACCAAGTTCGTGCTCGGCAAGGCGCTCAAGGTCGGGTTGAAGCCGATCGTCGCGATCAACAAGATCGACCGCCACGACGAGCGTCACCAGGAAGTTCTGAACGAGATCTTCGACCTCTTCGTCGCGCTCGACGCCACCGAAGAGCAGCTCGACTTCCCCGTCCTCTACGGCTCGGGTCGTGGCGGCTGGATGGCCGAGGCGCCGGAAGGCCCGCAGGACAAGGGCCTCGAGCCGCTGTTCGACCTCATCGTCAAGCATGTGCCGGAGCCGGACACGGGCGGCAAGGACGAGCCGTTCAAGATGATCGGCACCATCCTCGAGGCCAACCCCTTCCTCGGCCGCATCATCACCGGCCGCATCCAGTCCGGCTCGATCAAGCCGAACCAGCCGGTCAAGGTTCTTCATGGCGACGGCACGCTGCTGGAGACCGGCCGGATCACCAAGATCCTGTCCTTCCGCGGCCTCGACCGGGTTCCGGTCGATTATGCTGAAGCCGGCGACATCGTCGCCATTGCGGGCCTTTCCAAGGGCACCGTCGCCGACACCTTCTGCGACCCGCAGGTCACCGAGCCGCTGGTCGCTCAGCCGATCGATCCGCCGACCGTGACGATGTCCTTCATCGTCAACAACTCACCGCTCGCCGGCACCGAGGGCGACAAGGTCACGAGCCGCGTCATCCGCGATCGCCTGCTCAAGGAGGCCGAAGGCAACGTCGCGCTGAAGATCGAAGAGGCCGAGGACAAGGATTCCTTCTACGTCTCCGGCCGCGGCGAACTGCAGCTGGCCGTCCTCATCGAGACGATGCGCCGCGAAGGCTTCGAGATCGGCATCTCGCGTCCGCGCGTCATCATGCAGACCGGCGAGAACGGCGAGAAGCTGGAGCCGATCGAGGAGGTCGTGGTCGACGTCGACGAGGAGCATGCCGGCATCGTCGTGCAGAAGATGAGCGAGCGAAAGGCCGAGATGGTCGAGCTTCGCCCCTCCGGCGGCGGTCGCCAGCGCCTCGTCTTCCATGCCCCGACCCGCGGCCTCATCGGCTATCAGTCGGAACTCATGACCGACACGCGCGGCACGGCGATCATGAACCGCCTGTTCCATTCCTACGCGCCCTACAAGGGCGAGCTGGCCGGCCGCAACACGGGCGTCCTGATCTCGAACGACTCGGGTGAAAGCGTCGCCTTCGCGATGTTCCACCTGGAAGACCGCGGCCCGATGGTGATCGAGTCCGGCACCAAGGTCTACGAGGGCATGATCATCGGCATTCACACCCGCGAGAACGATCTCGAGGTGAACGTCCTGAAGGGCAAGAAGCTGACGAACATGCGCGCTTCCGGCAAGGACGAGGCGATCAAGCTGACGCCGCCGATCCGCATGACCCTCGACCGCGCGCTTTCGTGGATTCAGGACGACGAACTCGTCGAAGTGACGCCGAAGACGATCCGGCTGCGCAAGCTCTATCTCGATCCGAACGAGCGCAAGCGCCATTCGAAGTCCAGCAAGGCGGCCTGATCGCCTCCTTCGGCATCGACGGTCAATGAGAAGGCGGGACCCGGTGTCCCGCCTTTTTTCATGGCCCGTTCTATGGGATAGAGCGGCGGCAGCCACCGAGGGGGACCCATGTACAAGAACATTCTGATCGCGACCGACGGATCCGTACTCTCGCAGAAGGGTGTCGAGCAGGGTCTGGCGCTCGCGCATCTCTGCGGCGCCAAAGTGACGGTGCTGACGGTCTCCGAACCCTTCCCGACCTTCGATCTCGTCTCCAAGCTCAGCTTCTTCCAGGATCCCGAGGTGGTCTCCCGCTATGCCGCCGACTGCAAGGTCCTCGCCGACAAGACTCTGGCCGCGGCCGAGACGGTCGCCGCGACCGTCGGCGTCGCCTGCGAGACGCTCTATGTGGACAACACCGCGCCTGCCGCCGCCATTCTCGAGGCAGCAAAATTGCGCGGCTGCGGCCTGATCGTCGTGACCTCGCACGGCCGCCGTGGCCTCGAGCGCATGGTGATCGGCAGCCAGGCGACCAAGGTGCTGACGCAGGCCACCGTTCCGGTTCTGGTCGTCCGGTGAAGCACAGTGTCTGATGGCGGTTCTCGCCGGCCCCGCCTCGGCTCCGCCGGCCGGTTCACCCGGCTTCGGCACCGATGGGAGATTGCCGTCGGCGGCAAGGCCGAAGAGGGGACGCGCGCGGCTGGCGGCGCGTGCTGCGAAGCCCGGTTTCCGCTGTTCGGCGCCCGGCGGCTCTGATATCAGAACCTGCCCCTGCGTCACGAGGAAAGTTCCATGCGCCTGCCCGCCCTCATCGCCGCCCTGATCCCCGCCCTGATCCTTGCCATCGCGGCCGTTACGCCCGGTCTCGCCGCGACCTTCGACAGCCCCAAGGCGCTGCTGACGGCTCTTTACGCACCCTATATCGCGGACGGCGACACTTCCGACCTGACACCCTTCTTTTCCGACAGGCTGAACGGTCTTTACGCAGAGGATGCGGCGAAGACGCCGGTGGGCGAGATCGGCTCGCTGGACTTCGATCCGGTCATCGCCGGGCAGGACTATGCCATCAGCAAGCTGCAGATCGGCGCGCCGAAAATCCAGGGCGATACCGCCGGCGTCACCGTCCGATTCGACAATTTCGATACCGAGCAGGAGCTGTTCTACACCCTGGTCAAGGAGAAGGGCGGCTGGAAGGTCGACGACATCGAAAGCAGGATGGGCGAATATCCCTGGGATCTCGTCAAGATCTTCACCATCGGCGCCGGCAACTAAGCGGCCAGCGGCCGCTTCAGTCGCCGAGGCGCAGTGGCTTCAACTCTTCCCATCGGTCGCCCGGGCCCGGATTTTCGGCGTGGCTCTCCCCGCCGAACTGCCGCATGACCCCCCAGGCGGCGTTCAGTGCCGTCTGCACCGCGCCCTCGACCCAGGCGGGGGTGAAGGAGACGTCGTCGCCGGCGATGAACAGGCCGCGCTCGACCGGCGGCAGGTCCTTCTGCATGAAATGGCCGAACATCCTCTCGTTGTATCGGTAGTGGCCGGGCAGGGCGCCCTTGAAGGCGCCGAGGAAATTGGGGTCGGATTCCCAGCTCACCGTGATCGGGTCGCCGAGGATGTGGGCCGAAATGTCGACCGTCGGATAGATCTTCGCCAGCGCCGACAAAGCGAGCTCGACCCGGCGCTCGGCGGGAAAGGGCAGCATCTTCAAGGCGTCCGACATCCAGGAATAGGTGAGGCAGATGACGCCCGGCTGCCCCGGCCCGTTGTCGAAGAGATAGGTGCCGCGGGTGAGGCGGTCGGTCAGCGTCATCGACATCGCGTCGTGCCCGGTGAGCGGATCCTTGTCCTTCCAGAACGGCCGGTCGACCATGACGAAGGTCTTCGACGACTGCATGTAGCGGGTGCGGTCGAGGGCCATCCAGAGTTTCTGGCTGAACAGGCTCTCCTCGGTCTTGATCGTGGTCGTCAAAAGCCAGCTCTGGCAGGTCGCGACGACGGCGTCATAGGCGCACTTGCGGCCCCAGCGATCGACGATTTCGATCTGGCCGCCGGGAAGGCGGTTGATCGCGGCCACGCCGGGGCGCGTCGCGCCGTCGTTGAGGCTGGCGAGGCTGGTGCCGGCCGGCCAGTGGGCAAGGCTTGCCGGCGCATGCCGCCAGAGGCCCTGCGGCACCTTCTCGGCGCCACCGACGACGAGATGCTGGTCGCTGTCATAACCCAGGGCGTTGACCCGAAGGATTTCCAGCATGGAGTTCGGGAAGTCGGAATCCCAGCCGCCGGTGCCGAAGCCGACCTGGCCGAACACTTCGCGGTGGCGGAAGCTGAGGCCCTGGAAGGGCGCCGACGTCGTGACGAAATCGTAGAAGGTGCGCTCGTCCCAGAGCGAAACGAGCGGATCCCACAGGCGCTTCACGGCCTTGGCGTCGCGCGCCGTGAGGGCGGCCGACAGGGCCGCGAAGCCGAAGCCGTCCTCAAGGGCCGTATCGTAGGCGGCTGCGACCTCGGCATAGAGCGGCGGCAGGTCGGCGAGGCTCTCGGCGTAATGCGTCTCGCCCTCGAGGTCGATGACGGTCGATCCGGCGGCCTCGGTAAGCGGGTTCGGGAAGGGCCGGGTTTCCAGTCCGAGCGCCTCGACATAGTGGAAGAAGGCACTGGCCGAGCGGGGAAAGCGCATGGCGCCGAGCTCGGCGATGATGCCGTCGCTGCCTTCGAAAGCTTGCGAGCGCAGGCGCCCGCCGAGCCGGCCGGATTCATAGACCACCGGCTTCAGCCCGAACTTCATCAGCTCGAAGGCGGCGACGAGCCCGGCCATGCCGGCACCGATCACCGCGACCTCGCGGCCAAGGCTTTCGGGCGGGAGGGCGCCGAGGCCGGCCGCGTGAGTGAGCCAGGCCTCGTAGTCGAAGGGAAAGTCGGGACCAAAACCGGACAGGGTGCTCATCGCCGCATGTCTTCTCGTTCCCGCGCGTTTTCCATTCGGTCAGGGAGGTGATAGCGCCTGCCGCGTTCTGTCCGCAATGGCATGCCAGCCAGCATGGCCGGTCGCGGCATCGTCGGCCGAACGCCATCGGCCAGGGAGTTTGGAGCCATGGGACTACTATCGGGATTGCTGGGCCTTGCCAGCGACGTCGATGTCGAGGCGGTTCGCCGCGACCTCGAGCCGATGCTGCTGCCGAACGAGGAGATCGATCTTGCCTTCGCCGTCGTGCGCGATCTCATCATCTTCACCAGCCACCGGCTGATCCTCGTCGACAAGCAGGGCCTGACCGGACGCAAGCGCGAGATCCACTCGATTCCCTACCGCTCGGTGACGATGTTCTCGGTCGAGACCGCCGGCACTTTCGAGACCGATGCGGAACTGCGGATCTGGATCTCCTCGCAGTCGGCGCCGCTGACGCGCGAGATCTCGCGCGGTTCCAACCTCTCGGGCATCCAGCGGGCGCTGGCGGAGGGCATCCTCGGCCGGAAATAGAAGTGCAAAGACGAGGAGATGCTGACCAGAAGGTTGACGGATTCAAGCTCTTCCGCTCAATTCGTCCGCATCACTGTCTAGTGATCATTAATTAAATGCTCAGCAAGGAAACCAGGGATCGAAATCTCGGGTTTATGGTTAACGCTCGATGAAGACGATTGCCGCCGAAGTACGATTTGCCGAGGGCCGCGACGCAGCACAGCTTGCGCAGGTCCATGAGGCGTCGTGGCGTGGTGCCTACAGCGGCATCATCCCCTTCAAGACTTTGGGCAAGATGGTCGAGCGTCGCGGACCTGACTGGTGGCGGCGGGCGATCGACAACCGCGCCGCCATTTTGGTCGTCGAGTTCGGCGGCGAGATCGCCGGCTATGCCACTCTCGGGCGGAATCGCACCAAGGCGCTCTCGGCCGAGGGCGAGATCTACGAGATCTATCTCCAGCCGAAATTCCAGGGGCTTGGTTTCGGCCGGCGGCTGTTCGACGAGGCGCGGGCGCTCCTGCGGGATCGCGGCATGCGCGGGGTCGTCGTCTGGGCGCTGGCGGACAACGACAACGCCATGCGGTTCTACTCTTCGGTCGGCGGAGCGGATGTGGCGGAAGGGGCCGAGCGGTTCGAGACGGTGACGCTTCACAAGGTCGCGTTTACCTGGAAATGATCGGCCCGAGGGGCTGACCTCCTGCGGCCCAGCCCGCTCAGATCCCCGCCTGCCAGTCCTTGATCGCCTGCAGCGGTGAGATCAGCATGATCACGTTCAGCACCAGATTGTCCCGGATGATGACCGCGGTGGCGATCTCGAAGCCGATGGCGATGGTGATCGTCGCCCAGACGGGCAGTCGGCTCGCCAGGAAAAATCCCAATATCATGAACAGCATGTCGCTCACCGAGTTGACGACGCTGTCGCCGAAATAGTCGAGCGAGATCGTGGCGGCGCGGTAGCGCTCGATCACCATATTGGTGTTTTCCGCAATCTCCCAGCCGGCCTCGATGGCCATCGCCACCAGCAGCCTCAGCCCAAGCGGCCAGCGCCGCGCGGCCAGGTACAAGGCGCCGAAGAACAGGAAGCCGTGGATCAGGTGCGAGGGCGAGTACCAGTCGGAGAGGTGCTGCGAATTTTCCGAGCTCTGAACCACGCCATGCCAGAGCTTGACCGTGCCGCAGGTGCAGATCGGGCTGCGGCCCATGGCGAGCAGCGTCGCCGCGGTGGCTGCCAGGAGCACCAGGGCGGCAAGGACATGCCAGCGATTCACGCGGTTGTTCGTCATGGCGAGGCCTTCGTTTCGGGCGCACCCGGGCTGTCCTGATTGCCGCGCCCGAAAACGGCGCGCAAGTCCCGTCGGGCGCTCATGGCGACGGGGTGCTGCACGGCGCGTCCGCCCGCTCAGTCCCTCGGCGCGGCCGCGGGGTCGTCGTGGCAGCAGACGCAGAGCTTGTTGCCGTCGCGATCTCGGAAATAGGCGCCGTAATAATGCGCATGGTAGTGCGGGCGAAGGCCCGGCAGGCCCTCGGACGTGCCGCCAGCAGCGATGGCCGCGGCGAAGGCGCGGTCGACGGCGCCGCGCGAGGGCGCGAGGATTGCGATCATCTGGCCGTTGCCGGGCATCGCCGGTTCGCCGTCGAAGGGGCGCCCGATCAGGAACAGCGGCCGCGCCGCGCCGGGCCGGTGCCAGGCGGCCCAGCCCGCGGCATCGTCGCGGAATTTCAGCGCGAGGCCCAGTTCCGTCAAGACGCTGGCGTAGAAGGCAAAGGCCTCCGGAAGGTCCGCGATCCCGACATGGACGTGCGACAGCATGGCAATCTCCCTCTGCTGCCACGGCTTAGCATTCCGGAAAATTCACCGCGAGGCCGCCGAGCGAGGTTTCCTTGTATTTCGACTGCATGTCGCGGCCGGTCTCGCGCATGGTGTGGATCACCTTGTCGAGGGAGACGAAATGCATCCCGTCGCCGCGCAAGGCGAGCGAGGCCGCCTGGATGGCGCTGACCGCGCCGAAGGCGTTGCGCTCGATGCAGGGGATCTGGACGAGCCCGCCGATCGGATCGCAAGTGAGGCCGAGATGGTGTTCCATGCCGATCTCGGCGGCGTTCTCGATCTGCGGGAGGGTGCCGCCGAGCGCTGCGGCAAGGCCCGCCGCGGCCATCGAGCAGGCGACGCCGACCTCGCCCTGGCAGCCGACTTCGGCGCCGGAGATCGAGGCGTTCATCTTGAACAGCCCGCCGATGGCGGTCGCCGTCAGAAGAAAATCGCGGGCGCCAGCCAAGCTCGCGCCATGGCAATGCTCGCGGTAGTAGCGCAGCACCGCGGGCACGACGCCGGCGGCGCCGTTCGTCGGGGCGGTGACGACGCGCCCGCCCGCCGCATTCTCCTCGTTCACCGCGATGGCGTAGAGGCTGACCCAGTCCATGATCTCGTGCGGCGGCCGGTCGTTGCTGGCCCGCTCGGCCTCGAGCTTCTCGCGCAAGGCGGCGGCTCTTCGGCGGACGAACAGGCCGCCTGGCAGCTCGCCCTTCTGCCGGAGCCCCCGATCGACGCATTCCATCATCGCGCCGTGGACGCGGGTGACATGCGCCTCGACGTCCGCCGCGGGCTTCAGGGCGCATTCATTGGCAAACACCATGTCCGCGATCGACAGCCCGCTCGCCTCACCGAAGGCAAGGAGCGCCCGGCCGCTGCGGAAAGGGTAGGGGACGTCGCGCTGCTCGCCGGAGACGCTTCCGACCTCCTCCTCGCGGACGATGAAACCCCCGCCGACAGAGCACCAGCGCTCTTCGACGATCACCGCGCCGTCGCCGGAGACGAGCGAGAAGGCGAGCGTGTTCGGATGCTGGGGCGTCGCGGCGACGCCGTCGAAGACGATGTCGGTCGTCTCGTCGAAGGCAAGCGGAGCCAGTCCCGCGAAGGGCAGGCGACGCTTGTCGGAGAGGACCGCGAGCATCGCATCCGCTTCGTCCGGGTCGATGGTATCGGGGCTCATCCCGGCAAGGCCGAGGATCACCGCCTTGTCCGTTCCGTGGCCCTTTCCCGTCCAGGCGAGCGAGCCGTAGAGGACGACCTGCAGGCGGCAATCGGGATCAGCGAGAGCGGCGGCACCCCGGGCAAAGGCGAGCGCCGCCTTCATCGGCCCGACGGTGTGCGAGGACGAGGGTCCGATGCCGATCTTGAAGAGCTCGAAGATGCTGATCATGCGCAAGACGTCTCCGGAAGGTCCGATCCGTGATGGACGATACGCATCAGGATAGCCGGGGCAGGCTGGCATATCGTGCCCGTTCGCGACAGAAGCCGTCGGCCGGACGCCGGGCGCTGCGGGACCGCAGGGCTGGAGCCCGGCGCAGCGAGGCGACTTCGCCTTGCCAAAGGGGGGCGACCCTGCCGGCCACGGCGGTCGGCGGCGGCGTCGCGAGTTGCCTCGCGTCTGCCGTCCCGCTAAGGACGCGAGGAAATTTCACAAAAGAGGCACGCCATGCGCATCGACGCGATCCCCCGCGGCAAGAACCCGCCCGAAGACATCAACGTCATCATCGAATGCCCGGTTGGCGGCCATCCGATCAAGTACGAGATGGACAAGGAAGCCGGCGCTCTGTTCGTCGACCGCTTCCTCTATACGCCGATGACCTATCCCGGCAATTACGGCTTCGTTCCGCACACCCTGTCCGACGATGGCGACCCGATCGACGTCCTCGTCTGCAACACACGGCCCTTGTTTCCCGGCTGCGTCATCAACTGCCGGCCGATCGGCGTCCTGGTGATGGAAGACAATAGCGGCCAGGACGAGAAGATCCTCGCCGTGCCGTCGCCCAAGCTCACGCGCCGCTACGAGAACATCACCGAATACAGCGACCTGCCGGCCATCACGCTCGAGCAGATCGCGCACTTCTTCGAGCACTACAAGGATCTCGAACCCGGCAAGTGGGTGAAGATCGGCGACTGGGGCGACTCCGCCATGGCCAAGCGCCTGATCACCGAGGCGATCGACCGGGAAGCCGCCTACAAGGCCGGCAAGGCCTGATCAGGGGCGCCATGGCTGATCTGTAAGCCGGGCAAACGGACCCCGAAAACGCCGGCGGCCTTCCTCGGTGCCGCTGGCCGGGCTCGGCCGCTACCCTGTGCGGCCGGCCTCGAAGGGCCTTTGCATGCCGTAGCGAAAGCGCTGCACGGAGGCGTCGGCGGTGTCGCGGGCAAGGGGCATTGGCGTCCGTGCTGGCGAGAGCGTCGACAGAGGCGACGGCGCAGCCGGGCTGGCCCTCGCTGTCCTGCGCCCAGACGGGGCTAGTCGACCGCAGAACCGAGAGAGACGGACAAGCGATCCAGCGCCTGGCGCAGGCCGGCATGGTCGCCGGCGGCGCGCACGCTCTTGACGCGGCCCTTGCCGCCGCTGTCGAGGATCAGGGTCGACTTCGGCAGCTTCAGCGCCTTGGCCAGAACCGCCAGCAGCGCGGCGTTGGCGGCGCCGTTTTCCGGCAAGGCGCGCACGCGGACAAGCAGCACCGGGCGCCCGTCTGGCGCAGTTCCCGCGCCGTCGATGCGGTCGGCGGAGGATTTTGGCGTCAGACGCACACGCAGGCAGAGGCCGTTCTCGGAAAGCTCGGCGAAGCCGGGCTCGCTCAGATCCCGGCCCGGATCACCGCCGGAGCGATATAGAGGACGATGAGCTGCTGCAGGAAGAAGATGCCGAGCAGCACGACGAGCGGCGACAGGTCGATGCCGCCGAGATCGGGCAGGACACGGCGGATCGGCCGGTAGAGCGGCTCTGTCGCGCGGTAGAAGAATCGGCCGACCTGGTCGACGAACTGATTGCCGGGATTGATGATGTTGAAGGCGTAGAGCCATGACAGGATCGCCGACAGGATGATCAGCCACCACAGCATATCGAGGATGAGGAGAACGACTTGCAGGACAGCCAGCATGGAAAAACCTTCATGAGATCGGTTCCCATGTAAAGACCGGAAAGCCCCTGCGCAAGGCGCAGCCGGCCCTGTCGGGCGTCCGGCTGCCAGCGTGGTTGCCACGGCCTTTCGGCATCGGCGCCAACGAAGGCCTCACTGCCGACGTTGCGGCGATCCCGTGCGCTGGCAGGGACCGAGGCCGAAGGCCCGCCCCCGCTGGTTTCGCGGCCAGCGGGCTTCGCGCCGTGCTTGACAGTTCCCGCCCCTGCCTCTAAATCCCGCCCACTGGTGAATGGGGCTGTAGCTCAGTTGGGAGAGCGCGTCGTTCGCAATGACGAGGTCAGCGGTTCGATCCCGCTCAGCTCCACCAGTCGCTCATCCCGCCGATTATTGTGCCGCCGATTATTGTGCCACTTCAAGCTCAAGCGTTTGCGGTGGCCTGTCTGCCATCGGCGTCGCTGTGGGTCGGTACAATGGGTGGACTGGCCGGAAGCGGCCTGAAACCCACCGCCATCAGGTCTGTGAGGCCCGTATGGCGTCTATGATGATCTGGAGCTCCTCCGACCCCGCCTCCGTCAGCCGGCCGCGGGTGCCGTTGACTTCGAGCAATCCCTCGGCATGCAGCTCTCCCAGGCCATCGGCATCGGCCGTGTGGCCGTGCCCATCGTCCAGCACGATCTGCCCGACCGTCTCTCCGCTGGACAGGGAATGGTAGGCGGCCAAGACGAGAATCGAGATGGCCTTGTCGCTCAGATGCTGCCCGCTCATCGACCGACCTAAGCGAAGACCATTGCGCCAACCATCAGCATGGCGGCCGCCGTTGCCAGCGTCGGCCAGATCGGCGTCGGGTGAGAGATGCGGCGGCGTAAAGAGAGGATCATCTGCGGGTCCTTGGAAAACGTCATCTCCGGCGATCGGAGCAGGAGCGTAACGGCCGTTAGCGCTCGTGGTTGCAGGCGCCGCGCGGCAAACTGTCGTCATCGGTTCTGGAGGCGGCCGTGCGCGCGTGATCAGCGAGATTCCGCTCGAGCAGCGATGCCTCTCTTCGGAAACTCGGCTCGTTCTGTGCCGAGCTTCGATAAGCCCGACAGGCGAGGTCGGAATGCGCCTGGCTTTTGCCGCCTGCCTCTGGCGCGAGCCGGGAAACCTCGCTAGGCACGGGCGAACAAGCACATCCCCGGAAAGCAAGCCGTGAGCATCGAGGACGAGAGCGGGACGCCGGCAGCACCGGGGGCCTCGGACAAACCTGTGTCGCATGACCGTTTCGCCGTGTTTCGCAACGGACAGTATCTGCGCTACTGGCTCGCCCGCCTCGGCACTTCCTTTGCCGTGCAGATCGTCGCCGTCTCGGTCGGCTGGCAGATCTACGACCTGACGCGCGATCCGCTCGATCTCGGCCTCGTCGGTCTCTGTCAGTTCCTGCCCGCATTGCTCCTGGTGCTCGTCACCGGCTCGGTCGCCGACCGCTATTCCAGGCGCAAGATCATGGGCGTGTCGATCGGCATGGAGGCCGTCGGCGCCGCGGTGCTGCTGGCGATGACCTATGAGGGCCTCTCCTCGCCGCTGCCGGTCTTCGCCGTCCTCGTCGGTTTCGGCATCGCCCGCGCCTTCTTCGGGCCGGCGAGCCAGGCGCTCGTCGTCAATCTCGTCCCGCGCGAGGAACTGCCCGAGGCGATCGCGTGGAACTCCTCGGCCTGGCAGATCGCCTCGATCGTCGGCCCGGTCGCGGGCGGCCTCCTCTACGGGCTGTCCGCCCATGCCGCCTACTGGGTGGCGCTGGTGATGTTTCTCGCCTCGGCCGCCCTCATCCTGTCGATGCGCAAGCTGCCGCGGGCCGCGGCCAACGAGCCGGCGACGATGGAGACCGTCGTTGCCGGCTTCCGCTTCATCTGGCACGAGAAGGTGGTGCTCGGCGCCATCTCGCTCGACCTCTTCGCCGTCCTCCTCGGCGGCGCCGTCGCCCTCATGCCGATCTATGCCCGCGACGTCCTCGACGTCGGGCCCTGGGGGCTCGGCATGCTGCGAGCGGCTCCCGGCATCGGCGCGATCCTCATGGTGATCTACCTCACCCGCCACCCCGTTCAGAACAATGCCGGCCTCGTGATGTTCGCCTTCGTCGCGCTCTTCGGCGCGTTCACCGTCGTCTTCGGCCTGTCGACCTGGCCCTGGCTTTCGGTCGTAGCACTGGCGCTCATGGGGGCGTCCGACATGATCTCCGTCTATGTCCGCGAGACGCTCTTGCAACTCTGGACGCCGGACGAGGTGCGCGGGCGGGTGAATGCCGTCAACATGGTCTTCGTCGGCGCGTCGAACGAGCTTGGCGAATTCCGCGCCGGCGTCATGGCCTTCTGGATCGGCGCGGTGCCGGCCGTGGTGGTCGGCGGCATGGCGACGATGGGCATCGCCGCGCTCTGGGCAAAGCTCTTTCCGGACCTGCGCAAGGCCAAGCATCTGCGCGGACGGGAATAGCCACTCCGCGCCCCCGGCTCAGGCGAGATCGTCGACGAGGCCGAGAAGATCGGAAAAACGTTCGAGGCGGAAGAAGCGCGGATCGCTTTCCGGGGCCTCGGCGTGCTCATGCACCCAGGTGAGATCATGCGGTATGAAGACGCCGGTGCTGCCGGCGGCGATCGCCGGCAAGATGTCCGACTTCAGCGAATTGCCGACCATCATCGCCCGGCCCGGCCCGTCCCCATGCCGGGAAAACACCCCCTCGTAGACGGCCTGTGTCTTGTCGCTGACGATTTCGACCGCCTCGAACAACTCGCCGAGGCCGGAGGCGGCGAGCTTGCGTTCCTGGTCGAAGAGATCGCCCTTGGTGATGAGGACGAGACGGAAGCGGGGCCCGAGGGCTTCCAGCGTCGGCACCACGCCCGGCAATGTCTCGACGGGATGGGCGAGCATCTCCCGGCCGATGTCGAGGATCTCGCGCATCAGCGTGCCGGGCGCTTCGTTCTTCGTCAGTTCCAGCGCCGTCTCGATCATCGACAGGGTGAAGCCCTTGATGCCGAAACCATAGAGCGCCAGGTTGCGGCGCTCGGCCTGGAGCAGCCGCACCGAGATGTCCGCCCCGTCGGCATGCTCCGCCAGGAGCCCTGCGAAGCGCTCCTCTGTCAGTTTGTAGAACTGTTCGCTCTGCCAGAGCGTGTCGTCGGCGTCGAAGCCGATCGTGGTGATGCTGTCGTCCATGGGGAGATGATGAGGCATGGGAGGCGCGATGAGCCGGCCCCGCCGGTTATTAGGCAGCCACAAATTTGTTCCTGCTGGAATACCGGCTTTTAACAAGCTTGGTGGACTGTGCGCATCGGGAGACCCCGATGCAGACACTCTTAACGTGCATTCAAGATGCCCATGACGGCTGGCTCTTGCTCGCTGCCGCCGCCGTCTGCGTCATCGGTGTGTTCGGGTCCTTCTCGGTCGCCAAGCATGCCGCCAAATCCTCGGGTCGACGGCGCGCGGTTCTCACAGCGACGGGCGTTGTCGCTGCGGGCTGCACGGCCTGGGCGACCCATATGATCGCCCTGCTCGCCTTCTCCCCCGGCATGCCCGCCGGTTTCGAGCCGGTAATGACGGCGGTTTCGCTGCTTCTCGGCATTCTCGGCATCGGTTTCGCAATAGCGATCGCGTTCGGCCAGCGTAAGCGGTCCCGTCGTCTTCTGGGCGGCCTGGTGCTCGGGCTGGGCATCGTGGCCCTGCATTATGTCGGTCAGTTCGCCTACGTCGTGCGGGGGACCGTTGCCTATGACCATGTCCTGGTTGCCGCCTCGGTCATCGGCAGTCTGCCGCTGTTTGCGCTGTCCCTGTCCCTGGCGGGAGAGAGAAACAGGCAGGTTCGGCTTCTCGGCGCACCGATGCTGCTCCTGTCCATTGCTGTCCTGCACCTTTGCGGCATGGCGTCGCTTCGGCTCACCTACGATCCGAGGGTGCCGTTTCCCGCGCTCACGCTGCCGCCCGAGGTTCTGGCGCCGATCGTCGCCATCGTCTGTGCGGGGCTTTTCGCGGTCGCGCTTCTCGGCCTGTGGTTCACGCTGCATGCCCAGGCCACCCTCCGCCGGGAACGGCTTCGACTGGGAGAGCTGGCCAATCTCGGTCTTGAAGGGCTTGCGATCTGCGATGGCGACATCATCGTGACTGCCAACGAGAGCCTGGAGAGGATGAGCGGTCGGCGGCGCAAGGACCTCGCAACATGCAGCCTGAAATCGCTGATCCCCGCGCTCGACATCGCCTCTCTTCCGGAGCGGGAGGAGGTCGAAGCCAGATTGGTCAATGCCGATGGTGAGCTGGTCCCGGTGCGGGTGATCCGCAGCGCGGTCCGGCTGGGACATCGCTCGCAGACCGTCCTTGCCTTCCGCGACCAGCGCGAGCGGCTGAGCAGCGAGGAAAAGATCCGCACCCTGGCCTTCTCCGATCATCTGACGGGGCTTGCGAACCGGACCCGTTTTCTCGACCTGCTCTCCGAGAGCGTGAAGGCAGCCTCGGAAGGAGGCCCAGGCTTTGCCGTCCTCATGATGGACCTCGACGGCTTCAAGGGTGTCAACGACGCGCTGGGCCATCACGGCGGCGACGAGGTTCTGCGCATCGTATCCGAGCGCCTGCGAGCCACCATCGAGACGTGTCACGTGGCGGCACGTCTCGGCGGTGACGAATTTGTCGTCCTCACCCGCGATGGCGCCGATCCTCTTCGTGCCGATGCCTTGGGTCACCGGATCATCACCGCCCTCGAGCAACCGATCCATGTAACCGGCCATGTTGTCCACGTATCCGCGAGCATCGGCGCCATTCTCTCCACGGACCGGCATGTCGATACGACGCAGATCCTCGAAAACGCCGATCTGGCGCTCTACGATGCGAAGTCGAACGGTCGAGGCCGGGTGCGACTGTTCACGCGGGAACTGCGCCAGGCGGCGATCGAACGGAGCGACCTGACCTCGGAACTTCGGGACGCCTGGGAGGCAAGGAACTTCGAGCTCTACTATCAGCCACAGGTCCGGTTGTCGGACGGCGCGCTCGTCGGCGCGGAGGCGCTGCTGCGCTGGAACTATCCCTATCGCGGTGTTCTGGCCCCCGGCGCCTTCCTTCACGTCCTCGAGAGCAGCGCGATCGCGGTTCCCGTGGGAACCTGGATCCTCACCACCGCCTGCCGTCAGGCCGCCGCCTGGCGGGCGGCCGGTCTCGGCGATCTACGGATCGGCGTCAATCTCTTCCCCGCGCAACTCAGGGCGCCGGATTTCGTCGAGGTCGTGGCGACGGCTCTCCGGGAAACCGGCCTTTCCGCCGACGCGCTCGAGATCGAGGTGACGGAGAACATCGTGCTGCAGAATGAGGGCATGACCCTCGGCCATCTGACGAACCTGCGAAAGCTCGGCGTGAAGATCGCCTTCGACGATTTCGGGACGGGCTTTGCTTCGCTGACGATGCTGAAGCGGATCGACATCGACCGCCTGAAGGTCGACCGTTCCTTCATCCGGAACGTCGACAGTGACCTTCGGGACCAGGCGATCGTCGACGCGATCGCCCGGATGGCGCAGGGCTGCGGGCTCGAGGTCATCGCGGAAGGCATCGAGACCGAGGCGCAGGCCCGCTACATGACCTCCTATGCGACGGAGGGCCAGGGATACTTTTTCGGTCGTCCGATGACCGCGAGGGATTTCGAGAAGCGCTACCTGCCTGAGGCCGGCTCGGCCGTCGCCGCCTGATCCCGGCGCCCCGATGCGATCGGGGAAGGCAAGCGGTCACGTGTTCGGGCCTCGTCGGTCAGGCAGGCCGACATTGCAGTCCCTTCAGGCCGGCTCGCCAAACACCAGTCCCAGAAACTGTTCCAGCCAGCGCTTCACCGGCGCGTCGTAGACGGCGCGGCCGTCGAAATGGTCGCGGCGCTTCTGGGCGCCGGGGAGAAGGGTGCGCTCGTGGCCATGGGTGGTCCAGCGATGCAGCATGGCCAGCGTCAGCTCGGCGTGGAACTGGACGCCGTAGGCGTGGTCGCCGTAGCGGATGGCCTGGTTCTCGAAACGCTCGCCGGTGGCAAGCCTGATAGCGCCGTGCGGCAGGGTGAATCCCTCGCGGTGCCACTGGTAGACCATTTCGGGCCATTGCGGCACGAGCATACGCCCCTCGGTCGTCGCCTGCAGCGGATAGTAGCCAACCTCGACAAGGCCCTCCGGATGCGGGGCGACGGTACCGCCGAGATGTTTCACCAGCATCTGCGCGCCAAGGCAGATGCCGAGGAAGGGGCGGTTTTCCGCCAGAGGAACGGCCATCCAGTCGACTTCGCGGCGAAGATGCTCGTCCGGATCGTTGGCGCTCGGCGGGCCGCCGAACACGATGGCGCCGCGGTGGTCGTCGAGCGTCTCCGGCAGAGGGTCGCCGATCACCGGACGGCGGATGTCCACCGCGACGCCGTGGGCGGCGAGCACCTGGCCGACACGGCCGGGCGTCGAGGTCTCCTGATGGAGCACGACCAGCACCGGACGGGGATCGCTCGCTCCCTCGAGACTGTAGCGGCGATGCTGTGCGCCGATGCCGCCGGTGCTCTCGCTGTCCTGCCGTTCCAAAGGGCTGCCTTCACTCACCGCCGTTGCGCACGTGCCGCGACGCGGCTTCCTGCTTCATCAACATACGGTCGCGCGTCGACACGCCGAGCAGATCGGCGACACGCCAGATGGTGTTGTCCTCGAGCTCGTGCACGTCGCCATCGGCATAGGTGATTTCCCAGAGCAGCTCGACGAAGCGGATGCGGGCCGCCTCGTCGAGGCTCTGGAGGAGGACGCTGGTGAAACGATAGAGGTCGACGGCATCCTGGTCGGCCTCCCGGCCGGCATCGAGCAACTCGTCGGCCGCATCCGCGTCGAGGCCGAACTCGTGCGCAAGCGAGGCCTTGAGGCTTTCGAGCTCCGCCTCGCTGACGATGCCGTCGGCCGCGCTCACATGATAGAGCAAGGCGGCAGCGGCGACGCGCGGATCATCGGCGCGCGCGCGATCAGGTGTTTCGCTGATCGAGGTCAGAAAATCACGAAAGGCCTGAAACATCAGCCGTCGTCCACCTTTGGAGGGCACCTTCCCATCCATGTTGTGCTGCTGCAGTGCAACAGCTGCGATCATGCCGCAAACTCAGCGGCATGACCAAGACCAATCGTGCGCGTCCGGAAAAAATCAAAACAGTCGCAGGCGACTTTCGCCGGGCGCCTTCGGCGAATGGCCCGGCGGAATGGTCTCGACCTCGGGTTCCTGGTCCGTCCAGCCATTGGCAGCGGGCGGGCCAGGCGGTGGTGCCTCTGCCTCTGCCGGTATGGAGACTACTGCGGCGGGAGCCGGGACGCTGGCGGCCGCGGGTGATATCTCGCGCGGCGCCTCGCCAACGCCGGGGGAAGCTGGACCGATCGCCTCGACCGTATCCGCCGGCGCCTCGATGACCATGCCCTGCGCGTCGATGCGCTGGCCCGGTGTCTTCCAGCGGAAGGCGTCGAGGCGCCCGGTGACGGGGGAGACCGGCGCCCATTTCTCCGAGACGTAGCCGTCGGCGGTCCAGGCGGGATCGCGGGGCGCGCGGATGGCCCGGCCGAGCCATTCGCGGACCTTGCCGACGGAGCCGGTCTCGGCCTCCTCGATGTCGGCCAGAAGGAGAAACACGCCTTCGCGCGGCTCCATGCGGCTGGCATTCAGCGCTTCCGAACGGGCGAGGGTGAAGTCGCGCGCGTCGAGCGCGGCATGGGCGACGACGAGCGAGGATTCGACATGGGTCGGCCGGAGGTCCTGCAGGACCTTCGCCCGCTTCAGCCGGTCAGCGACGGAATCACCGGGGCGCGCCTGGACATAGGCGACCGCGAGATCGGGATGCGGAGATTCGGTCCAGGCTTTTTCCAGGATCTTCGTGCCGCGCTTCAGGTCGCCGAGCCGGAAAAGCGCCTCCGCCGCGGTGACGGCGGCTTGTGTCAGGTCCGGCGCAAGCTTCTGCGCCTCGGTCGCGGCGAGCTTGGCGCCGTTCGGATCGCGCTCGGCAATCGACATGGCCTTGGCGGTGAGGAGCACGGCACGCAGTCGCGCCGATTCCTGCTTTTCGATCAGCCGCGCATTGCGCTGCGCCTCGAGGATCGCCAAGGCGCCGTCGAAGTCGCCCTCGATGGATTTGGCCTCCAGCACGGCGCCCCCGGCCCAGGGAACGTGCGGGGCGATGCGGACGGCGCGCTCGGCATAGCCGCGCGCAGCGGCGTCGTCGCCGAGCCTCTCGGCCTCGAGAAAGAGGCCGCGCAGCGCGAGAAGCCGCGTCTCCGGCTCGCGCTCCATGGTCTCAAAGGCCGAGCGGGCGCGATCGTGATCGCCCTCGATCATGGCCGTCTGCGCGTCGAGGAACTGCACCAGCGGCTCGCGGCGGCCGGTCAGGAGCTTCTGCGACCGCTTCGTCATCTGCCGGGCGAGGACGGCGTCGCCCGCACCGGCGGCAACGATGCCGGCCGACAGGGCACCATAGCCCTTGTCGCGGCGCCTCGTGCTGAAATAGCGGCCGATCCGGTCCGGAGCCTTGAAGAACGAGCGCAGGACCCAGACCGTGAGGACGACGAGGAAGAGAAGCGCGAGCTGCAGGACGATGAAGGTCCAGACCTGCAGCGTCAGGCTGTCGCTGCCCGCCGGCAATACGCCCTGCCAGGACAGCTGGATGGTGCCGGGATTGTCCTGCAGCCAGCCGAAGCCGAGGGCCAGCGCGAGGACGACGAGAAGGAAGGCCAGAATACGCAGCATGTCAGTTCCTCACCCTGCCGTGCCGGCCGGCTGGCCGACGGCTTTCACCGCGTTCGTCAAGGTCTCGCCGACGACCTGTTCCGCCTTCACCCGGGCCGCGACGCGTGCCTGGAATTCCTGGCTGACATCCTTGGCCGGCTGCGGCAGCGCCTCCCATTCGGCGAGGAAGGCCGGAAGGTCGTTCCCCTCGACATCGGCAGCCAGGCGCGAGATCGCGGCGTTCGGTCCGGTCACGCCGGCAGGCGCGGCGCCGACCGGGCGGGTCGTGACGAGGCCGCTCAGTCCGCTCAGGATCTGGTCGCCGACGCTGGCATTGGGATCGACCGGGTTCAAGGCGGAGAGGATCCGTGTCTCGACCTCGGGCCAAGCGGACAGAAGCTGCGACTGCGTCGGTACGCCCTCGGCGGCAAAGCCGCGCAGGGCGCCGACGACGGCCTCGTCGCCGGTCGCCGTGGCGAACGCCTCGAGTTCGCCCATGAAGGGGCCGCCGCGGTCGATGGCCGCCTTCAGCCCGGCCGCCGCGATCGCCGCGCCGGCCTTCTGGTTGGCCGCCTCGATCGCGGCCAGCTGCTGCTTCAGCGCGGCGACGGCCTCGTTGGTGGCGGCAACGCTTGTCTGCGCCGCGGCCGCCGTCTGCTGGGCAGTCGTGGCGGCCTGCTGCGCCGTCTCGCCGGTCTGCCGCGCCGTCTCCGCCGCCTGCCGGGCGCTCTCGGCGCTCGACTGCGACTGGCCGGCGAGCTGGCCCGCCTGGTCGGCGGCGGTCTTGGCTGCATCGGCCGCGCTCTTGGCGACCTCGGCGGCCGTGCGGGCGTCGGCGCCCGTCTGCGTCGCCGTTTCAGCCGCCGCACGCGCGCCATCGGCGGCACCGCGGATCGCGTCGAGCGCGGCCGGATCGGTCGTCGGGGCCGGCGGCGGCTCCCGCTGTTCGAGCGCGGCGACCCGGTCTCCGAGCGAGGTCAGGTCTGCCTGCGAGGCGCCCGGACCGGTGCCGCCCGCCGCCTGGACCGATCGCAACTGCTCGACCTCGTCGCGAAGCGTTCCAAGGTCGCTCGACACCTGCTGGACGTCGCCGGTCCTGGCATATTGCGGGGCGTTCTCGTCAACCTCGGCGAGGCCGACGCTCGGCAGGACGCCGGCATATTGCAGCGCGCCGGCGCCGGCCAGCGCCAGCGCGGCACCGAGAAGGGCACCGCCGAAGGCCGAGCCCATCCCGCCGCTGCGCGTCTCCTGATGGGCGGAGGCCGGCGCCGAGTAGTCCTGCGTCGGCTGCGGCGGACCATTGGTCGCGGCGCTCTCGTCGCGAATGAAGTCGGGTTCGGCCGCCGAGAGGATGGTCTCGTCGACGTCGCTGTCGCTGGCGACGGTCGGCCCCTGCAGACCTTCTTCCGCCGCGAATGCCTCCTGCCCGCTCGCCGGTGCCGTGACCTCGTCCTCGACGGTCGATGCTGCGTCTGCAGCCGGCAGGTTCGCCGACGCTTCACTGCCTGTGTCGCTCGCGCTCGCCGCCAGGCTCGTCTCCGGATCGCCCATGGCAGGCGCGCTCACGGGGGATGCAGACGGCGGATCGGCAGGATCGGCGGAGGACGGCCCGGGATACCCGACCGCGGGCACGGCAGTCGCATCGATCGTCGTCGCGGGCTTCTGGGGTCGCGAACGCCGCGGAGGATTGCGCATCGAAAAGGACTCCGTTTCCAGTCTTCGCCGGCGGCTGGCCTCTGGCCGGGAGCAGTTTCTGAAGCTCTCGGACCGGCATGCCGCGCGTTCGGCGCGGGCGCCGCAGGGATTAGGTAGGTTATAGAACGTGATCGAACAGCGTGGCGAGGCTCATCGTGGGAGAAATCTCCGCCCAGCCGCGCAAGTTTGCCGGCAAAGCGTCGGCAATCCGGGGCGACAGGCAGAGAAGTCGCGGTGCAGAACCGGCCGGCAGGCGCCCGGCGAGCCTGACATAGGCGGCGACCTGCCCCCGCGACAGGAGGAGCACGGCGTCCGGAGAAATGCCGCCGGTGGCCTGGGCGATCTCGTCCGGCGCCGGGTCCAGCGGCCTGATGTCGTAGGCTTCCCAGAGGCGAAGGGGCACGTCGCGATCGGCGAACGCTGCCTCGAGGGCATCGGTTCTGACGCGGCCGGCGGCATAGAGAAGCGGCAGTCCGCGCGTGGCGGCAAGGCGCGCTGCCGGCTCGACGAGGTTGGCGGCGCCGCCGCTGCCGGTCGCGATCTCGCCAAAACCCGCCGCCCGCAGCGCTGATGCGGTGCGCGCGCCGACGGCCAGAAACGGCGCCAGGTCTTCGCGCGGCAAGACCGCGAGCGCAGGGACGGCATGGGCACTGGTCACGAGGATCGCCGCGAACGGGCCAGGGGGCGGCGCTGATGAAAGCGCGACGATCTCCTCCGCCGGCAGGATCTGCGCCTCGTGCCCGCGTGCCTCTATCGCGCGGCCGGTTGCCTCTGCGTCGGCTGCCGGCCGGAGGACCAGGATCCGCGCCATGCGGTCAGCGGGGATCGGCCGGGGCGTTCCAGCTGGCGAAGAAGTCGGGGCCGGCTTCCTCGAGCAGCTGTTGTGCCGCCAGGCGCCCGATCATCGCCGCCTCGCCCATCACGCCGGTGCGCTTCGTCGCATGCATGGCCGAGCCGTCAGGCGTCAGGATCATGCCGGCGAGGTGCAGGACGCCGGCCTCCCCCAGCGTCGCATGTGCGGCGATGGGCGTGCGGCAGGAGCCGTCGAGCTCGGCGAGGAAGCCACGCTCGGCCGTGAGGGCCGTCGTCGTCTCGGCATGGTCGATCGCGTGGACGAGGGCCAGCGTCGCCGTGTCGTCGCCGCGCGTCTCGATGCAGATGGCGCCCTGGCCGGGGGCAGGCATGAAGTCTTCGGCCGAAAGGATCTCCGTCGCGACCGCCGCCATGCCCATCCGGTTGAGGCCGGCGAGGGCGAGAAGCGTCGCATCGACTTCTCCGGCCTCCAGCTTGCGCAGCCGCGTCTGGACATTGCCGCGCAGGATGACGAGTTCGAGGTCGGGGCGCATGCGCTTCAGGAGTGCCTGGCGCCGGAGCGAGGCGCTGCCGACGACGGCCCCCTCCGGCAGGGTCGCGATCGTCTTCGCCGTGCGGCCGATGAAGGCGTCGCGCACGTCCTCGCGCGGCAGGAAGGCGGCGAGCACCAGCCCGTCCGGGATGGCCGTCGCCATGTCCTTGGAGGAATGCACCGCCAGATCGATGCGCTTATCCAGCAGCGCCTCCTCGATCTCCTTGGTGAAGAGCCCCTTGCCGCCGACTTCCGACAATGGCCGGTCGAGGATGCGGTCCCCCGACGTCGAGATCACGCTGATCTCGAAATCCTCCTCGCCGAGCCCGTGCGCGACCATCAGCCGGGCCCGCACTTCGCTCGCCTGCGCCAGGGCCAGCTGGCTGCCGCGTGTGCCGATCCGGATAGGTGCCATCTTGCCGCCTGTCTTCGCGAGGGTCGTCCAGCGTTCTTAGAGGATTTCGGGGGCAGCCGGCAATGACCGGCCGATTTCGCGGCTTCGGCTTTGACATTTCATCCCGGTCGGGGCGATGGAGGAGCATGCGAAACCCGAGCCGCCCCTTGTCCCCTCTCATCCTCGGCATCGAGACCAGCTGCGACGAGACGGCGGCAAGCGTCGTCGGACGCGGCGCGGACGGGCGGCCGGAGATTCTGTCGAACGTCGTTCTCAGCCAGGTCGAGGAGCATGCGGCCTTCGGCGGCGTCGTGCCGGAGATCGCCGCACGCGCCCATGTCGATGCCATCTCGGGCATCGTCGAGGCGGCACTCGGCGATGCCGGCGTCAACCTTGATGATCTCTCCGCCGTCGCCGCGACGCTCGGGCCCGGCCTCGTCGGCGGGCTCATCGTCGGGGCGATGACCGGCAAGGCGATCGCGGCGGCCAGGGGCCTTGGCTTCGTCGGCGTCAATCATCTGGAGGGCCATGCGCTGACGCCGCGGCTGACCGACGGCGTCGCCTATCCCTATCTCATGCTGCTCGTCTCGGGCGGGCATACGCAGATCCTTCTCGTGCGCGGTCTCGGCGACTACGAGCGCTGGGGCACGACGATCGACGACGCGCTGGGCGAGGCCTTCGACAAGACCGCAAAACTCCTCGGCCTGCCCGAACAGGGCGGTGCGGCGGTGGAGAAATCTGCGCGCGGCGGTGATGCCCGGCGGTTCGGCCTGCCGCGGCCGATGCGGGGCGAGGCGAGGCTCGATTTTTCCTTTTCCGGGCTGAAGACGGCGGTGCGCCAGGCGGCGCAGGCGGCGATGCCGCTGACGGCGCAGGACGTCGCGGATCTCTGCGCGAGTTTCCAGGCGGCCGCCGCCGACAGCCTCGCCGACCGCATCGCCCGTGCGCTCACGCGTTTTGGCGCGGAATATCCGGGTCTCGCCGATAAGGTTCTGGCGGTCGCCGGCGGCGTCGCGGCCAATGCGGCGATCCGGCTGCGGCTGGAGGACGCCTGTCTGGCCGCCGGCGTGCGCCTCGTCGCGCCACCGCTCAAACTCTGCGGCGACAATGCCGCGATGATCGCCTATGCCGGCCTCGAGCGTTTCGAGGCCGGACGGCTCGACGGCATGGACGCGCCCGTGCGCTCGCGCTGGCCGCTCGACGAGGCGGCCGTGCCCCTCATCGGCTTCGGCCGGCGCGGCGCCAAGGCCTGAGGAAGGGCCCGACCATGAACCAGCCTGACAAGATCGCGGTCATCGGCGGCGGCGCCTGGGGCACGGCGCTGGCCGCGCTCCAATCCCGCGCCGGGCGGAGCACCGTACTCTACGCCCGCGACGCCGCGACCGTGCAGGCGATCGCCGCCACCGGCCGGAACGAGCGGTATCTTCCCGGCATTCCTCTGCCCGAAAGCCTTGCCGCGACCACGGACATGGCTCTGGCACTCGGCGGTGCCACCGTGGTGCTCGTCGTCGTGCCCGCCCAGAATCTTGCCGACATCGCCGAGGCTCTGGCAGCGGGCAGGGCGGAGGGGGTGCCGGTCGTCCTCTGCGCCAAGGGCATCGAGCGGGGGACCGGACGTTTTGCCAGCGACATCCTTGCCGCCCATGTCGGTCCGGCCGATCTCGCCGTCCTCTCCGGACCGAGCTTTGCCGCCGACGTCGCGCGCGGGCTGCCCACGGCGGTGACGATCGCGGCTGCCGACGAGGCGCGGGCCGACGACATCGCCCGGCGGCTGTCGACGGAGAGTTTTCGCGGCTACGCCTCGAGCGACGTCGTCGGCGTCGAGGCGGGCGGTGCCCTGAAGAACGTTCTTGCCATCGCCGCCGGCATCGTCGCCGGCGCGGGGCTCGGCGCCTCGGCCGGGGCGGCGATCGTCACCCGCGGCTTCGTCGAACTGCGCCGCGTCGGCGAGGCACTGGGCGCCCGGCCGGAAACGCTGATGGGGCTCTCCGGGCTCGGCGATCTCGTTCTCACCTGTTCCGGCGCGCAGTCGCGCAACTTCTCCTATGGCCTGGCGCTCGGGCGCGGCGAGGATCTCGGCTCGCTGAAACTTGCCGAAGGCGTCCATTCCGCCGCCATCGCCGCGCGCCTGGCCGCCGACCATGGCATCGAGGCGCCGATCATCACGACCGTCGCCGCCATCATCGACGGTACGCTGTCGGTGGAGTCGGCCGTGCGCGAACTCCTCGCGCGGCCCCTGAGGCGCGAATTCGATTGACCGGCAGCGCCCGGCGGATAGGTTCCGGCAAACGCCTGCCCAGCAGGCCGACATCCCCCGCATAAAAGGAATACTGATGCTTTTCGTCGTCCTGTGTGAAGACAAGCCCGGCGCCCTCGACGTCCGGATGGAAAACCGGCCTAGACATGTCGAGTTCCTGAAGGGGCTCGGGCCGACGCTGAAGCTCGCCGGCCCCTTCCTGGGGCTCGACGACAAGCCCGTCGGCTCGATGCTGGTGCTGGATGCGCCAAGCGCCGAGGCCGCTGCCGAAATCGCCGCCGGCGACCCCTATGCACTCGCGGGCCTCTTCGAATCGGTGCAGGTGCGCCGCTGGAACTGGACCATCAACAACCCGGACGCCTGACATGGCCTACTGGCTGTTCAAGTCCGAGCCGGTGAAATGGTCTTGGGAGATGCAGAAGGCGGCCGGGCCGAAAGGCCAGGAATGGGACGGCGTGCGCAACTATCAGGCGCGCAACTTCATGCGGACGATGAAGAAGGGCGAGCGCGGCTTCTTCTACCATTCCAATGACGGCAAGGAGATCGTCGGCATCGTCGAGGTGCTGAACGAGGTGCATCCCGACTCCACCGCCGACAATCCGGCCTGGGAATGCGTCGACCTCGTGGCCGTCGCGGACCTGCCGAAGCCGGTCCCGCTCGACACGGTCAAGACCGAGCCGCGGCTGAAGGACATGGTGCTGGCGACGAATTCCCGGCTGTCGGTACAGCCGGTGACGGAGGCGGAGTTTGCCGCGATCTGCGCCATGGGCGGGCTGGACCGGATTCCGGAGTAGGGGTTCTGCCCAACCCGAAGGGGAACAGGCGGGCAATCGGAACATTATAGGAACATCTGAACCGCGAGAAAGAGCGACGATGTCCGACCAGAACCCCAAGACCGGCTCCAACACCGAAAAGAGTCCGGACGACTGGACCACCGGCGACGAGCCGATGACGGGGGCGCAGGCCTCCTATCTCAAGACGCTGTGCGAGGAGACCGGCGCGGCCTTCGACGACAAGGTTTCGAAGGCCGAGGCATCGAAACAGATCGATGCGCTGCAGGGACAGAGCCAGCGTCTGAAGTCCGCCTGACGAGACGATCGGAAAGGCCAGATCACCGGCCAGTCCGGCCGGTGATCAGTTCGACCCTTCGCTCCAACGGGCTATCTCCGTCCGGTGCGCGGGTGAGATGAGCGGCCGGGAGACGGGGCAACCGGCTCGGCAAGCCAAAGTGGGCTGCACCCTGCCCGCCTCGCAAACCGCGAATCGGCCGGCTTCAGCGATGGCCGAAACAGCGGTCGCCTCGTCCGCCGCCAGAATGAAGTTCTCGCCGGCGCATGCCCCGACGGTCGAAGCGGGAGGCGGTTCGCCGCTCGACCGGCGAACGCCATCAGCTGGCTCTTGGACCCAGGTCTTCAGCGAACTGACGGCGGATGGTCCCGATCCTGGAGGGAGACGGATCTTCCACCGGCCGTCCTCCCGCTTTGGGCCATTGCTGCTCGATCGCCTTGCTCCGTCATCCCGCAAGCCTCCTTCGGTGAGCGTGCCTCAGCACTTGCCGAAAGTCTGCTGGACGATCGTGATGCCGGCGACGATCACGCTGACCTTCACACCCGTCGGCAGGCCCCAGGTCGTGCAGATGCTGAGGCAGGCCTGGGCGACGGTCCCGTTCGGAAAACTGATCGGAATGGGAAGACAGACGCTTCCGATCCCGAGCGGCAGGTTGAGGCAGACCTTGTTGTTGCTCACCGTCACGCTGATGCACTGGGCCAGCACGCTGAGTTCGCTGCTCGGCGGAAGGCCTTTCATCCCGAGGGACTTGAGGTCCTGGCCCTCGTGGTCGCGACGGGCGGCCTCGAGGGCGCCTTCGATCGATTCGCTGCTGAAGCTGGGATACTGCTCTGCCATGTCCGTTCTCCCGTTGAGATTGTAGCATGGCAGTTATCGCGCATAAGTTGCATCTTGAAAAGATACAACCGAGCGATTCGACAGAAATTTACCGCGTGAGCGATGAGCGAGCCGGATTTGTCGCGTGCTGCAGCTAGGGGAGGTAGGTTGAAAGAACGCAAGGCGCCTGCGCCGCACGGGCGGCAGGGTTGCGCATACAACCCCAGGGAGAAACAAGAGACATGATGGACGCCGTCCTGCCCCGCCTCTCGGCCGACCGGATGCGCGCCTTCATCCTGGACAACACCGACGTTCTGACGCCGCCGCATGTGCCCGAAGTCTCGCTGCGACTGGCGACCGAAGCGCACGGGCTGTGGCTGCGGACCGAGGCGGAACTGGACGCCATCGGCCTGCCGCCGCCCTATTGGGCCTTTGCCTGGGCGGGCGGGCAGGGTCTCGCCCGTTACGTGCTCGACCACCCCGAGGTGGTTGCCGGCCGGACCGTCCTCGATTTCGCCGCGGGGTCGGGCCTCGTCGCCATCGCCGCGGCCAAGGCAAAGGCTGAGGCGGTCACCGCCGCCGACATCGACCCCTTCTGCCGCGAGGCCATGGCGGTCAACGCCGCGCTCAACGGCGTCGATCTGACCATCAGGATCGAGGACGCCATCGGCCTTCCAGTTGGGGCCGAGGTGCTTCTGGCCGGCGACGTGTTCTTCGACAAGGCGATGGCGGCGGCGATCGTGCCGTGGTTCGACGCCGTCTCAGCGGCAGGCGTGACAGTCCTCGTCGGCGATCCCGGGCGCAGCTACCTGCCGCACGACAGGCTGGTGCCCCTGATCACCTACGAGGTGGCGGTCACGCGGGCGCTCGAAGACGCCGACGTCAAGCGGACGACCGTCTGGCGCTGGCGGAACGGATAGGGAGGCCCGCCGCTTTATTCGCCGCGACCGGGGGACGGTGCGGCGGCACAGGTTCTACCGCCGGATGATCTCGACCGGAATCGCCTTGGAGGCGGGTGTGTGCGAACCCTTGGCATGATGCCAGAGCGGGACGAGCGGGTTGAGTTCGGGGAAATAGCCGGCAACCGCACCCTTCGGGATCGAGAAGCTGTGGACACGCATGTCATGGACGCGGCGGTCGACGCCGTCGTCGGCATAGGTGGCGACGTCGACGCGGTCGTCGTCCCGAAGCTTCAGCCGCGCCATGTCCTCGGCGTTCATCAGGAGCACCATGCGCGTTCCCTTGATGCCGCGCAGCCGGTCGTCATAGCCGTAGACGGTGGTGTTGAACTGGTCGTTCGAGCGGATGGTCATCAGGGAGAGGATATCCTTGCCGTCGACATGGATGTTCGGATTGACGTCGAAGCCTGAGGGCGTGAGGAAATTCGCCTTGCCATTCTCGGTCTTCCACTCCCGCTTGCAGGCGGGAAGATCGCGGTGAAATCCGCCCGGCTGCAGGAAGCGGGCATTGAAGTCGTGAAAATCACTGGGGTAGACCGCGGCGATCTCGTCGCGCACCTTCGAATAGTCGCCGACCCATTCGTCCCAGGGAATGCTGGAACGGCCGGCAACGGTCGCCTTGGCGAGTTCGGCGACGATCTTCGGCTCCGACAGGAGTTCGGGCGAGGCGGGTGGGCTCCAGCCGATCGAGCCGTGGATGCAGGCGGTGGAGTCCTCCATCGAGACGTGCTGCTTGCCGCTTGCCTGAAGGTCCTCCTCGATACGGCCGAGGCAGGGAAGGATGTAGGTGACTTCGCCGGGCAGGAGATGGTTGCGGTTCAGCTTGGTCGAGATCTGGACGGAGAGGCGGAGCTTGCGCCAGGCCCCTTCCAGAAGCGCAGTCTCCGGCGCCGCCCGCGAGAAATTTCCGCCGAGCGAGACGAAGGCGCGCACCGAGCCGTCGATGATGCCCTTGCAGGCCTCGACGGTGTCGAGACCCTTGTGGCGCGGCGGCTCGAACCCGTATCGCGCGGCGAAGACGTCGAGCGGCACCAGTTCCGGCTTTTCGGAAACGCCGACCGTTCTCTGGCCCTGGACGTTGGAATGGCCCCGGATCGGCGAGATGCCGGCGCCGGGCCTGCCGATATTGCCGCGCATCAGCAGGAGATTGCAGAGCATCTGGACGTTCTCAGTGCCGTGCCGGTGCTGGGTCAGTCCCATGCCGAAGTTGGCGATGACTTTCTTGGCCGTCGCATAGAGCCGTCCGACATGTTCCAGACTGTCGCGGTCGATCCCGGCGCAGCGCTCGATCTCCTCCCAGGTCTGCGCGCGCACGAAGACTTCGAATTCCGCTAAGCCGTGGCAGTGTTCGGCAATGAAGGCGACGTCGAGGACGCGCGGGTCGCCCGATGCCAGAGCCGCGTCGTCGAGCGCAAGGACCGCCTTGGCGATTCCCGTCATCGCCGCGATGTCGCCGCCGGGCCGGATCTGGAAATAGTCGCTCGACATCTTCACGCCGTCGTCGGGCGAGAGCATCTCCGTCGGCGACTGCGGATCCTTGAACCGCATGAGCCCGCGCTCCTGCAGCGGGTTGAACGTGATCACCGGCACGCCGCGCTTGCGGGCGTCGTGGACCTGGTGCAGCAGCCGCGGGGCGTTCGTGCCGGTGTTGTGGCCGAAGAAGAAGAGCATGTCGGCCGCGTCGAAATCCTCGATCTGGACCGTGCCGACGGGCGAGCCGATCGACTTGGGCAGACCGACCGAGGTCGATTCGTGGCACATGTTCGAGGAATCGGGCAGGTTCGGCGAGCCGTAGATGCGGGCGAAAAGCTGCCACATGTAAGAGGTCTCGAGCGAGGCGCGACCGGAGACGTAAAAGACGGCCGAGTCGGGATCGAGCGCCTGGAGCTCGGCGCCGATCTCGCGGAAGGCATCCGCCCACTTCACCGGAATGTACTGGTCGAGCGTCGCGTCATAGCGCAGGGGGGTCGTCAGCCGTCCCTGCTTTTCCAGGTCGTGATCGGGCCATTGGCGCAAGTCGCTGACGCGGTGCCGGGCAAAGAACGCTCGGTCGCAACGCTTGCGGGTGACTTCCCAGACGGTCGCCTTCGCGCCGTTCTCGCAAAACTCGGCCAGATTCGGCTCGGCGGGCTTGGCCCAGGAACAGGAGACGCAGGCATAGCCGTCGGCCTTGTTCTGCTTGCGCAGCATCTCGAGAATGGTCTGGACCGACAGGCCTTCGGCCAGGGTCTTCTCCGCCACCGACTTCAGCGATCCCCAGCCGCCGGAGGGATGGTCATAGGCCTTGATGACGGGGTTGTCGGTGATCTCGCTGCGGTCCATTCAATCCTCCGCCCGGGGCTCCCGGATCTGATGAAAGCTCGAGGGGCCAACGCCGAAAATGTCCTGACCGTTCCGCGTCATCCCGAGACAACGAGACGCATGCCCATGCGCAGGAAGGGCTGCAGGCGCCGCATGTCGGTCGGCGAGATCGCGACGCAACCCTCGGTCGGACGGTAGTCCGGATGGGCGACATGCAGGAAGATGGCGCTGCCGCGTCCGCGCTGGCGACAGGTGATGTTCCAGTCAAGAACCACGATGAAATCGTAGAGCCGGTCGTTCCGCTGAAGAGTTTCTGCACTTGCGGGGAACGGCAACCGCACGGGGTGGTTGTAGGCAGGGGAACCCGGCGAGTCGCACCAGCCGTTGTCGGCACGCGTACGCCTTGTCGGCAACGAGACCTGCAGGTCGGAGAATTTTTGCGGGCGACGGTAAGCATTCAGCAACCGCATCGACGCGATGGGGGTTGCGCCGTCACCTTCAAGCTTCAGACTGCTCGTCCCGGCCCGTCCGATGGCGCAGCGCAGACGCAAGGGGCCGGCCTGAAGAATGCCGAGACTTCGATGGAGCGGAGAGCGCCGAACGATAATAGTGGCAGGATTTCGCGATCGATGCATGACAGTTTCCAGTTTAGACCTATTTCAACAGAGGTGGCTGGGGACGTAGCCAGCCATGAAATTGCCAGCGTCGAAAACCACTCCGGGGTCAAAGTCTAGCCATGAGCGCACGCAGCATCCTGATCGTCGACGATGATGACGACCTGAGACAGACACTTGCCGAGCAGCTGTCGTTGCACGAGGAGTTCACCGTGCTCCAAGAGCCGAGCGCTGCCAAGGGCATCGCTGCCGCTCGGGCCGGTCTGATCGACCTCGTCTGCATGGATGTCGGCTTGCCGGACATGGATGGGCGGGAAGCCGTCAAGGTCCTGCGAAAGTCAGGCTTCAAGGCGCCGATCATCATTCTGACCGGCCACGATACCGACTCCGACACGATTCTGGGTCTGGAAGCCGGCGCCAACGACTATGTGACGAAGCCGTTCCGCTTCGCCGTGCTGCTCGCCCGCATCCGCGCCCAACTGCGCCAGCATGAGCAGAGCGAGGACGCGACCTTCCAGGTCGGACCGTACATCTTCAAGCCGAGCCAGAAGATCCTCGTCGACGACCGTGGCGGCAAGGTGCGGTTGACCGAGAAGGAGACGGCGATCATCCGCTATCTCTACCGCGCCGACCGCAAGGTGATCACCCGCGACATCCTTCTGGAAGAGGTCTGGGGCTACAATTCGGGCGTGACGACCCATACGCTGGAGACGCATGTCTACCGCCTGCGCCAGAAGATCGAGCCGGATCCGTCGAATGCCCGGCTGATCGTGACGGAATCGGGCGGCTACAAGCTGATGCCGTAGGGCCGGGGCAGTGGGTCTACGGCCTCTTCCGAGAAGCTGCCGAGGCCGCACTCCAGGCCCGCACGGCGCATAGATCGGTCCTCAAGAATACTGGGCGCTGAGAATACTATCGAGAGCGCCACCTTCTCCGGATCGTCATCCCGGGCTCGACCCGGGATCCATGCCGAGGCCGTTCCGCCGCCAAATCGGTGCCGGAATGAACACTCCGGCAGCGATTTGGAATGGATCCCGGGTCAAGCCCGGGATGACGAAGCTTGGGGGCATCCCGCTAAAGCGGCATGGCTCTTCGTCGAATCGCCGTCCCGCTTTAGCTCTTTGTCCTCGCATGATCTTTTCCGAAAGCCGGAAGCCACCTTTCCGGATCATGCTCTAGGGATTTGCGGCCAAGATGAGGCTCTCGCATCACCGCAACCCCTGAGGCACAAGCGCGGCCTTCTACTCCGCCGCCACAGCCCGCCGCGACGCAAGTCCCTGCATCGCCTGCGCCGCGATCTCGAACGAGCGCAGCCGCGCTGCCTGGTCGTGGATCTGGCCGGTGATGATGATCTCGTCCGGCGCATAACGGGAAACGAGGGTCTCGATCTCGCGGGCGACCGTCTGCGGCGAGCCCGTGGCGGAAACCGACAGCGCCTCGTCGACACCGGCCCGCGTCATCGGATCGATGACGGCGTCGATGTCATCGACGGCGCGCGGCAGGGGACCCGGCTTTCCCGTCCGAAGATTGGCGAAAGCCTGCTCCATCGAGCTGCGGATGCGCCGGCCCTCGGCGTCGGTCTCGCCGGCAAAGACGTTCATCGCCAGCATGAAATAGGGCGCGTCGAGATATTCCGACGGACGGAACGTCTCGCGGTAGACCTCGACCGCCTGTGCCAACGCGGCCGGCGCGAAGTGCGACGCAAAGGCGTAGGGCAGGCCGAGATGGGCGGCGAGCTGGGCGCCGTACAGGCTGGAGCCGAGGATCCACACGGGAACGTTCGTGCCCACGCCCGGCACGGCCCGCACGCGCTGGTTCGGCCCGGCCTCTGCGAAATAGGCGAGGAGCTCCATCACGTCCTGAGGGAAGTTGTCGGAGTTGTCGAGGCTGCGGCGGAGCGCCCGCGCGGTGTTCATGTCGGTGCCGGGCGCGCGACCCAGCCCAAGATCGATGCGGCCGGGATAGAGCGTGGCGAGCGTGCCGAACTGCTCGGCGATGACGAGCGGCGCGTGGTTCGGCAGCATGATGCCGCCCGAGCCGACACGGATCGTCCGGGTCCCGCCGGCGACGTGGCCGATGACCACGGCGGTTGCGGCGCTGGCGATGCCCGTCATGTTGTGATGCTCGGCGAGCCAGAAGCGATTGTAGCCGAGCGACTCGGCGTGCCGCGCCAGAGCCAGCGAATTTGCCAGCGCGTCAGTGGCGGTGCCGCCTTCGGGGATCGGCGAGAGATCGAGCACGGAATAGGGGATCATGGCGCTGTCCAGTTCAATCGGGTGGACGGAACATGGGTACCATACCGATCGGTTTCCACCCTCGATGAGGCTCCCCGACCAAGGGCGTCCTTCTAAGCAATTGGTATCATTGTATCCGAATATGGTCGCTATCGGCATTTCGGCCCTTTAAGCCTGCAGCAAAAGACTGCCCAGGGAGGACTCCGATGCCGCAAGGCCTGCTTTTCGCGTTCGCGCTCGTGCCGATCGCCATCGTCTTCGTGCTGCTCGTCGTCCTCAGGCGATCGGCGAAACTGTCGATGACCGTCGCCTATCTCGCGACCGTGATTCTCGCCATGGCCGTCTGGGGGCTCGACATCGCGACCGTCGGGGGCGCGACCATCAACGGCATCGTCACCGCGCTGACGCTGTTGTTCATCATCTTCGGCGCCATCCTGCTCCTGGCGACGGTGCAGGAGAGCGGTGCCATCAGGGCGATCCGCCAGGGCTTCACCGACCTTTCGCCGGACCGGCGGATCCAGGCGATCATCATCGCCTGGCTGTTCGGCTCGATGATCGAGGGTGCCTCGGGCTTCGGCACGCCGGCGGCGGTCGCCGCGCCGCTTCTGGTCGCCATCGGCTTTCCCGCCATGGCGGCGGTGCTGGTGACGCTGATCATCCAGTCGACGCCGGTCTCCTTCGGCGCGGTCGGCACGCCGATGCTTGTCGGCGTCACCACCGGCCTTTCCGGCAACGAGGGCGTCCTGCAGTCGATCGCGCCGATGACGCTGCCGGAATACATCGTCAACCTCGCGGCCAATGTCGCGATGGTGCACGCTTTGATCGGCTTCGTCATTCCGCTGATCATGGTCGGCATGCTGACCCGATTCTTCGGCGAGAACCGCTCCTTCACCGAGGGATTTAGGGTCTGGAAGTTCGCGCTCTTCGCCGGCCTTGCCTTCACCGTTCCCTACTATCTCGTCGCCTGGATCCTCGGGCCGGAATTTCCCTCGCTGCTGGGCGGCCTGATCGGGCTCATGATCGTCGTGCCGGCGGCCCGCCGCGGATTTCTGGTGCCGAAGGACCGGTTCGAGTTTCCGGTCCGCGCCGGCTGGAACGCGCACTGGTTCGGTACGCTGAAGCCGGCCGATGCCGCCGAACTGGCGGCGTCACCCGGCGCGAACATCTCGCTGATCCGGGCCTGGTCGCCCTATCTCATCGTCGCCGTGCTCCTCGTGGCGACGCGCGTGATCGCGCCGCTGAAGGCGGCCTTGACCTCGCCGGAGGCCACGCTCGCCTTCGACGACCTCTTCGGCTCCGGCATCCGGGCGAGCGCGCAGCTTCTTTACTCGCCCGGGTCGATCCTGATCCTCGCCTCGTTCATCTCGTTCTTCCTGTTCAAGATGAGCGGTCGGGCCTATGGCCGTGCCTGGACCGGCTCGGCGAAAACCATGGTCGCGGCAGCCCCGGCGCTTCTCCTCGCGGTGCCCATGGTGCAGGTGTTCCTCAACACCGGCCGTGGGCCGCTGGAGTCCATGCCCCTGGTCCTGGCCGAAAGCGTCGCCGGCGTCACCGGCCAGGCCTGGCCGCTGTTCGCGCCGCTGATCGGCGCCCTCGGCGCCTTCATCGCCGGCTCCAATACGGTGTCGAACATGATGTTCTCGCTGTTCCAGTTCTCGGCGGCCGAGCAGATCGGCCTCGCCGGTCTCGGCACCATCCTCGTCGTGGCTCTGCAGGCGGTCGGCGGGGCTGCCGGCAACATGATCTGCGTCCATAACGTCGTCGCCGCCTCGGCCGTGGTCGGGCTGACCGACCGTGAGGGCGAGGTCATCCGCATGACGCTGATCCCGATGGCCTACTACACTGTTCAGGCCGGCCTCATCGGCATGGCGCTGATCTACGGCGGGGTCTGGGGCTTTGTGGCGCTCGGCTGGCTGGCTGTGGTGCTGGTGGCGATGTCCTACAACAAGGGCCGTCCGAGACACCTGGCGGCCGTGCCGGCGGAGTAGGACCTGTTCCAACGGGGATGACAGCAGAAGGCCCGGGCGATTACCTCGCCCGGGCATTCTTCCGAAACGGTTCGCCCGGAGCCGGACCGTCCAAATACGCTGCGTCAGAGAACCCTGCGGCCTCGCACGAGTTGAACGACGATCACGATCAGGGCGATCACGAGGAGGAGATGGATCAAACCGCCCGCGACGTGAAACACGAAGCCGCCGAGAAGCCACGCCACCACCAGAATTACTGCAATCGTCCACAACATGTCATCGTCTCCTGACCTCGCAGTCCCGCGGGCTGCCTTGGCACGACAACGAAGCCAGATAGAGGAGCGTTCCCGTGCACCTTCTCAACGTACGATGCGGTGAACATCATTTCATGTACGCGGACGCGAGGCTTCTTTGGAAGTGACTAGCGATAACACGGGTCCGGACGTCGAAGACATATTTCCCTGCTACCTATAAAACGTCAGCGCGGTGTTGAGACTTCCGTCCCAATGGGCTTTCGAAGCGCGTCTTCCCTGCCAATTGAAGAGCTAAGATCTCCTGACGTTTGATGCAATAAATCTAAATAAGGGCGAAAAGCAAATACGCGCATGCGTCCGGATTTATAGGTTTCTTTCAAAATTCCGATTTCAACAAGATTTGAGACAACATTCGAACCACCTTGAGCGGTGGTGTCTAAAATTTTTGCTGCTTGAGGTATTGTTATGTATGGGTGGCGAAATAGCGCATCTGTTAATCTTGCTGGGTTGCTAGATCGACTGGATGCCTGCGCTTTCAAAATAAGCTCTTCGCGTAGTAACGTAATCTGCCGAGCGGAGGCCAGTGCCGCTTTGCATGTAAGGCGGACTCCAGTTAGGAAGAATTTTATCCAACCCTCCCAGTCGCCGTTATCTCTTACGCTTTGCAATCGGTCATAGTACTCCTGTCGATACTGTTTAAAGTATAAGCTTAGATACAATAACGGGCGCTCCAATATTCCTTCTTCGCACAATTTCAACGTGATTATCATTCGGCCTACGCGACCATTTCCATCCCAAAAGGGATGTATTGTTTCGAATTGTGCATGTATAATAGCGCATCTTACTAATATAGGCAGTTCGCGCTGGTGGAGGTATTTTTCCCAGTTATCTAAGGCGGGATGCATGAGCTGCACGGATGGCGGAACAAAGGTAGCTTCTTCTATGCTGCAGCCGATTGTTCCAATATGATTCTGACCCTGTCTAAAATTTCCAGGGTTGCGGGCGGCTCCTCGGCCGGTTGCTAGAAGTCTCTCATGAAGTCCTCTGACCAACCGTTTCGATAGCGGAAGGCGGTTGATCTCGTCCAGGCCCCAATTCATTGCCTGGATGTAGTTGATGATTTCCGTTACATCGCTGCCCGCCCCTGCTGCTTCAGGAACGGCTTCGTACTCAAACAGATCTTCGAGGCTGGCTTGCGTCCCTTCAATCTGGGAGGATAAGGCGGCTTCCTGTCGCATAAACGCATATACGAACAATTCTGGATTGGGCAGGGTTAGAGCTGCTCCATCGAGACGTGCTAATGCGCGATCTGCAGCGGAGAGAATTAAACTCATATCGCTGTCGAACGTAATCGGCGGTCGAGGAGGCAGTGCAGTAGGGGCGAAGCACCGGTAGCTTCCCGACACTACGTAGCTACCGGCTCTAGGGCTGCTCGCCATATGTAGTAGCTCCTATCACGGAGTTTTCTAGATATGGACCTATACCAACACTTTTTGGCTTTGGGAAGGTAAAACCAAAATTGGCGCTCTAAATTTGGTTACAGCCTGTCGCGCTTGGCGAGCGTGCGCAGGCGCAGGGCGTTCAGCTTGATGAAGCCGGCGGCGTCCTTCTGGTCGTAGGCGCCGTGATCGTCCTCGAAGGTGACGAGGGCGTCGGAATAGAGCGACTTCGGGCTGGCGCGTCCGGCGACGATGACATTGCCCTTGTAGAGCTTCAGCCTGACCGTGCCCTCGACATGCTCCTGGCTCTTGTCGATCAGCGCCTGCAGCATCTCGCGCTCGGGCGAGAACCAGAAGCCGTTGTAGATCAGCTCGGCGTAGCGCGGCATCAGCTCGTCCTTGAGATGCGCGGCACCGCGATCGAGCGTCAGGCTCTCGATGGCGCGGTGCGCGGAAAGCAGGATCGTGCCGCCCGGCGTCTCGTAGACGCCGCGCGACTTCATGCCGACGAAACGGTTCTCGACGAGGTCGAGCCGGCCGATGCCGTTGTCGCGGCCGAGATCGTTGAGGGCCGCGAGGATCTCGTGCGGACGCAGCGCCTTGCCGTCGAGCGAGACGGCGTCGCCCTTGGCAAAGCCGATCTCGATCTCGGTGGTGACGTCGGGCGCCTCCTGCGGGCTGACGGAGCGCTGGTAGACATAGGCCGGCGCGTCCTCGGCCGGGTCTTCGAGCACCTTACCCTCGGAGGAGGAGTGCAGAAGGTTGGCGTCGACCGAGAAAGGCGCCTCGCCGCGCTTGTCCTTGGCGACGGGGATCTGGTGTTTCTCGGCAAAGTCGAGGAGGTCGGTGCGGCTCTTGAATTCCCATTCGCGCCAGGGCGCGATGATCTTGATGTCGGGGTTCAGCGCATAGGCCGAAAGCTCGAAGCGCACCTGGTCGTTGCCCTTGCCGGTGGCGCCGTGGGCGATGGCGTCGGCGCCGGTCTCTTGCGCGATCTCGACGAGGCGCTTGGAGATCAGCGGCCGGGCGATGGAGGTGCCGAGGAGATAGACGCCCTCATAGGCGGCGTTCGCCCGGAACATCGGGAAGACGAAGTCGCGGCAGAATTCCTCGCGCACGTCCTCGACGTAGATTTCCTTGATGCCGAGCATCTCGGCCTTCTTGCGCGCGGGCTCCAGTTCCTCGCCCTGGCCGAGATCGGCGGTGAAGGTCACGACCTCCGCGCCGTATTCGGTCTGCAGCCATTTCAGGATGATCGAGGTGTCGAGGCCGCCGGAATAGGCGAGGACGACCTTCTTGACGTCGCGCTGGTTTGCCATGTTGTTGTCCCAGGAGAGTGCGTTATGGGCTCTATAGCAAGTGTGGACGGGTAAGGAAGGGTGGTTGCAGCATCCAGTGCCGCCCCGTGTGCCGGTCGGCCGATGCTGCTCGCTTCAGAATGTCGGCGGAGGGGCCCGTGCGCCGGGCTCCGGACGTCAGTCTCACCCTTCTCCGCGGTGTCGTTGCCGGCCCGGTGCGGCAAGGCGATACAAGGCCGAACGGTCTCTCTGCCCGGTCGGCCGGACGCACCCTCGCCGCCGGTCGGGCGATGAAGGCCGCGCAGAGCGAAGCGGGCGTTCAGCGCGGCGGTCAGCCTCACGCCACAGCCGGCGACTTTCCGGTCAATGTCGGCGGCGTGATGGCGAAAGACCCGCCAGAGGGCGACGATGACGATCATGAGAATCAGCCAGGACACGACCACGTCGGACAGGAAATGCTTGCCGACGGCGATCCGGGCGCTCGAAAAAATCACGGCAAGCGGCACCAGCACGACCAGCATGGCGACGCGCTGGCGCGCTCGCAGAAGCAGGGCGAATGCGAGCATGGCCGCGGCCGAGGAAGCCTCGCCGGAGGCAAAGGAACAATTGCGCAGGCAGGCGCCCGACATCTGCCAGGCGACGGTAAAGGCATCGGTTCCGCCGAACGGTAGGATGGCATCGGGACGCGCCCGGCCGACGAAGTTCTTCAGGCCGTGGACGATGATGCCGCAGCCGAGGATGTAGACCGAAAGGACGAACAGGGCTTGGTGTGGGGCGACCGGGGCCGGGCGGCCCGGCCGAAAAGCCCACCACAGAAGACAGATCGTCAATCCCGGCAACAGGATCGTCGGTACGAGGCGGTTGATGTCGCGGATCCCCGTCGCGAGCCTATCCTCGGCAAGCGGAAATCCGCCGTCGCGACCGGCAAAGATCGCCGATACCGCAAGGTCGATGCCGGGAAACATCATGAACAGAAAGCTGAGACCGGCCAGAAGATAGGCGAGCAGCCGAAGCGGGGCCTGATCGACGGACCGGGCGAGCTCGGCGGCGACGCTGCTGCTTCGATCGACGGCGTTTCTGCGCAGCCACGTGATCCTGTCGCCGGCCGTCTGGCGGCCGTTGGCCCTGCCGATGGTCGCGTCCATGTCTGCCGATCCCCCGATGCAACACGCATGGGAATGGCCCAGCGCGGTGACAGGCAGGTGACGGCGACGTGACACTTGTCCGACGACGGGACGATTTTGCAAGGCCTGGCAGATTTCGGGTGGAATGCCGCCGCCGACCGGCTAGAGACTGCGACGGCCCCAATGGACGGATAGCCTCGATGACCTTCATTCCCGACATCGGCGCGATCGCCGCCTTCACCCTGGCGGCGCTGATCCTGACCATCACCCCCGGCCCCGACATGACGCTGTTCATCGGCCGGACGTTGTCGGAGGGGCGGCCGGCGGGCTTTGCCGCCATGCTCGGGGCCACCTGCGGCGTCGTCGTCCACACGACGCTCGCGGCCGTCGGCATCTCCGCGCTGATCGCCGCCTCGCCCGAGGCCTTTGCCGTGCTGAAGGTCGGCGGGGCGCTCTACCTCGCCTTCCTCGCCTTCCAGGCCGTCCGATACGGCTCGAGCTTCAATCTCGACGCGGCCGGCGGCAAGCGGCATTCGCTTCTGTCGAACTGGCTGACGGGGGTCGGGATCAACCTCCTCAATCCCAAGATCATCCTGTTCTTCGTCACCTTCCTGCCGAGCTTCGTCTCGGCGGGAGACCCCCATGCCGGCGGCAAGCTGTTCTTCTTCGGAATCTATTTCATCCTGATCGCCGTGCCGCTGAGCTGCGTCATGATCCTGGCCGCCGACCGATTTTCCGCCGCGCTGAAGCGGCGGCCGAAGATCATGCGCGGGCTGGACTGGCTGTTTGCCTCGGTCTTCTCGACCTTCGCCGTCTCGATGCTGCTGACGCGGGGCCGGTAAATCGCCTCAGGCGTAGGCGTAGGCTCCGCCGACCTCGAGCGCCTTGATATAGGCCGGCCGGGCATGGATCTGATCCAGGAAGGCGCGGCAGTTCGGCCGGGCATCGAAGCCGACGCGGCTGCGGGCAGTCTCCAGCGGAAAGCTCATCATGATGTCGGCGGCGGTGATGTCGGGGCCGGCGAACCAGCCGCTTTCCTCAAGGGCCTGTTCCCAGTAGTCGGCGTGCAGTTGCAGCTGCGGCTCGAGGAAGACACGGTCGAGCTTGGCGAAGACCGGCCGCATCAGCGGGCGCAGGAGTCTCGGCATGCCGGCGGGAATGCGGGAGAAGACGAGCTTCATCACCAGCGGCGGCATCGCCGAGCCCTCGGCATAATGGAGGAAATGGCGGTAGCGCCAGCGCGTTGTGCCGCTGGCCGGCGGACCGAAGCGACCCGTCTTCTCCGTCAGGTAGTCGACGATCGCGCCGGTCTCGGCGAGCGTCAGGCCGTCTTCGGTGATCACCGGCGCCTTGCCGAGCGGATGGATCGCGCGCAGCGAGGCCGGCGCCTGCAGGGTCCGGGGGTCGCGCTGGTGGCGTTCGATCGCATATTCCAGCCCAAGCTCCTCGAGAAGCCAGAGAATGCGCTGCGAGCGGCTGTTGTTCAGATGATGAAGCGTGATCATGAAGGCGCGGCGGGACCGCCTTACTTTCCGGCCGCCTGACGCAGCGCCTGGTTGATGCGCTCCTGCCAGCCCGGCCCCTCGGCCTGGAAATGCTGCAACACGTCGGTATCGATGCGCAGCGAGACAAGCTCCTTGGCGCCGGGGATGCCCGGCATGCCGAGCGTGCGCTCGTCGGTGCGCTCCGGTTTTTTCGTCATCTGCTTGAAGGCGGCTTCCGCGGCGCTGCGCGCGTCGGTCGGTCGCCTCGTTCTCTCCGGCGGTCGCGCCATGTCGTTTCCTCGGGTCTAAAGGGAATGCACCCTGCTTCTAGCACGGTGGACGGGGGCCTGTTCAGGCCTTCGGCGCGGATTCCACCGTTTCCGCCGGGCCAGTCTTGCGTTGACGCCAACGGCCGGCATTGCGGCCGGCGAAGATCCAGTAGACGAGCGCGAAGGTGAGGCCGGCGACCATCATCGCCGTCTGGACGCTGGCATGCGGCAGCGCGCCGACATAGGCCGTGCGGATCACGGCGAAGGCGCCGGCGAGACCCGCCGCCATGTGCAGGAGCACGGAACGCCAGCCGAGGCTTTCCGTCAGGACCATGAACAGCGCCCAGGGCACGACCGCCGTCGAGCCGACCTGGGCGCTCTGGGCGACAAAGCCGAGGATCGCCTGCAGCCAGAACAACGGATCGCCGGTCGCCGCTCCCGCGGTGTCGAGAAATGGCCAAAGCAAAGCGAAGGCCGCGGCAAAGCACGACAGGACGAAGCCGAACGGGATGACGATGAGAAAGCGCAGGACGGCCATTATCGCGAAGCCTGGGGTCGGGAAGCCCGGGTCGCTCGCTTCTTCAAAGCGGTGCCGCCGCCCGTTCGGTCTTGCGCATGCGCTCGCTTTCCGACTTCAGCTGGCCGCAGGCCGCGAAGATGTCGCGGCCGCGCGGCGTGCGGATCGGCGAGGCATAGCCGGCCTGGTTCACGACCTCGGCGAAACGCTCGATCTGATCCCAGTCGGAGCATTCGTAGGCACTGCCGGGCCAGGGGTTGAAGGGGATGAGATTGATCTTGGCGGGAATGCCGCTGAGAAGACGGACGAGTTCGCGCGCGTCGGCGAGGCTGTCGTTGACGTCCTTCAGCATCACATATTCGAAGGTGATGCGGCGGGCATTGGAAACGCCGGGATAGGTCCTGCAGGCGTCGAGGAGCTGCGCCAGCGGGTACTTCTTGTTGATCGGCACCAGCACGTCGCGCAGCTCGTCGCGGACGGCATGGAGCGAGATGGCAAGACCGACGCCCATGTCCTCGCCGGTCGGCGCGATCATCGGCACGACGCCCGAGGTCGACAGCGTGATGCGCCGCTTCGACAGCGCCAGGCCCTCGCCATCGGCGATGACGGAGAGCGCCTGGCGGACATTGTCGAAATTGTAGAGCGGCTCGCCCATGCCCATCATCACGACATTGGAGACGAGGCGCCCTTCCGACGGCAGGATGCCACCCTCCGGCGTGTCGGCGTCGGGAAAGTCGCCGAGCCGGTCACGCGCGACCATGACCTGGCCGACGATCTCGTCGGGTGTCAGGTTGCGCACGAGGCGCTGCGTGCCGGTGTGGCAGAAGGTGCAGGTGAGGGTGCAGCCGACCTGGCTGGAGACGCAGAGCGTGCCGCGGCCTTCCTCGGGAATGTAGACGGTCTCGATCTCGACCGGCTTGCCGGCGCCGCGCGCGGGAAAGCGGAACAGCCATTTGCGCGTGCCGTCGACGGAGATCTGCTCGTCGACGATCTCCGGCCGGGCAATGTCGGCGTTCTCCGCGAGCTTCTGGCGGAGCTCGCGGGAGATGTTCGCCATCTTGGAGAAATCGTCGACGCCGCGAATGTAGAGCCAGTGCCAGAGCTGGGCGGTGCGCATGCGGATCTGCTTGGCGGGAACGCCCGCCTGCGCCAGGACCGTGCCGAGCCCCTCGCGCGTCATGCCGATGACATGCGGGCGCTCCGCGGTCGCGGCGACGATCTGCGGGCGCACCATGGCGAGCGGCACCAGGGCGTCGCCAGCATGGCCGGACGCCTTCGGGGCGAGGTCGATGGATACGGCCATGGGTCTGCCTTCGGGGCGGTTGCCGCCATCCGTCAGGGGGCTGGCGCCGCAAAATATCTCTGGATGGCCATCAAATGGCGTGTTTGCGTGGTTTTCGCAAGACCGGGCGCAATTTGGTGCGGATGTGAGGCCGATCTGCTGCGCGTCCCGCCATGCCGGGTCGATGCCGGACGAGGCGGCTTTGCTATTTGCGGAGCGACGTAAGCGCGCGAGAAACCGGAAGCCGGAAACAGAAGGAGAGCGGGTGCGTGACGCCCATGCCGTCCGCGCGGATGGGCGGTCGACGGCATGGGGAGGGTCCTACGGCTCGATTGTCGCCTTGGAGAGGCGTTCCGCCGCGATCGGGCGAAACAGGCTATTTGCAGTTGTTGATCGACTGGAGGGCGGCGGTCACGCCGGACAGCGAATAGGTGTAGCTCGTCGCGGTGCCGCGCTGTGATTTGGCATCGACCTTCATGCCCTGGCCCTTGCGCAGGGAATCGACCAGCTGCGGCTCCTCGGCGGCATTCTCCATCCAGGCGGATTCCCCGCGGGTGAACAGCGAGTATTTCTTGCCGTCGACGTCGACGATGACCTTCGACCCCTCCTGCATCTTGTAGCCCATGACGACCTGCGGTTCGTAGGAAACGCCCTGGCCCGGCTTCTGCGAGATCAGGAAGAAGATGTCGCCGTGGTCGACGCTGGCGGGCTGCATCGCCGTCGGTGTGGACAGGATGTAGCAGACCTTGCCGCCGGCGGCGGTGTAGGAATAGCTGCCCCACGCATTGAACTGCTTGATCCGCGTCGGCGTCTGGGCCGTGGCTGCCGCGCTCGACAGGACGAGGATGGCTGCTGCCGTGGTCAGAACGTTCTTGAAGGACATGGTTCCCCGCTGTTCAGAGTGTCGCTTGAGGCTCAAGCGCCCGGCCGGAATGCGGACGCGACTTGCATTCATTTAGACTTAAAAGGTGTTGATGTCTGGTAAACGCCTGATGAATGATGGGCGATGAAGGACCGCTCGAAGGAGCGTTCGACCCTTGCCGCAGTCGGGGAAACGGTTCGGCGAGCGATCCGTCTTTGCGGCGAATGAACGAATAAACTTGGCGATAGTTTGTCGCGCAGCCGTTGCCGCGAGACGACGGCGACCAGGACCTATGCCGGCGTTTCGGCCTCGCCCAGCGCCTCGCTCGCCAGGACGTAGTGCTCGGGCTTGATGTTGTGGCGAACGGCACCGAAAGCGGCCCACAGGACGGCGATGTCGTCGGTGAAGCCAAGGCCGAACAGGAAATCGGGCACGAAGTCGATCGGCAGGACGAAATAGGCGAGAGCGGCGAGGAGGATGCCCTTGCTCGTCGAGGGTGTCTGGGGATCGACGGCGCAGTAGTAGGAAGCGACAAGGTCGCGCGAAAAGGGGATATGCCGCGCGGCGCGGCGCAGTGTCTCGAAGAACGAGCCGCGCACCCGGCTTTCCTGCTCCGCCTGCCTCTCGAGCGAGGCCGGCGCCAGGATTTCCTCGATCTTCGACCTGTCCATGCTCATGTCTCCCGCGATACTCCCCCTCAGATGGCGCTGATGATCGCCACTGCAAGATCATCGCGATGCGGGCGGGAAGTGCCGGACGAGGCGCCAGGGGTTCAGGGGCAAGGGGCAGGGGCAGGGGGGCAGGGCGTTGCCGCCTGCGCGTGCCGTGGCTAGCGACAGAGGGTGACGGCGCCGGGAGCCAGAGCGGGCAGGCGGTCGCGCCGGCTGTCGAACTCGTTTTGGCGCAGGGGATAGCTCTCCTCTCGCACATAGGGGCCGCCACCCACGGAATCGCGCGAGGAATAGAGAACGAAGCGGCTGACGGGAAAGGGCGGCGTACGAAAGTCGCCGCGGGCGGCGAGATAGTGCGCGACCTCGTCGATCCGCGGCTGGCGCAGCCGCGCCAGGGTGACGTGGGGCACGAACTTCCTTGAATCAGACGGCAGGCCGAGACGCCGGCAGATCCGGTCGATATCGCCCTGCAACGCCTCCAGCGGGGCCGATGGCGCAACGCCGGCATAGAAGGAATGCGGCTTCTTGGAGCCGAAGGCGCCGACACCCGACAGGCTGAGCTCGAAGCCCGGCCGCTCGACCCGGTCGAGCGCCGCCACCAGTTCGTCGGCGAGGCGGCTCTCCACATCGCCGACGAAGCGCAGCGTCAGATGGTAATTCTCGACGTCGATCCACCGCGCGGAGGGCATGCCGCCGCGCAGGAAGGACAGGGAGAGGGCCGCATCACGCGGGATTTCGATGGCTGTGAACAGTCTCGGCATCAGACAACCTCTCCGGGAAGCAGGGGTCTCGAATCGAATCCTTTCACCTCGTTCGCATGGTTTCAAGACAGGGATACCGGGATAGGCCGGCAACCGCCCTGCCGATGGCGCAATGCACAACTAGTTTCGCCATCGTGCCGGGCGGGTCGCTCGAAGGTCGAGCGATGAGGGGAGATCCATCCCTTCAGCAGAGCTTCCGGTCGCCCGTGCCTCGACCCGGACAGGGAGCGCGGGCCTCCGTGGCTCAGTCCGCCGGCGCTGCCGCGGCGGCATCGAGCGCGGCCGTTACCGCCGGCAGGATCTTCTCCACGACCATCGCGACGCCCTTTGCATTGGGATGCATGGCGTCCGCCTGGTTGAGATCCGCGGTGCCGGCGACGCCGTCGAGGAAGAAGGGGTAGAGCGGCACGTCGTAACGCTCGGCAAGCCGGGCATAGATCGGATTGAAGGCGGCGGCGTAGTCCGGCCCCATGTTCGGCGGGGCGATCATGCCGGCCAGAAGCACGGGGATTTCGCGCTGCTGCAGGCGTTCCAGGATGGCGTCGAGGTTCCTTTCGGTGATCTCGGGCAAGACGCCGCGCAAGGCATCGTTGGCGCCGAGTTCGACGATGACGAGGCTGGCGCCGTCGGGCACCGACCAGTCGAGCCGGGCAAGGCCGCCCGTGGTCGTATCGCCGGAAACGCCGGCATTGACGACCGTGGCCGGATAGCCTTTCGCAACGAGGGCCGCCTGCAGCTGCTCGGGAAAGGACTCGCCCGGCCCGACGCCGTATCCGGCCGAGAGGCTGTCGCCGAAGGCGACGATCTGCGATGGCGCGGCGCCGTTCGACACGGCCTGCGCGACAGCGGGCCCTGAGAGACAGATGGTCGCAGCGGCAAGGGCGAAAAGGGGGCCCAGTGCGAGATGCGGCCATGACAATGCCGTCAAGCGTGCGGTGAACGGTTTAAAGCGTGACATCGGGCGCCCATATTGCGGTCGGCCTCCGGCGAAGGCCCATCGATGTGCATATAGGGACCCGAACGCGTGGCAGAACCGGCAATCCGATTACAGAATGTCCACCTGACCCTCGGCAGCGGTCGCTCGTCCGTGCATGTGTTGAAGGGTGTCGATCTCACCGTCTCGCGCGGGGAGTCGGTCGGCATCGTCGGCCCCTCGGGTTCGGGCAAGTCGACGCTTCTGATGGTCCTGGCCGGGCTGGAGCGGGCCGATAGCGGGCTGGTGGAAATCGCCGGGCAGGCGCTCGGGCCGCTGAGCGAAGACAGGCTCGCGACGTTCCGCGGCCGCAATATCGGCATCGTGTTCCAGTCCTTCCACCTCATTCCCAACATGACCGCGCTGGAGAACGTCGCCGTGCCGCTGGAGCTCGCCGGCCATGCGGACGCCTTTGCGCGGGCCGAGCGGGAACTCGCCAATGTCGGGTTGAAAGACCGGGTGACGCATTATCCGGGCGAACTGTCGGGCGGTGAGCAGCAGCGCGTCGCGATGGCGCGGGCGCTGGCCCCTGAGCCCGCGATCCTGATCGCCGACGAGCCGACCGGCAATCTCGATGCGGTGACGGGTGTGCAGATCGCCGACCTTCTCTTTGCCGAACAGGCGCGGCGGCAGATGACCCTCATCCTCGTCACCCACGACCGGGAACTGGCCGCCCGCTGCAGCCGCGAGGTGCGCGTGCGCAGCGGCGAGATCGAGGCGGCGCCTGTCGCCGGCATGCCACCGATCGGCGCCGGCAGCGTTGAGGCCCGCATCCTGGGCAACGAGGCTCGCCTCGGGATGGTGCCGTGACGGCGGTCGACGCGGTCGCGACGGCGAGCGATCAGAGGCGCCAGGCGGCGAGCGGACGCGGCGCCCAGCTGAAGCTCGCGGCCCGCTTCGCGCTGCGCGAAATGCGCGGCGGCCTTTCCGGCTTCTACATCTTCCTGGCCTGCATCACCCTCGGCGTCGCCTCGATCGCGGCGGTGAATTCGGTGTCGCAGATGATGACGTCGGGCATATCCGAGCAGGGCCGCGCCATTCTCGGCGGCGACCTGCGCTTCGCCCTCGTCCAGCGCACGGTGACGGGACCCGAAGAGGCCTATCTCGACAGTCTCGGCACGGTCTCCGCCGCGACGTCGATGCGCTCGATGGCCCGCCTTCCCGACGGCAGCGACCAGTCGCTGGTGGAGGTCAAGGCGGTGGACGAGCGTTATCCGCTGTTCGGCTCGCTGGAGACAGAGCCGGCGCTGCCGCTGCCCGAACTCCTTACCGAACGAAACGGTCATTTCGGCGCGCTGGTGGCGCAGGAGCTTCTGGATCGGATGAACATCCGGCCGGGCGCGCTTCTGAGGCTCGGCTCGAGCGAGGTGGAGATCCGCGGCGTCGTGCTGCGCGAGCCCGATCTTCTGTCGGACGGCATGAATTTCGCCCCGCGGCTGCTCCTTTCCGAGGCGGCAATCGCGGCGACGGGCCTTGTCCAGCCGGGCAGCCTGATCGAGCACAGCTACAAGGTCAGGCTGCCGGAGGGCACGGATGCCAAGGCGGTGGCGGATGACGCGAACGAACGCTTCCCCGGCGCCGGCTGGAGCGTGCGCACGTCCGAGAGGGCGGCGCCCTCGCTTCAGCGCAACATCGAGCGCTTCTCGCAGTTCCTGACGCTGGTCGGGCTGACTGCGCTGATCGTCGGCGGCGTCGGCGTCGCCAATGCGGTGAACGCCTATCTCGACGCCAAGCGCCAGGTCATTGCGACATTCAAGAGCCTCGGCGCCGGCGGCACCTTCGTGGTCACCGTCTATCTCATCCAGATCATGACGCTCGCCCTCGTCGGCGTCGGGCTCGGTCTCGTTCTCGGCGCCGCTGCGCCCTTCGCGACCGCACGCTTTCTCGAAAGCGTCATCCCGGTCGCCGCCAGCGCTTCCGTCTATCCCGGCGCGCTCGCGCTTGCCGCCGTCTTCGGCCTCCTGACCGCGCTCGCCTTCGCGCTCTTGCCCCTCGGGCATACGCGCGACGTGCCGGCGACCGCGCTCTTCCGTGAAATGTCGACGTCGGGCAGGGGGCGGATCCGCTGGAGCTATCTTCTCGGCGCGATCGGCCTCGCCGCGGTCATCGCCGTCCTCGCACTCGCCATGGCGAGCGATCGCAAGGTCGCGGCGATCTTCCTCGTCGCCACCGCCGTCGCCTTCCTGATCCTGCGCGCCGTCGCCTGGGGCATCCAGCACCTCGCCCGGCGCATGCCGCGGGTCGGCTCGACGCCGCTTCGTCTCGCCATCGGCAACATCCATCGGCCGGGCGCCCTGACATCCTCCGTCGTGCTCTCGCTCGGCCTCGGACTGACACTCCTCGTCACGCTTGCCGTCATCGACAACGCGCTTCGCCGCGAGATATCGACCGGCCTTGCCGACCGGGCGCCGAACTTCTTCTTCGTCGACATCCAGAGGGACCAGATCGACCCGTTCCGGGCGGAGATCGAAAGGCTCGCGCCGGGCTCCAGGCTCGACGCCGCGCCGATGCTGCGCGGGCGGATCACGCAGCTGAATGGCGTCGACGTGGCCAAGATGACCATTCCGGCAGAGGGCGGATGGGTGCTGCGCGGCGACCGCGGCGTGACCTACGCGCCGGCGCTGCCGGAGAATTCGAACGTCACCGAGGGTGAATGGTGGCCCGCCGACTACAGCGGCGAGCCGCTGGTTTCCTTTTCGGCGGAAGAGGCGGGAGAGCTCGGCCTGAAGATCGGCGAGACGCTGACGGTGAACGTGCTCGGCCGCGACATCACGGCGAAGATCGCCAATTTCCGCACCGTCGAGTGGGAGTCGCTGTCGATCAACTTCGTCATGGTCTTCTCGCCCAATACATTCGCCGGTGCGCCGCATGCCTGGCTGGCGACGCTGGCGATCCCGGGGGCGACGGCCGAGACCGAGAGGGCGGTGCTGAACGGCATCACCAACGCCTATCCCGCCGTGACGACGGTGCGCGTCAAGGACGCGCTCGACGCCATCAACGGGCTGATCGCGCAGCTGGCACTGGCGATCCGGGCGGCGGCGGCGGTGGCGCTGGTCGCTTCGGTGCTGGTGCTGTCGGGTGCGCTCGCGGCCAGCAACCGCAACCGCGTGCATGACGCCGTCGTCCTGAAGACGCTCGGCGCGACGCGCGCCACGCTGATCGCCGCCTTCACGATGGAGTACATGCTGCTCGGCCTTGCGACCGCCGTGTTCGCCATTGCTGCGGGCGCGCTCGCGGCCTGGTTCGTGGTTTCCTCGATCATGCAGCTGCCCTTCACCTTCGACGCGACGGTGGCGTTGTCGACACTCGTCGTCTCGCTGGTTCTGACGGTCGGCTTCGGCCTTCTCGGGACCTGGCGGGTGCTTGGACAGAAGGCGGCGCCGGTGCTGCGCAGCCTCTAGCGCGGCCGCAGGCGCCGGGGGAGAGGGCAATGACGCAAATTTAATGCTCCCTCACGGATTCGCGCACGCCGAGGGCGACCTTGGTCTTGTGCGGACGGGCTCTCGTCCGCATATTGTTGTCAGGCATGCTGGGCCCCCCGCCAGCGGCGCCTCGATCGCCTGCAATCGCAGGCTTGATCGACACCGGACGGGGAACGCAGAAAAGGAAACTCTCCATGGCGGACAAGTGGAATCAGGGCGCGCAAAGCGTCCCGCTCGCCGGGTCCAGGGTCGACGACACCATCGACCAGGGCCTGCGCGCATACATGATCAAGGTCTACAATCTGATGGCCGGCGGTCTCGCGATCACCGGCGTCGCGGCATACATGATGTTCACCCTGTCGGTGGTGACGAACGAGGCAGGCGCCATCACGGCGTTGACGCCGCTCGGCCAGACCGTCTTCGGCTCGCCGCTGAAGTGGGTGCTGATGTTCGCCCCGCTGGCGATGGTGCTGTTCCTGTCCTTCCGCGTCGACAAGATGAGCGTCGCGGCGGCGCAGGCGACGTTCTGGGGCTATGCGGCCCTCGTCGGTCTGTCGCTGTCGACCATCTTCATGGTCTACACGCAGCAGTCCATCGTCCAGGTGTTCTTCGTCACGGCGGCCTCCTTCGGCGCGCTGTCGCTCTTCGGCTACACGACGAAGCGTGACCTCTCGGCCTGGGGCTCGTTCCTGTTCATGGGCGTGATCGGCATCATCATCGCGTCGGTGGTGAACATCTTCCTCGCCTCCAGCGCCCTTGCCTTCGCCATCTCGGCGATTGGCGTGCTCGTCTTCGCCGGCCTCACCGCCTACGACACGCAGCAGATCAAGGAAATGTACTACGAGGGCGACGGCTCGGCGGTCATGGGCCGCAAGGCCATCATGGGCGCGCTGCGCCTCTACCTCGACTTCATCAACATGTTCATGTTCCTGCTGCAGCTCTTCGGCCAGCGCCGCTAAGCCAGCGGTTCATGACGCATGCGAGAAGGGCGGCCCTCGGGTCGCCCTTTTCTTTTGCCCGCGGGTTTGCCATGGGAGGGCTGGACCAGCGGGGAGTTGAGTGTCGATGAGTGCCTTTGTCCTGCGCGAGGCGGTTCTGACCGACGTGCCGCGCCTTGCCGAAATCTATGGTCACGCGGTCCTCAACGGAACGGCGACCTTCGAACTCGTGCCGCCCGACGCGGCGGAAATGCAGGTCCGCTTCGAATCGCTGACGCGGCAGGGCTATCCCTACATCGTCGCCGCCGACCGCAAGGACCGCGTCATCGGCTACGCCTATGCCGGCCCCTTCCGGGCACGGCCGGCCTATCGCTGGTCGGTCGAGGATTCCGTCTACATCGCGCCGGAGGCCTATGGCCGCGGCGCCGGCAGGGCGCTTCTGGAGCGGCTGCTCGAACTCTGCGAGGAACTTGGCTTTCGGCAGATGATCGCGGTGATCGGCGGCTCGGACCATGCCCCCTCGATCCGCCTGCACGAGCGCGCGGGCTTTCGCACCATCGGCATCTTCCACGGCTCGGGCTTCAAGTTCGGCCGCTGGGTCGACACCGTCTTCATGCAGATCCCGATCGGCGACGGCCGGACCAGCCTGCCGGACGAGACGTCGGGTCCCGGACTTCTGTTCGGCGTCTGAGCCCCGGCGTTTCGGACGATCTGGCGAAATCGCCGGAATCGTCAGGTCTCGCTTTGCCGCGCCGGTGCGAAAGCCTGATCCCCATGCTTCGCCGGGCGCTCCAAAGCGCTCTGCCGGCTGGCGGGTCCGCCGGCGCGGATCAGCGGACGAGTTTCAGCGCCTTGTCGAACACCTTCATCACCTGCCCGAGATCGTGTCCGCGCTTCAGCACCAGGCCGCCGGCGGCGATGACGCTGAACGCGCCCTGGCGCCGGGCCAGCTTCGGGTTCTTCTCGATCCGGAAAAGCGGCATCTCGCTGGAGCGGCGGAAGACCGAGAAGACGGCGCGGTCCTTCAGCGTGTCGATGGCATAGTCCCGCCATTCGCCTGCGGCGACCATGCGGCCATAGACGTTGAGGATCTCGGAGAATTCGCGGCGGTCGAAGCAGACGAGCGGGGGAGGTGGACTTCGGACGGTTGACAGGTCGATGAGGGTCGCCGACGCGGTGCGCTCCGAAGCGAGATCAGCCAAATTCCGTTCCCCTTGCGTATCCCGCGCGATGAAGCGGGCCTCCGATCAGGATGAAGGATCCGCATCCCCCGAAACGCCATGGTGCCATGAAAGCTCCGGGGCGGCAAAAGCTTTTCGGTCTGCGAGGCGCGCGGGGTGCGTGTCGTTCCAGGCGAGGGAAGGCCACCCGCGACACGCGGGCGGTCCATCGGAGAGCGATCCGGCGGTTCGGCGCGCCCGCCACGCCGCCGCCGCTGCGACCGCCGGACCGGTGGATGGCATCAGAAGTCAATGGCCGCTGCAGCCAGAATAGGACCCGGCGCGCCTGCTGCCGTGACGGACTGCAAGACCGCCGCGCACCCGCCCTTGCGACCGTTAGCCCCCTGCATCGACGAGACCGGGATATCGACGCTGAGCGTCTTGCCGTCCCACATGCCGAGAATGCGCCAGTCCCGGACCGCGTGCACGCTGTAGAGCGTCAGCCCCTTGTTCTCGCCTTTGTCGACGACGGTCTCGACCTTCTCGTCGTAAGTGATCAGCATCAGCACCGGGGGCTTTCCCGTCGTGCTCGGCGGAACCCCGTCGGCGCTGATGTGCAGCCGGTCGCCGTGCACGGTGAGGTCGACCGAAACGTTGGTCTTTCGCTCTGTCAGCGCGGTCTCGTCCAGCGCCTTCCGAATCTCGTCCTCGCGCGAGCCCACCACGTCGCGCTGTCCGTTGACGACAACCTGCGGCGTATAAATCGTGCCGGTGCCGAGCGCCCTGGAATAGGCCCGCTGGCGATCGGTGTTGGCGCGGGTGGCCAGGGGGTCGCTCCAGCCGATGTAGTTCCAATAGTCGACATGATAGGAAAGGGCGACGATCTCGGGATCCTTCGCCAGTCTGCCAAGGATGCGGTCGGCCGGCGGGCAGGAGGAACAGCCTTGGCTCGTGAACAGCTCGACGACTCCGCGCACGCTGCGGCTGCTGGCCGGATGCTCCTCGGCAGACGACGGCGGCGTCGGGCCCGCCATGACTATGGCAACGACGAAGGCAAGCACCCGGCCAATCACGTGTATCGATATCCGCTTCGCAACGAGGAGCAGGGCTCCTCTGGGGGATCTGGCTCCACGAGGCTTCTCGCAGAAAAGGGCGCCTTGCTGCGACGCTGTCCTCGTAAGGTATCCATAGGACGGACGCAAACTCCACCCTAGGAGATCATGATAGTTCGGTGTCAGAGCACTCACCACTCAATTGGCAGTGAGGCAGCCCGGCGAGCGCGCGCCACAGTCGTGATCGGGCCTGCCGCAGGGGCAAAAAAAACCGCCGGCGCTGGGCCGGCGGTTCTCCAGTCTCATCGAGCGGAAGGGTCTGGCGGATCAGGCGGCCAGACGCCTCAGGACGTATTGCAGGATGCCGCCATGGCGGTAGTATTCGAGCTCATCGAGGGTATCGATGCGGCAGAGCAGCGGCACCATGGTCACCGTGCCGTCGGACCGCTCGATCTTCGCCTGCATCTTCTGACGCGGCTGGATCGTCTTCAGTCCCTCGATGGTGACGATCTCGTCGCCCTTCAGCTCCAGCGTCTGCCAGGAGGTGCCCTCCTCGAACAGGAAGGGCACGACGCCCATGCCGACGAGGTTGGAGCGGTGGATGCGCTCGAAGGACTGGGCGATGACCGCCCGCACGCCGAGAAGGACCGTGCCCTTGGCCGCCCAGTCGCGCGAGGAGCCGGTGCCGTATTCCTTGCCGGCGAAGACGACGAGCGGCACGCCCTCTTCCTTGTACCGCATCGCCGCATCGTAGATCGGCATGGTCTCGCCCGAAGGCTCATGCTTGGTGACGCCGCCCTCGATGCCCGGCACCATCTGGTTCTTGATGCGGATGTTGGCAAACGTGCCGCGCATCATGATCTGATGATTGCCGCGGCGCGCGCCGTAGGAGTTGAAGTCGACGGGGCGGACCTGGTGGCTGACGAGATAGTCGCCGGCCGGGCCGTTGGCCTTGATCGATCCCGCCGGCGAGATGTGGTCGGTGGTGATGGAATCGAGGAAGAGGCCGAGGACGCGGGCGCCGTGGATGTCCTCCACCGGCACCGGCTCCATGGTCATGCCCTCGAAGTAGGGCGGGTTCTGGACATAGGTCGAGCGATCGTCCCAGTCGTAGGTGAGGCCGCCCGAGACGTCGATCTTCTGCCAGTGCTCGTCGCCCCTGAAGACGTCGGAATAGCGCTCGACGAAGAGGTCGCGGGTCACCGTCTTGCGGACGATCTCGGCGATCTCCTGCGTCGTCGGCCAGATGTCCTTCAGGAACACGTCGTTGCCGTCGCGATCCTTGCCGAGCGGGTCCTTGGTGATGTCGACGAAGAGCGAGCCGGCGATGGCGTAGGCGACGACGAGCGGCGGCGAGGCCAGCCAGTTGGCGCGCACGTCCGGATTGACCCGGCCCTCGAAATTGCGGTTGCCCGACAGGACCGAGCAGGCGACGAGGTCGTTCTTGGTGATCGCCTCGGAGATCGCCTCCGGCAACGGGCCGGAATTGCCGATGCAGGTCGTGCAGCCATAGCCGACGAGGTTGAACCCCATCGCGTCGAGGTCCTTCTGCAGGTCGGCCTTTTCGAGATACTCGGTGACGATCTGCGATCCCGGCGCGAGCGAGGTCTTCACCCAGGGCTTTACCGTGAGGCCGAGAGCATGCGCCTTGCGGGCGACGAGGCCGGCGGCGACGAGAACGTTCGGGTTCGAGGTGTTGGTGCAGGAGGTGATCGCGGCGATGACCACGTCGCCGTCGGCGATGCCGTGCTCGGTGCCTTCCACGGCATAGCGCGTCACGGCCGGGCCCTCGAAGGCGCCGGTCGCGCCTTCCGAGACGAAGCGGGCCTCGTCCGTCGACGGCGCCTTGGCGGTGGCGCCCTGAAGTTCGGGCAGAGCGGCAGCGAAGGCTTTCGAGACGTCGGTCAAGGCGACGCGGTCCTGCGGGCGCTTCGGGCCGGCGAGCGAGGGAACGACGGTCGACAGGTCGAGCGACAGCGTGTCGGTGAAGACCGGGTCCGTGCTCGTCTCGTCGCGGTACATCCCCTGCGCCCGCGAATAGGCCTCGACGAGGGCGACGCGCTGCTGGTCGCGGCCGGTCGCCTCGAGATAGCTGATCGTATCCTTGTCGACCGGGAAGAAGCCGCAGGTCGCGCCATATTCCGGTGCCATGTTGGCGATCGTCGCCTGGTCTTCCAGAGTGAGGTTCGACAGGCCGGGGCCATAGAACTCGACGAACTTGCCGACGACGCCCTTCTTGCGCAGCATCTGCGTGACGGTCAGCACCAGATCGGTGGCGGTGGTGCCTTCCGGGAGCTTGCCTTCGACGCGGAAGCCGATGACTTCGGGGATCAGCATGGAGACGGGCTGGCCGAGCATCGCGGCCTCGGCCTCGATGCCGCCGACGCCCCAGCCGAGGACCGACAGGCCGTTGACCATCGTGGTGTGGGAATCGGTGCCGACGAGGGTGTCGGGATAGGCGATCGTCTCGCCGTCCTCTTCCTTGGTCCAGACCGTCTGCGCGAGATATTCGAGATTCACCTGATGGCAGATGCCGGTGCCGGGCGGCACGACGCGGAAATTCTCGAAGGCTTCCGAGCCCCAGCGCAGGAAGGTGTAACGCTCACCATTGCGACCGTATTCGGCGTCGACGTTCTTCTTGAAGGAGTCGGCCTGGCCGAAGAAGTCGACCATGACGGAGTGGTCGATGACGAGGTCGACGGGGACCAGCGGGTTGATCTTGGTCGGGTCGGCGCCGAGCTGGCGGGTGGCGTCGCGCATGGCGGCGAGATCGACGACGGCGGGAACGCCGGTGAAGTCCTGCATCAGCACGCGGGCCGGGCGGTAGGCGATCTCATGGCCGGCGGTGCCGCGATCCTCGACCCAGTTGGCGACGGCGCGGATGTCGTCGGCCTTGACGGTGCGGCCGTCCTCGTTGCGCAGGAGATTCTCGAGGATGACCTTCATCGAGAAAGGCAGGCGGGAAGCGCCGGCGAGGCCGTTCCGCTCGGCTTCCTGCAGGTCGAAATAGACATAGGGCTTGCCGCCGACGTCGAGCGTCTTGCGGCATTTGAAGCTGTCTGGATGAGACACGGCGTCTGTTCCTTCTCGAACTGAATGATTGTCCGAAAGGCGAACGCCTGCGGCGCGCGGAAAAAGCGCCGAAAGTGCGGGTACGACCATTTCCGCTTGTCCGCCCCGAAGCCCGTCCGCAAGGGAGGCGATTTCGATTCGGCACTGAAACTCCACCCCGGCCGCTGGTGTGGTTGCGGCTCTTATAGGCAAGTTTGTAACGGCTATAAAGGGCGAACCGCCGGGATTTCGCGAATATCGCCGCGCTGCGAAAAGGCCGGCGCAAGCTCCCTTGGGAGGTCTTCAGCCGGGCCGCCAATGATGTGATGCGCCTCCCGGGGGACAGCCCGCGCGAGCGCCTCGCCCGGGCTGTCCGCCACGTCGGCCGCGACGTCGGTCCGTCGCTAATACCCGACGGTGAACCGCTGGCGGGAATGGGCCGGCCGTTCGACTTCGTCGACGAGCGCGATGGCATAGTCCTGGTAGGAAATGCTGCTGCCCTGCGCGTGGGTCAAAAGCGCGTCGCGGCCGAGCCGGAAGTGCCCTGTCCTCTCGCCGGGAACAAACATCGCCGAGGGCGACAGGAAGGTCCAGTCGATCTCGGCCTCGCCGCGCAGCCGGTCGAGAAAGGCGGCCCCGGCGGTGGCTTCTTCTTTGTACTGCGCCGGGAAGTCCGGGGAATCGAGCAGCTGCACTCCGGGGGCGACCTCGAGACTGCCGGCGCCGCCGACGACGAGATAGCGCCTGACCCCCGAGGCGCGCACGGCGTCGATCAGCCTGACGGGGTCGCTGACGGCGAAGGGGACGGCGCTGATGACTGCATCGTGACCGGCGAGAAGGGGGGCGAGCCCCTCCTGATCCAGGACATCGCCCTGGCGGGCGACGACGCCCGGCGCCGAGAGCACCTTTTCCGGCCGGCGGACGATGGCGGTGACGGTGTGGCCGCGCTGCAGGAGTTCGTCGAGGATAGGCGCGCCGACATTGCCGGTGGCGCCGATGAGGGCAAGATTCATGATGGCATTTCTCCTTGGTTCCGAATAGAAACCAGGTGCATTTTCCTTATCCAGGTGTAAAGAAGGCACCACCACATCACTTGGTTACCCCGAGGAGACCGCCGTGCTGCCCAACATCTATGCGGCCGACTGCCCGACGCGGATGATCCTCGACCGGGTGGCCGACAAATGGGCGGTTCTGGTTCTGGGTCTGCTCGCGGACGGCCCCGTCCGCTTCAACCAGTTGCGCCGCTCCATCGAGGGCCTGTCGCAGAAGATGCTGTCGCAGACATTGAAAAGTCTGGAGCGGGACGGTTTGGTCAGCCGAAAAGCGTTCGCGACGGTCCCGGTGACGGTCGAGTACAGCATCACCCCACTCGGGCAAACGCTGGCGGCCACCGTCGATGCCCTGCGCCTCTGGGCGGAAGCCCATTTCGAGGAAGTGCAACGCGCCCAGCAGCAATACGATCTGCAACGCGTCGCAGCCGCCTGAGACGCGGGGGTGCCGATCGCCTGCCCGCTTTACCGCGGCGGGTGATTGCTGCAAAGCAGGGCCATGAGTGTGTTGCTCCCTCCGCTTCGACAAAGGCCCGTTCTCGCCTCGCGCGCCTTTGGGCGGCCATGGGCATGAAAATCCTTGCGCGCGGCCTCTGCGCTGCGCGGGCCGCGAGCGTCATCGCCGGACCGCTCGATTTCGAACTCTCCAGCGGCGAGGCGCTGGTCGTCACCGGCCAGAACGGGGCGGGCAAATCGACCCTCCTGCGCACGCTGGCGGGGCTCCTGCCGAAAGGCGGCGGGACGCTCGAGATCGAGGGTTTTCTGGCCGTCGACGGTGAGCCGGCGCGGCGTCTTGCCGAGGTCGCGCACTATCTCGGCCACCGCAACGCCATGAAGCCGGCCGAGAGCGTCGGTGCCGGTCTCGGCTTCTGGCGCGACTTCTTCGGTGCGCCCGGCATTTCCATCGAGGCGGCGCTGGCCGCCGTCGGCCTGCCCATGGTGGCGAAACTGCCATTCGCCTACCTCTCGGCCGGCCAGCAGCGCCGCGCCGCGATCGCACGGCTCCTCGTCTCGCACCGCCCGGTGTGGATCCTCGACGAGCCGACAGCCGCCCTCGACAAGGGCTCGCAGGCAATGTTCGCCCGGATTCTGGCGCAGCATCTGGAGGGCGGCGGCATCGTCGTCGCCGCGACGCATCAGCCGCTCGGGCTCGTCGCGCGCGAGTTGCGGCTCGACCATCGTGCGGCGGGGAGTGCGTCGTCGCGGGATCTGCCTCTTGATCGGGCGGAACGCGCCGCGGCGGAGGGCTGGCTGTGATCGCGGTTTTCCGCCGCGATGTCAGGCTCGCCTTTGCCGGCGGCGGCGGAGCGATGACCGGCGTCATCTTCTTCCTCGCCGTGGTCGCGACCATGCCTTTTGGCGTCGGTCCCGACCTCAACCTCCTGTCGCGCATCGGCCCGGCGATCCTGTGGATCGGCGCGCTGCTCTCGGCGCTGCTCACCCTCGACCGGCTGTTTCAGGCCGACCGCGACGACGGCACGCTCGACCTCCTCGTCATGGGCGACACGCCGCTGCCGCTCGTGGTGCTGGCGAAGTGCCTGGCACACTGGGCGGCAAGCGGCCTGCCGCTGGTGCTGGCGACACCGGTCCTCGGCCTGTTCCTGGCGCAGGAGCCGCTGACGTCGGGTGCGGTGATGCTGACGCTCCTCGTCGGCACGCCGGCGATCACCTTCATCGGTGCCGTCGGCGCGGCCGTCGCCATCGCCCTGCCGCGCGGCGGCCTCCTGGTTTCCGTCCTCGTCCTGCCGCTCGCCATCCCCGTGCTGATCTTCGGCGTCTCCGCCAGCTACGGCGCGGTCAACGCCAACGACCCCTTTCTGTCGCCGCTGATGATCCTCGGGGCCCTCACTTTGTTCTTCGCCGTGCTCGGGCCGATCGCGGCGGCGGCGGCGCTGAAGAGTGCGGGCGACTGAGCCGCTGCGGGCATCGGTCGCGACGATGGCGAAGAAGTCCATTTGCCCCGGCTTTCCAACCCTTCTAAAGTAGAGGGATGACCGACCTCTCCGCCGCTCCCGGCCGTTTCGCCATTCTCGCCAATCCGACGCGCTTCCTGCAGCTCTCGGGTGCCGTCCAGCCTTGGCTCTATGGCCTCGCGGCGGCAGCGCTCGTCGTCGGCCTCTGGCTCGGTCTGACCGCGCCCGAGGACTACCAGCAGGGCTCGACCGTCCGGATCATGTTCGTCCACGTGCCCTTCGCCTGGATCGCGATGATGGCCTGGACGGTCATGTCGGTCTCGGCACTCGGCACGCTCGTCTGGCGCCATCCGCTTGCCGACGTCGCGGTGAAGGCCGCAGCACCCGTCGGCGCGGTGTTCACGGCGCTGGCGCTCGTCACCGGCGCGATCTGGGGCCGGCCGATGTGGGGCACATGGTGGGTCTGGGACGCGCGGCTGACCTCGGTCTTCATCCTCTTCCTCATGTATCTCGGCCTGATCGCGCTGACGCGGGCCCTCGACGATCCCGGCCGCTCGGCCAAGGCGGCGGCGATCCTCGTCCTCGTCGGCTTCGTCAACATCCCGATCATCAAGTTCTCGGTCGACTGGTGGAACACGCTGCACCAGCCGGCCAGCGTCATGCGGCTGGACGGGCCGGCGATGCCGGCGGCCTATCTCTGGCCGCTGATGATCTCGGCCATCGGCTTCACGCTGCTGTTCTTCGCCCTGCACCTGACGGCGATGCGCACGGAAATCCTGCGCCGGCGCGTGCGGGCGCTGACGAAACTGTCGCTGCGCGCGACCGACGCCTGAGCGCGAGCGGACGGAAAGCCCTGACATGCGGACGGAAAGCCCTGACATGCAGAACGACTATTTCGCCTTCATCCTCGCCGCCTATGCCGTTTCCGCGCTGGCGGTCGGCGGCCTCGGCCTTTGGGTCTTCTTCGACGCGCGCGGCCGGCGGGCGGATCTTGCGGCGCTCGAGGCGAGCGGCGTCAGGCGGCGTTCGGCGCGGGACGGCGGAGCATGAGCGTCGATCGGCATACCACGCGGCGCAGGCCCTCGCTCTTCGTCCTCCTGCCGCTTATCCTGTTCCTGTCGCTGGCCGGCGTCTTCCTGTACCAGCTGGTGTCGGGCCATGATCCGCAGGAACTGCCCTCGGCGCTGATCGGCAATCCGGCGCCGCCGACGAACCTGCCGCCGGTGGAGGGTATCCTGCGCGCCGATAGCACGCCGGTGCCGGGTCTCGATCTCGCGCAAGGCGACGGCCGGCCGGTGCTCGTCAACGTCTTCGCCTCCTGGTGCGTGCCCTGCCGTCAGGAGCACCCGGTGCTGATGGATCTTGCCAGGGACACGCGGTTCCGCCTCGTCGGCATCAACTACAAGGACGAGCCCAACAACGCCCGCCAGTTCCTCGCCGGGCTCGGCAACCCCTATGCCGCGATCGGCAGCGATCTCTCCGGCCGCGCCGGCATCGACTGGGGCGTCTACGGCGTGCCCGAGACGTTTCTTGTCTCCCCTTCGGGCACGATCGTCTGGAAGCAGACCGGGCCGTTCTCGCCAGACGATGCGGCGCGCAAGCTCGAGCCGGCGCTGGCGAAGATGCTGGCGGAGGCTGGCGCTGGGTGAAAGACACGGTTGCCCCAGCGTGCTAGTGATAACCGGGCGCGATATCCATGAGGTATTGGTATGAGCAGATCGGCGCCGATATCCCTGACAAGCCATTACGAAGAGTTCATTGCGGAACAGACCGCAGAGGGGCGCTATGCCTCGGCGAGCGACGTTATCGAGGCCGGCCTGCGGCTCCTGGAGAAGCAGGAGGCGAAGCTTCAGATCCTGCGCAAGGCCATCGCGGCGGGGGATGAGAGCGGTGTTGCTGCTCCCTTCGACTTCCAGTCCCTTTACGCTGAAATCGATGCCGACGACGAAGCTCCTGAATGACGCTGATCTTTCGCCCCGAGGCGGCGAATGATCTTCTCGAGATTGCCCGCTACAGTCGCCGAAGCTTCGGCAAGGCGCAGGCCAAGCGCTATCTCAGGTTGATCGAAGGCGCTTGCGGCGCCTTAGCCGATGGTCGAGGCCAATCCGCAGGCGCGATTTCGCGGGATCTGCTGAAGCGGTCCGTCGCGTCTCACATCATATTCTTTCGGCGGGCCGAGGAGGGTGTCGTCGTCGTCCGCATCCTGCATAAAGCCATGAACCACGAGGATTATCTCTAAGCGCATGAGCGAACCGGCCTTCACCCTCCGCACCCCCGACGACGATTGCGTGCCGCGCAAGATCTGCGACACCTGCGGCTTCGTCGCCTACGAGAACCCGAAGATCGTCGTCGGCGCGGTCGTGCGCGATGCCGGGAAGATCCTGCTCTGCCGCCGGGCGATCGAGCCGCGCAAGGGATTCTGGACGATCCCGGCCGGCTACATGGAGTTGAACGAGACGCCGGAAGAGGGGGCGAGGCGCGAGGCCCACGAGGAGGCGAACGCAATGCTCGCGATCGAGCGGCTGCTGGCCGTCTATGCCGTCCCGCGGATCAGCCAGGTGCAGCTGATCTATCGCGCGACGCTGGCGCGGCCCGGCATTGCCGCCGGCTCCGAAAGCCTGGAGGTCGGCTTCTTCGACTTTTCCGACATTCCCTGGGACGACCTGGCCTTCCCCTCGGTGCACTGGGCGCTGCGCCACGATGCCGAGGCCGAGGCCGGGGCGCCGCCGGTACCCTTCGGCAATCCGGGCGACGCCACCGGCGACCGGATGCCGGACGGCCGGCTTCTGCCGACCGACGAATTCTAGAGCGGGATGAAGCCCGCCGGTGCCCGCCAGGTCAGGAGAGAACGGTGACCTCTTCGGCGGTGCGCCGCACCTCCGCCGTCAGCGCGGCGGGAAGCTGGAGCCGTGCCGCGAGCATGTCGAGATAGGCGCGCTCGGCCGGATGGTCGGGATCGATCGCCAGGACCGAGGCGGTGTAGACCTCGATGGCGGCCTCGGGCGTCGCGGCGGCGGCAACGAGGTCGTCGATCGACATCGGCCGGCGCATCTCGTCGACGACAAAGCCCTTGGCTTCCGAGTCGAGGCCGAGATCGTCGATGCGGCCGAAGATCGCTTCCTGCTCGCCAGCGTCGATATAGCCGTCGGCCTTGGCCGCGGCGATCATCGCCGAGAGCATGAGACGCGCCCGCGATGTCTCCTCGCCGCCGGGAAGAAAGGCCGTGCCGGACGGCTCGGGCAACTCACCGGCGGCGCTTGGCGCCGGCAAGGCCGGCAAAGGCGCAGCGCCCGGCAGGGCAGCCGCGCCGTTGGTCGCCTGGTAGTTCTTATAGGCCTTGTAGGCGAGGCCGGCAACGAGCGCAGCGCCGCCGAGCTTCAAGGCCGATCCACCCATCTTGCCGACGCCCTTGCCACGAAAGAGCTGCGAGGCGAGGCCGCCGGCAAGACCGCCCGAAAGAGCCGAGCTGCCATGGGTGCGGATCAGGTTGCCGACCGTGTCCTGCAGCGATCCGCCGCCCTGCGGGCGTCCCTGCGACGACGGATGGGTGCTGCCGCCGAACGGCGACTGGGTGCCGAGGAACTGGCCGAGGAGTTTCTGTACGTCGAGCATGGGGGTCCTTTGGCGTTGATGTCGTCAAAGGGCATATCGAAACGGCAAGGCCATCGCGCAATGCGGGAGCCACGTCTTTCTGCCGTCGAGGGCACGGTTTGCACCTTGCGCGGGCGGCCTCAGTCCCCGGCGGCGGCCTTTGCCGCACGCCGCACCTCGGCCGTCAGCGCGGAGGGGAGGCCGAGGCTGATCGCCAGCCGGGCGAGATAGGCCTGCTCGGCCGGATGGTCGGGATCGATGGCCAGAAACGAAGCCGTATAGATCTGCAGCGCCGCTTCCGGCGTCGTTGCGCCAGCAACGAGCGCGTCGATGGTCTGCGGCTTCTGCATTTCGCGGCGGACGAAATTGCGTTCCTCCGGGTCGAGGTCGAGGCTGTCGAGCCGGCCGAGAATTTCCTTCTCCTCGGCGGGGTCGATGTAGCCGTCCGCCTTGGCCGCCGCGATCATCGCCGAAAGCAGAAGGCAGGCCCAGTCGTCGTCGGACTGGTCCGGGCTGTGCACGCTGAATTCTGCCGCTGTAACCGCTGCGGACGGAGCCGCATCGGCGGAAGGGGGTAACCCGCCGGCCGGCGTGCTCGTTCGATAGTTCTCATAGGCGGCATAGGCGAGGCTTGCGATCAGCGCAGCTCCACCCACCTGCAGCGCTGCCTTGCCGGATGTTCCGAGCGTCCGGCCGCCGAAGAGGCTGGCCGCCAGCCCGCCGGCCAATCCGCCCGCCAGTGCCGAGGCGGCAGGATTGCGCAGGAGCGTGCCGATCGCGTCTTCCAACGAGCCTGCAGTGTCCGCTCTGTCATCGGGCGCGGTGCTGCGGCCTTCGGCGCCGGTCCCGGCCGTGCCGGCGCCGAGAAATCGGCCGAGGAGGTTCTGGACGTCGAACATGGAAGCCTGCCTGCCGAGAGGAAGCGCCGGCGCGCCAATGACGCCGGAGGTGGGGCGTCGCGTTACTTCTTCGTCCCGCCGTCGCCGAACAGCGGCTCAGTCGCATGGCGCTGCAAAAGCGGGATCTGGCACAGCATGAAGACCATGGTGATCGGCATGGTCGCCCAGACCTTGAAACCGGCCCAGAAATCGGTCGAAAAATTGCGCCAGACGATCTCGTTCACCAATGCCATCGCCAGAAAGAACAAGCCCCAGCGCAGCGTCAGCTTGCGCCAGCCGGCATCGTTCAGCTTGAACGCCTGGTTGAAGACATAGCCGAGAAGCGAGCGACCGAACAGGAGGCCGCCCAGAAGGATCGCGCCGAACAGCGCGTTGACGATGGTCGGCTTCATCTTGATGAAGGTCTCGTTCTGCAGCCAGATCGTCAGCGTGCCGAAGACGATGACGAAAAAGCCGGAGACCAGCGGCATGACCGGCAGCGTGCGCGTCAGGGCCCAGGACACCGACAGCGCCACGACGGTCGCCACCATGAAGAGGCCGGTCGCGATGAACAGCGGTCCGCCGAGTTCGGCGAGCGCGGGAAAGCGCTCCGCCAGCCAGGGCCCGCGCGAATTGGCGAAGAAGAAGACGACCAGCGGACCGAGTTCCAGCGCGAACTTCAGCATCGGGTTGATCTTGTTTTCCTCGGGGGCGTTGGGCCCGCCCTCGATCAGATGCTCGGCCATGAAATTTCCTTTCGCCGCTGCGCTAGCGGCCGACGTCGACGGATATGGGGCAATACCCTTGCGGGCTCTTAATTGCGAGCATGTGTATTGATGTGTATAGATAGCCTGTGCCAGGAACGGGATGGAACGTGGACAGTCGCATCATCCTGGCGAAACTTCTCGCTGACGGCTGGATCGAAGTGGTTCGGGCGGGCAGTCATTTGCAGATGAAGCATCCCACAAAGCCCGGGCGGGTGACGCTGCCTCACCCGAGGAAAGACGTCCCGGTCGGCACCTTGAAGAGTATTGAGAAGCAATCCGGGCTGAAGCTGAAGTGAGACCCATGACGAGCTATATCGCCATCATCCACAAGGACTCCGACAGCGATTTCGGCGTGTCTTTTCCGGACTTTCCCGGATGCATCTCGGGGGGCCGCGATCTCGACGAAGCGCGCGCCATGGCCGGTGAAGCGTTGGCGCTGCACCTGGTGGGGATGGACGCGGACGGCGACACGATCCCCGAGCCATCGTCGCTGGACGCGGTGATGGCCAATGCCGCCAACCGGGACGGTGTCGCCATCCTCGTCACCGTTCCGGAACGCGTCCGAAAATCCGTGCGGGTCAACGTTACCTTTCCCGAAGATACGCTTCGGGCAATCGACATGGCCGCCGAGGAGCGCGGTCTGACGCGGTCGGGTTTCCTCCTGGAATCGGCGAAATCGGCCATGGGCCGCAAGGACAGCAAGCGCCCTGCCGGCTGAGAACGCCAATCCAACACCTCAGGCCGTCTGCCCGGCGATGGCCATGGCGAACTCCCGCGCCTTGAACGGCTCGAGGTCGTCGATGCCCTCGCCGACGCCGATGAAATAGACCGGCAGTCGGTATTTCGCCGCGATGGCGACGAGGATGCCGCCGCGTGCCGTGCCGTCGAGCTTGGTCATCACCAGGCCGTTGACGCCGGCGACGTTGCGAAAGATCTCGACCTGGGAGAGGGCGTTCTGCCCGGTGGTGGCGTCGAGCGTCTGCAGGACGGTGTGCGGCGCGTCGGGCTCGCGCCGCTGCAGGACGCGGACGATCTTTTCCAGTTCGGCCATCAGCTCGGTGCGGTTCTGCAGCCGGCCGGCGGTGTCGATGATGAGGACGTCGGAACCGTTGGCGACGGCCGCGTCATAGGCCTCGAAGGCCAGGCCCGCCGCATCCGCGCCGATCGCCTTGGCGATCACCTCGGAACCCGTGCGCTCGCCCCAGATCTTCAGCTGCTCGACGGCCGCGGCGCGGAAGGTGTCGCCCGCGCAGAGCGTCACCTTCAGGCCGCCGCGCGTCAGCTTGGCCGCGAGCTTGCCGATGGTGGTGGTCTTGCCGGTGCCGTTGACGCCGACGACGAGGATGACGTGCGGCTTCTTCTCGAGGTCGAGCTCCAGCGGCAGGGCGACGGGGCGGAGCGTCGCCTCGACCTCGTCGGCGAGGATGGCGCGCACCTCGCTGCCGGTGATCTCCTTCCCGAAGCGCCCTTCCGACAGGCGGTCGGTGATCCGGAGCGCCGTCTCGACGCCGAGATCGGCCTGGATCAGCACGTCCTCGAATTCCTGCAGCGTCGCCTCGTCGAGCCGGCGCTTGGTGAAGAGGGCGGTGATCTGGCCGGAAAGCTGGCCCGACGAGCGCGCCAGACCTTCGCGCAACCGTTCCAGCCACGGTTTTGGCGCCGCCGGCGCAGCGGGAGCCGGGGCGGCCGCTTCGCGCAGGCGCCAGCCGGCATCGGCTGCGCCGGGCGATGCCGATGCCGTGGCAGCCGCGATGCCGGCGGCGGCGACCGAGGCGACGACGCCCGAAGGCGAGACCGTCTCGTCGGCCGACGTGTCGTCGACCGGTGTCTCCAGCCAGGAAAAGTCGGCCGGCTCTTCGGGCAGGGGGGCTTCGGGATCGAGAAAGGAAAAATCCGGCTCGTCGTCGGCGTCGGCTACCGCGTCGCCCGTCGGCGTTTCCGACAGGGGCTGGCCATCTTCCCCCGGCTCCTCGTGCAGAACGCGCCCGGGTAGCACCACTTCGTCCGACGTGCCGTCGACAGAAAAGGTTTCCTCCGAAAATTCGTCGGACGGCACGTCGGCGTCGAGCCAGGAGAAGTCGGTTTCCGGCTCGGGCGCTGCGGGGTCCAGCCATTCCGGCATGTCCGCTGCGACGAATGCCGTTTCCCCGGTCGCGGTCGGGCCTGCCGGCTCGCCCGGGCCCGGAGCGTCCCCGCCGGCCGGGACCCGACCGCGGGCGTCATCACCGGCCGTTGCCGGGTATCCGGCCGCGAGCGCGCTCTCGTCCGATGGCGTCAGCGGCAAGGCGCCGATGCTCGCGGGGACAGGCCGAAGCTCCTCCTCGGGGGGCGCGGGCACGCCGGCAACGGGCGCGACCTCATCAGCGCGGCGTTCGGGATCCGCCGCCTCGGCCGTGGGCAGGAGTGTCTCGGATGAGCGGGCCGCCTCGGGTGCGGGGCTTGTCTCCTCGGCAGCACCGAAGGAGAAGACGCGCCGGAAGAAGCCTTTTTTCTCAGACATGGACGAAGGTTTCCTGTTCATCGGCGTTGCTTTCGCCCTGCATTGCAGGCGGACGCCGATGCGTCCACCCCTCATGCGCCGAGGCGATCACGCCGCTTGCGCGTGAACGGGGCGGGTGGTGAGCCGCGTGCCGTCATGGCCGGTGATGATAGCGTCGACGAGCGCGCCGGGCAGGCCGGTATCGATATGGCAGGGCGTGAAATCGGCAAGACGCCCGCGCCGACCGCGCTCGACCAGCACGTTCTGGCGCGTGCCGACCATAGCCCCGAGGTGCCGGGAGAGCGCCGCCTCGCCCCTCACCCGCAGCCGAGCGGCCCTTTCGGCAACGACCGTCGGGGCCAGAAGCGGCATGCGGGCCGCCGGCGTGCCGCCGCGCGGCGAGAACGGGAAAACATGGAGGAAACTCAGGCCGCAATCCTCGACCAGCGCCAGCGAGTTTTGAAACATCGCCTCGGTTTCGGTCGGGAAGCCGGCGATGATGTCGGCGCCGAAGGCGATGTCGGGGCGCGCCGCGCGGATGGTCGCGCAGAAATCGACGGCGTCGCGGCGGCTGTGGCGGCGCTTCATGCGCTTCAAGATCATGTCGTCGCCGGCCTGCAGCGACAGATGCAGATAGGGCATCAGCCGGCTCTCGCCGCCGATCGCCTCGACGAGCGCTTCGTCGGCCTCGACGCTGTCGATCGAGGAGAGGCGCAGGCGCGGCAGGTCGGGTACGTGGCGCAGGATCGCCTGGACGAGGGTGCCGAGCTTCGGAAAGCCCGGAAGGTCGGCGCCATAACTCGTCAGGTCGACGCCCGACAGCACGACCTCGGCGGCGCCATTGCCGACGAGGCGCCTGATCTGCTCGACCACGGCGCCCATCGGCACCGAGCGCGAGGGGCCGCGGCCATAGGGAATGATGCAGAAGGTGCAGCGGTGATCGCAGCCGTTCTGCACCTCGACGATCGCCCTTGCGCGTCCCTCGATCGCCTCGACCATGTGCGGCGCGGTTTCGGTGACGCTCATGATGTCGTCGACGCGGATTTTTTCGCTCGCGGCGACGCCGAAGTCGGGCAGCGCGCGGTAGCTTTCCGGCAGAAGCTTCTCGGCATTGCCGAGGACCGCGTCGACCTCGGGCATGGCAGCGAAGCCGGCGGGGTCGATCTGGGCGGCGCAGCCGGTGACGAGGATCTGCGCATCCGGATGGTCGCGGCGGGCGCGGCGCACGGCCTTCTTCGCCTGGCGCACCGCCTCGGCGGTGACGGCGCAGGTGTTGACGAGAATGGCGTCGCGGTTTTGCCCGAGGCCGGCGGACGTCGCCGCCTGCCGCATCACCTCGCCCTCGAAGGTGTTGAGGCGACAGCCGAAGGAGAGGATGTCGAGGCTCATGGAATCACGCTGGCGTCGGCGGCGCGGTAAGACGAGCGGTCACGCCGCGACCGTGTCCCGCTCGAAAGCCCCCGTCGACGGGTCGAGCCGGCCGGACCATTCCCATTCGGCGGGACCGGTCATCACCACGCGGTCGTCGTCGCGCCAGTCGATGAGGAGGTCTCCGCCGGGAACCGTCACCGTCACCACGCGCCCCGTACGCCGCGTGCGGGCGCCGGAGACGGCGGCGGCGCAGGCGGCCGAGCCGCAGGCGCGGGTCAGGCCGACGCCGCGCTCCCAGGTGCGGATGGTCATGGCGTCGTCCGCGGTGACATGGGCGATGGAGATGTTGGCGCGCTCGGGGAAGAGCGGGTGGTTTTCGAGAACCGGGCCGAAGCGATCCAGCTCGTAGGACCAGACGTCGCGTGCCACCCAGAAGATCGCATGTGGATTGCCCATCGAGGCGACCGAAGGCGAATGCAGCAGCGGCGCGTCGATCGGGCCGATCTGCAATTCGATGGCGCGGGTGTCGTGAAAGGGCTCGGCCAGCGGGATGTCCTGCCAGCCGAATTTCGGCTTGCCCATGTCGACCGAAATCAATCCGTCGGCGTGTTCTTCCGCAAAGAGGATGCCTGCGCGCGTCTCGAAGGTGAAGCGATGCCGGCCGAGTTCGGCGGCAAGCGCCTGGACGACGCAACGCATCCCGTTGCCGCAGGCACCAGCCTCGGAACCGTCGGCATTGAGGATGCGCACCAGGGCGTCGGTGCCGGGGGTAACCGGATCGTGAACCGCCATGATCTGGTCAAAGCGCGTGACGGGCTGCGCCGCCAGGGCAATGGCCGCCTGCGACAAAATGCGCAGGGGCCGGCCGCGCAGATCGGCGACGAGGATCTCGTTGCCGAGCCCGTTCATGCGGGCGAAGGGGACGGTGTCGCCGGAAGCGGCGTCGGGCGGGATCATCTGCCGTATATGAGGGATTTGCGGGCGAATTGCCAGCCGGCCAAAAGCCGCTTCCGCCGCAGCCATGCGATCCTGAGAACGACAAAACACCATAAGTACTATATACGACCACCAGAATCCGACAGGTTTCCCCTTCCCGGCGTTAATCCTTTCATAGCGGGCCCGTGGCCATTCTCGGATGTGCCAATCCGGCGACAATTTTCCAATCAGTACCTGACGGGAGCGGCACGGGCCGTACGCATATGAGCTTGTTGAAGAACGCGAAGATCTCGACCAAGATCTCAGCCATCGTGCTGGTCATTAGCGCCGTCGGGGCCGGCCTCAGCGCCTATTCGGCCTGGACGATGAAGGAGATCGATGCACGTTATTCCAGATTGGTCACCGTACGTGCGCCCGCAGTCGTCGAACTGGTACGCGCCCGCGCGTCGTTGGTTGAATCCGCCTACGACTCCTACAAAATGGTGACCTATGGCGGCAACTCGCCAGCGGCCAAGCGTGCGGCTGAAGAATGGAAAGCGGCGCTCGACCAGACCGAAACGAGGCTAGCGACTTCCAAACCCTCACTGCCTGGTTATGGGCAGGACATCGATGCGATGGCCGAAATCGTCAAGAGCATCCGGGCGAAAGGCTCCCTGGCGGTCGAGCGTGGTATGGCCGACGACAACGAGGCTGCTCGCCGAATTCTGGCCGAAATCGATCCCCTCATTTCTGCCTACACCGCAAAGAGCTTGGGAATGACCGATGTGGTGCTGGACGAAAGCACCGCCTTGTCCAGTGAAATGTCGGCTTCGGCCCACACCGCCATCCTCACGACGCTCGCGCTGTCGCTTCTGGCCGCGGTGCTCGGCATCGCCGGGGCGATGATCGTCGCGTCCAAGGGGATCACCGGGCCGCTGTCGCAGCTGCGCGACCGGATGGGACAGCTGGCCGGCGGCCGGCTCGACGTCGAGATCGAGGGACAGGACCGGCGCGACGAGATCGGCGCGATGGCGACGGCGGTGCAGGTATTCAAGAATGCGGCGCTCGAGAACAAACGCCTCGAGGTCGAGGCATCGGAGGCTCGTTCGGCCCAGAAGCTTCTGGGCGACCGGCAGGCCGCGATCGAGAATGCGCGGGCCGAGGATCTGAAGCAGTTCGTCACCGCGGTCGAGATGGGCTTCAACAGCCTTGCCGCCGGCGACCTGACGGTCCGCATGACGCAGGCTGTGGCGCCTGAATTCGAGCCGATCCGCGGCCAGTTCAACGACAGCGTCGCCACGCTGGAATCGGCGATCGGCTCGGTGGTCACGGGCGTCGCCACGATCCGGACCGGCCTTGCCGAAATCACGGTCGCTTCCAACGATCTCGCACAACGCACCGAGCAGCAGGCGGCGAGCCTGGAAGAGACTGTGGCCGCGCTGAGCCAGGTGGCGACGGGCGTCAACCAGACCGCCGAGGGGGCAGCACGGGCGCAGGGGACGGCGCATACGGCCCGCCAGAACGCCGAAAAGGGCGGCGAAATCGTCGCCAAGGCAGTGCTGGCGATGAGCCAGATCGAGGAATCCTCTGAGAAGATCACCAAGATCATCGGCGTCATCGACGAGATCGCCTTCCAGACCAACCTTCTGGCGCTGAATGCCGGCGTCGAGGCGGCGCGTGCGGGCGAGGCCGGTCGCGGTTTCGCGGTGGTCGCACAGGAAGTCCGCGGGCTTGCTCAGCGTTCGGCCGAGGCCGCCAAGGAGATCAAGGATCTGATCTCGCTCTCGTCGAAGCAGGTGGGAGAGGGCGTCGACCTCGTCACCGCCTCCGGCAAGGCGCTGGAGCAGATCGTCACCCAGGTCGGCGAGATGACCGGCGTCGTCACCGAGATCGCCCGCAGCGCCAAGGAGCAGGCGGTCGGTCTGCGCGAGGTCTCGGCTGCGGCCGATCAGATGGACAAGGTGACACAGCAGAACGCGGCGATGGTCGAAGAGGCGACGGCTGCGGCGCAGACGCTGTCGGACGAGACCGATACGCTGGCCGGGATGGTCCAAACCTTCCGCACCAGCGCCGGATCCGGCCGCGCCACGGCCGCCCCGAAGGGTCGTGCACCCTCGCGACCCGCCGCGTCGCGGCCGCGTGCACCAGTCGCGCAGATGCGCACGACCAGCAGTGCCGCCCCGGCGGCCGACGGCTGGGAGGAATTCTAGCCCCGGGGAAATCCTGCCCGGGAAAACTGTCGATGAAGCCGGGCGAGGGTTCCGTTCTCCCCTTCGGCGACAGCTGCCGGGCGTGATCTGAGACGCAAAGAAGCGCCGCGAGGGGCTGGAGACGTGGGTGGCAACGTGGTCACCGGCCTCTTCAGCCCCTCGCGGCATTATTTTTCCCAGTCGACGCCGATCGCCGCGCGGTCGAGCGTCTCGCTCTCGGCGACGATCTCGCGCATTTCCGCCCGGTCCTCTGCGTCTTCCGGCTGTGGTTCCGCCGCGCCCGCCGTGTTTGGGGTCAAGGCAAGACGGAACAGCATCGGAAAGTGATCGGAGCCGCCAGCCGGCAGGCGCTGCATGTCGACGAGCGCGAAACGCGCGTCGTGGAACAGGTGGTCGAGCGGCCAGCGCAGGAACGGAAAGCGCGCGTCGAAGGTGTTGTAGAAGCCGCGGCCGATGCGCGGGTCGAGAAGGCCAGAGACCCGCTGGAACAGCCGTGTCGTATGCGACCAGGCGACGTCGTTGAGATCGCCCGAGACGACCGAGGGCAGGCTTTCCTTCGAGACGATGTCGGCAACGAGAAGAAGCTCCGCATCGCGCCCGACCGAATCGACCGAGGGCACCGGTGGCTCGGGGTGGACGGCGTGCAGGCGAAAGCGCTGGCCGTCCCGAAGCGTCACCGTCACGGTGATCGAGGGAACCTCGTCCATCACCAGATGGTCGATCCGGATGTCGCTGAGGGAAAGCCGCGAGAAGAGGATCATGCCGTAGGCATTGTCCTCGGGCGCGGCGACGACATGCGGCAGCGTTTCGCGCAAGGAATCGAGCGCGTCGCACCAGGGCTGGTCGGTCTCCATGAAGACGGCGATGTCGGGATCGCCCTCGCGCGTCATGCGCAGGGTCGCGTCATAGTCGCGGTTCGACATCTTCACATTGCAGGAGAGGATGGTGACGCTCTCGTCGCCGACCTCGCTCGCCGCCTTGGCCTTGGACTGCCTGCGCCAGAGCGGCGTGAACGGGAGGATCGACAGTGCCTGGATGACGATGGTCGCCAGGTCCGCCGCGGCCGTCACTTCCATCAGGCCCATCGGCCGGACGAAGAGGATGATGAGCGGCAGGAGCACCACCGCGACCGCGAAGATCTGGAGGCGGGGAAAGGAAAAGCTGCGGAAGAAGCCATGGGCGACGCGCACGAAGGAGAGGAGCGTCGCCGCCAGGACAAGGCCCGTCAGTGTGCAGAGCAGGATCGTCCAGATCATGGCAGTCTCCCGATAGGATCCGCACCGATACCGGCGAGGCTGGCAGCAAGAGTCGGGCGCGGGGGAGGAAAGGCAAGAGGGCTCATTTGGCCGTGGCCGTCGCCGTTATCGCCGTCGGAAGGGCTGCGTGATCCGTCGGCGCCACCGCTTCCGCGGTTGGTGCGAGGGGCGCCGGCAGCGGCGCATCGATCGCATGCGGCAGCAGGTGGACCCGGCCGGGATGCGCCGGCAGGAAGCGTGCCGGCGAGACGTCCCAGCGCGCCAAGGCCGCGCCGAGACGCGCCACCGGATCTTCCAGCGCCTCGTCGGTCAGCTGGAAAGTGCCGAAATGGCTGCCGAGCGACATTTCCGCCTGCAGAAACCGCGCCGCCCGCACCGCCTCGTCCGGATCCTGATGCTGCGGCCGCATCACCGCACGCGGCGCATAGGCACCGATCGGCAGGACGGCGAGTTTCGGTGCGCCATAGCGAAGCCTTGCGGCACGATAATTCTCGCCGCCGTGAAAGCCTGAATCGCCGACGACATAGACGAGCCCGGCCGGCGTCTCCACCGCGAAGGACGCCCAGAGCGTCATCCGCCGGTCGGCGATGCCGCGTGCCGACCAGTGATGCGTCGGATCGAGCGTCAGCGCGACGTCGCCCGACAGCGCCACCCGCTCGTGCCAGTCGTGCGCCGACACCTCCGCCGTCTTGCGAAAGCTTCGGATCAGCGCGTCGCAGCCGAGCGGCACGACGAAGCGCGGCCCGTGCCGGTCGTGGAGACGTTCGAGCGTCGGCCGGTCCATGTGGTCGTAATGCGAATGCGAGACGCAGACGACGTGGATCTCCGGCAGGTCGTCGAAGGCGATGCCCGGCACATTGTGGCGTTTCGGCCCGATCGGCGGTGCGCAGCGGTCCGACCAGACCGGATCGAACAGGATGTTCAGCCCGCCCGTCTGCAGGAGAAAACTCGCATGCCCGACCGCGACCATGCGCGCCGCCTCGCCCGTCACTTCCGGCGGCGGAATGTCCGCCGCGAAGGGGCTCGGCGCCGCGAGCGGCCATTTCCGTCGCTGGCCCGAACGCTGCCACTCCCAGATCTGCCGGAGCGAGGCCGGCATCTCGCCGCCGGGATTGAAGAAGCGCTTGCCGTCGAAATGGTCGGAGACGGGGCCGGTGTAGTAAGGATTGACGAAGGGTTTCAGCGGAAGGCCTCGTGGAAGGACGGTGGCTTTCGGCATATAGGGTGGGATCGCCGGCTTGCAGGGGTGACCGTCGATACCTGAGCCAGGGCGTCTGACCGGCATGGCTCTCGAAGGCCGGCGCCGCGGGGCGCGGGGCGCGCGGGGAGCAGGCCTTGCGATGACAGCCCGGCAGCCTGCGCCTCTGGCTTCCTTGACCATCGCCCCCAAACCGTGCTTTACCCCGGTGAAATCCGCGACAGTCCGTCCGCGAGCCGCCGACCGTGTCCCTCATCCAGAGTCGCACGGAGGTCACCATCCGCCAGCGAGTGTCGCCCGCGGATGACGCTTTGCTTTGGGCTTTTGCGGCATGTTGCGGTTGCTGGTCCGTCACCACATTCTGCAAGGAGAAGCGGCGCCGTGGCGCCGGGCTTTGCGGACGAGACGGAAGGGAAGACATGTTCGATTCGCTTCAGAACCGGCTCGGTTCGATCCTCAACGGCCTGACCGGGCGCGGCGCGCTCTCGGCCGACGACGTCTCGGCGGCGCTGCGTGAGGTTCGCCGCGCGCTGCTCGAGGCCGACGTCGCGCTCGAAGTCGTGCGCTCCTTCACCGACCGGGTGCGCACGAAAGCCGTCGGCGCGGAGATCCTGAAGTCGATCCGTCCGGGCCAGATGGTCGTCAAGATCGTCCATGACGAACTGGTCGCCACGCTCGGCTCGGAGCAGTCGCCGATCGACCTGAATGCCGCCGCGCCGGTCACCATCATGATGGTCGGCCTGCAGGGCTCGGGCAAGACAACGACTTCCGGCAAGCTCGCCAAGCGCCTGACCGAGAAGCAGCGCAAGCGTGTCCTGATGGCCTCGCTCGACACGCGCCGCCCCGCCGCGCAGGAGCAGCTGAGGATCCTGGGCGAGCAGACGGGCGTCGCCACCCTGCCGATCATCGCCGGCCAGGATCCGGTCGACATCGCCAGCCGTGCCGCGCAGGCGGCAAAGCTCGGCGGCTACGACGTCCTCATCCTCGACACCGCCGGCCGTACCCATATCGACGAGCCTCTGATGGCCGAGATGGCCGAGATCAAGGCACGCTCGAAGCCGCACGAAATCCTCTTGGTCGCGGACTCGCTGACCGGCCAGGATGCGGTGAACCTTGCCCGCTCCTTCGACGAGCGCGTCGGCATCACCGGCATCGTCCTCACCCGCATCGACGGCGACGGCCGCGGCGGCGCGGCGCTCTCCATGCGCGCCGTCACCGGCAAGCCGATCAAGCTGATCGGCACCGGCGAGAAGATGGATGCGCTGGAGGATTTCCATCCCTCGCGCATCGCCGACCGCATTCTCGGCATGGGCGACATCGTCTCGCTCGTCGAACGGGCGGCGGAAAACATCGACGCGGAAAAGGCCGCGTCGATGGCCAAGAAGATGCAGTCGGGCAAGTTCGACCTCAACGATCTCGCCGACCAGATCGGCCAGATGCAGAAGATGGGCGGCATGGGCGGCGTGATGGGCATGATGCCCGGCATGGCGAAGATGAAGGACCAGGCCGCCGCGGCCGGCCTCGACGACAAGATGCTGAAGCGTCAGCTCGCGATCATCTCGTCGATGACGGCAGCCGAGCGCGGCAATCCCGACATCCTCAAGCATTCCCGCAAGAAGCGCATCGCGGCGGGTTCCGGCACCACCTCGGCCGACATCAACAAGCTTCTCAAGATGCACCGCCAGATGGCCGACGTCATGAAGTCGATGACGAAGGGCAAGGGCGGCATGATGGGTCAGCTGATGGGCGGCCTCGGCGCCAAGCTCGGGCTGGGCGGCGGTGGCGGGATGGGCGGCATGCCCGATCTCTCCAAGATGGATCCCAAGCAGCTCGAGGCCATGGCCAAGATGGCGCAGTCGGGGGGGATGCCGGGCGGCATGCCCGGCCTGCCGAAAGGCCTGCCGCCGGGCTTTGGCGGCGGCGGCCTCCCCGGCCTTCCCGGCAGCGGATTTCCCGGGTTTCCCGGCAAGAAGAAATAGGGGCCGGCTCCGGTCCTTTCGACAAGCAACTGAGATATCAATCAAGGAAGAATGCCATGCCCCTGAAGATGCGTCTTGCCCGTGCCGGCTCTAAGAAGCGCCCCTATTACCACATCGTCGTCGCCGATGCCCGCAGCCCGCGCGACGGTCGCTTCGTCGAGACCATCGGTTCGTGGAACCCGATGCTCGCCAAGGACGCCGTGCGCGTCACGCTGAACGAGGAGCGGATCAAGTACTGGCTCGGCGAGGGCGCACAGCCGACCGACCGGGTGCTGCGCTTCCTCGACCAGGCGGGGATCGCCAACCGCCCCGAGCGCAAGAACGAGACCAAGGGCCTGCCGGGCAAGAAGGCGCAGGAGCGCATTGCCGAGCGCGAGCAGAAGGTGATCGACGCCCGCGAGAAGGCCGAAGCCGATGCCGCGGCCGCCGAAGCTGCCGCCGCCGAGGCGGCCGAGGCAGCGGAAGCCGCCAAGAACGCCCCGGCCGAAGAGCCGGCTGCCGACGCGAGCTGAGCCCGGGACGAGCCCGGCCGGCTCCCGGCTCGGCCGGGTCTTCTCTCCGGAATATCGAACGACGAACGGCGCCCGAGAGGGCGCCGTTCGTCGTTCTGGGTCATGCGGCTCGGCGGCGGGCAGCCGGAGAAGGCGCGGATGCCCGCGCTGGATGTGAGCGCCGGGCGAAAGAGTGGGAACCGGTTTTTCGCCCTATCAGGCGCGGCAGGTTGAAGGCCAGCGTTTCGCGCGATCCCGGGAATCGCCGGAAACGCTAGGCCGCGCCGAGGGGCCCAGGGCCGCCGACGGCGGGCTCGTCGACGGGGTGGCCATCGCCGGCCAACAGGGACAGGATCGCCTGCGCGGCCGCGCTCGGCTGGGGGAGCGGCGGCGTCGGCACGGCGCGGG